>JARROF010000301.1:893-2889 GCA_037384205.1 Novosphingobium sp. | reverse complement strand
CTTGCGGTCCTGCCAGGCGACGAGAACGGCCTTGCGTCCGTCGTCGGTCAACGAGACAGCGCCGCCTTCGTCCACCGTGAAATCGCGCGCCTTGATCTGGCCACGGTTGATGAGCGTCAGCGCCAGCCGGTCGGCCAGCACGGGGCGCAATTCCTCCATCAGGTCGAGCGCGAGACTGGCACGGCCGGGCCGGTCGGCATGGAGCAGGCCAACTTGTGGGTCGAACCCCGCCCCTTCGAGCGCCGAGCGGCAATCGTGGCCGAGCATCGCGTAGAGGAAACTCAGCAGCGCGTTCACGCGATCCAGCGGCGGACGGCGCGAGCGACCTTTGAACGAAAAAGTCGAACGGTCTCCCTGGATCATCGCGTCGAATGCGCTGAAATAGACAAGTGCCGCCTCGCCTTCGTGGCCACGCAGCGTATCAACGTCGCCGGCTTGTGCTGCCCGACGGGCGACATGGCCGAGCCGGTTTTCCGCTGTCTCCAGCCCCGCGCACGTTTCGGGCGGCAACCGGTCACGATGGTCGCGCAGTGCGCGGCGCAGGACGGTGCGTTGGTTCGCGGCTTTGGCCGTGACGATTCCCCGCACGATCGGCACCGCACGCGCCGGGTCGTCGGCGACACGGTACTGGGTGCGGCGCAGCAGTACATTGCCCGTGCGAGGTCCCTCCACCCGCGCCATGAACTTGCCTTGCGGCGTCAGGAAAGACAGCGCGATCCCGGCTTCGGAACAGGCCGCCTTCCACTTCGACGACGATGTTGGCGCCGTCCTTACGCAGCCAGGCATTCTCCGTGGTGACATAGATGGTGTTGAGGTGGCGGCGCATGGTGTTCCCCGGTCTATTCTTCCAATCCGGCGCCTGCGATCTGGCGGGCCAGCCAACGCTGGACGGCGGGCGGCTTCTCCAACCTTTTGGGTTGGCACTGGTCGGCCAGCGAGCATCGGCGACAGGCGGGCATGGCGCGGGGCGGCGGCGTGCGCGCCTCGGCGATCATCGCACGGGTTTCGGCCGCGAGGCACTGGGTGAGCGCGCGCAGTTCAGCATCAAAAGTGATGCGGGTGCGCTTTTTCGTCTGGGCATAGAAGAGTGCGCCCTCTGGCACCGCACAGCCGAACATCTCCTCCAGGCACAGCCCCTGTGCGCAGAGCTGAACCTCGTCGGCGCGATGCGGCTTGGGCCGGCCGCGCTTGTACTCGACGGGATAGGGCATCCCATCGGGGAATTCGACCGCGAGGCCGCGCACGGTGCGCACGCCCGCGCGACGATCGGGCTTGCCGCTATCGACCCGCTCGTGGAGGATGCGTCCCTCTGCGGTGGCGCCATCCTCGGCCCAGAGCCGCTCTACATGGATCAAAGCGCACTGGCGCGGGCAGAAGAGATAATGCTGGAGGGCCGACACCGGCACAAGCGCATCTTCGGCGGCGGGGTCCGGTGGCGGTGGAAGCATCAGCCGCTCAGCAAGGCTCGATGATCTCGACCCCGGCGGGCAGTCCGTCATGGTCGATGGTCACGCTATAATCCTCCCACTTGCGCGCGGGCGGCCAGTTGTCGGTGGCAGGGCTGCCGATTTCCTGCACGGAGCCTTGATGGACACGCCAGGTCTTCACACGGTTGAACAGCGACTGTGCCTGCGCGTTCCCGAGCGCGCTCTGGTGGCGGAAGACGATCAGCTTACGGCTGGCCATTTCGCCGCGCGCGGCCGAGCGGTCATGGTCAAACATCTGGCACAGTGCCTGCCAGAGCAGTTCGAGGTCGTTCTCGGAGAAACCCGTGCCCTTGGCCGGATGGCTTGCGAGCGGTGCGGAGACGAAGCCATGGACGCGGTAGAGGCCGTAAGGGACGATATGCTTGCGGCCCATGGTGCGGCCGCCTTTTTCCTCCGCGTCCTTCTCGGTTGTCGCCGCCATGCGGGTGATTGAGATTTCCAGCGGCAGAATCGGCTCGACCGAACGGGCGAAGCCGAACTGCACCGGTCCGCGCACCTGACCCGCGTTG
>JARROF010000301.1:0-843 GCA_037384205.1 Novosphingobium sp. | reverse complement strand
CCGAACGCGCGGATGTCCCAGAAATTCGCGCACATCCAGGCGGTGAGCTCGCGCGACTTCTGCTGATCTTTGGGAAGCTTCTTGAACTCCTCGTCCTTGGTCACGTCAGGCAGCACCGCCGCCCATGCCTTTTTGTGCTGGTTATTGAGGGTCGCCCCTTCGCTCATGTAGATTTCGAAGCCCGGCTTTTCCTCGCCGACCAGCGCCACGAAATTGCGTACCTTGCGCTTCAGCGCGACGTCGGAGACCAGCCCCTGGTTGGTTTCGGGATCGAGGCGTGGCATGTTTCCCGCGTCGGGATCGCCATTTGGGTTGCCGTTGGTTACATCGAAGTAGAGGACGAACTCATAGCGGTTCTGTACGGCCGGACTGTCAGTCATCGTCATTGTCCCCCTGATCGGTGGCATGCTGTTCTTGATCGGCGAGACTGACTCCCTCGCCCTTGTCGTTGGTCAGCTTGGCGGCGCGCTGGTGGTAATAGCCGATGGCGAACTCGCCTTGCTTCTGAAGGCTGAGCGAACGCGGCAGGACCGGATCGAGATGGCTGTGAATCTCTTCCAGTTCTTTTTCGATGAGCGCCGCCCAACCGGGCTTTTCCTTGCGCACCTTTGACAGATGGTTCTGTCCGCCGCGCACGATGATCGGGAACACGCTCGCCGGCGTGGCCGAGGCGGCTCCGAAATATTTGTCTCGGATGCTGGCATTCACGCGGCCCAGCGCCGAACGCTGCACCAACTCGTATACGGCAAAAAGTCGCCCGAGTTGATAGCCCGGATGGTCATAGTCCCGCTGCAAACTCATCGGGGTCTCTCCTTGTTCGGGAATTTGGGGATCGCGGCGGTG
>JARROF010000300.1:0-2007 GCA_037384205.1 Novosphingobium sp. | reverse complement strand
CCCGAGCTCACAAAGGAGAGCTGCTCATATTGTACGGCGACGAGCTCGGAGCGGCGCAGCGCGCTCGCGAAACCGATCGCCAGTATGGCGCGATCACGCACCGCGCGCAGCCCCATGCCCTCGATCGTGGCCAGCATGGCGGTGAGGACGTCGACCTCGGCCGGGGCTTTTTGCTGGGACTTTACGCCGTAGGTGTTGCGAATGCCCTTTAGCATGGTCGTGATTGTGCCAGCGGCATCGCGTGAGGAGGGGGGCGCGAGCGCGGCATTGCGATGATAGCGATTGATGGCCGCGAGACGGCGGCGGCGTCGGGATGAGCCGGGAGCGCTTCGAAATTGCGCTCCTCGCAATATTCGCAGAACGTCACCCAGTCGGAAGCATAGGCTCTGAGCGTTGCGCTGGCGTGCGCGGCTTTCATTGTCTTTTGCGCAGCCTCGATTTCCGCGCGGAGACGCTCGGGTAACGTGGCCGCGGATGCCAAGGGCGTGAGGTCTTCGCTCATGGCAGGCTGGTGCCCGACTGGCCGTAGAGGCGATTGATCGCACGTTCGCGCAGGGAGAGGTCCCAGCTTTGCGATCTGCGCGGCTTGATCCAGACGATCCGCCCTAGCCGTGGTATTTCGACGCTTACGCGCAGATGCGCGCGATCGCGAAGACGTGCTGGCGAGGCCAGCTTCCAGTCGTCGTCGCTCATTTGCCACTCGATTGAGGCGTGCGGGGCAAGCGATGTCAGTTGTGTGCCGCTGTCCTCATCGTCTTCATCGAGGGCCATTGTTCGTCTCCTGCGGTCAGTCGTCGAACAACGTCTCGACCAGCTCGGTGCCGTAGGCTTCGAGCAGCACCAGGTCGGGCATATGTTCGGGCTCCAGATCCTGCCACGCGCCGTCGCCGAAGCGAAGCTCATGGCGATCAATGGCCTTGTCGTACTGGTAGATGCCGTAGGTCGGCTTGGCGAGCTTCCAGCTGCGCGCCAAGTGCCGATCCGGGCTTGATCAGCGCCACGAGTTCGCGGTCCTGGGCGGGACGGGTCATGGCTGGTTCCTGATAAGCCGGATGTCGGCGCCGGGTGCTTCGAGTTTGAGCCAGTCGCGATCGGCGGTCCAGATCGTCAGACCTTCTATCTGGCCAGTGGCGATGCAGGCGCAATCGCCGAGGCCAATGTTCAGCTTGCGTGCCGGCGCGATCAGATTGCCCACGACGTCAGCTTCGGCTTCGCCAAAAGGCAGGATCTTGAAGCCAAAGTCGCGCACGGTTTCGGCGATGGTTTCTTTGGCGACGCCATTTTTCGCCAGCACCGCACGAAACTCAGCGAGATTCACGGCCGACATGCAAGCGTCCGCAAGGAGCTCGTTCTCGTCGACGTCATGAGGTTCGCCAAGGACGAACGCGGCGAGCGCATCCGGTGCCAGGTAAGGCGCAAGTCTGGCGCGGATGCGCTCAAGCGTCTTGGATGGCCGCCGCACCGAAAGCGTGCCATCGTGCAGTTCGAGATTGAGCGTCTCGCCGGCACGCAGGTTCATTTCGCGGCGAAGCTGGGCCGGTATCTGGATGCGCCCGTCGCTGGTGATCTTGACGCTGTGCATGGTCATGGAGAAAATCCTGCGTTGCTACGAAGTCGCAAACTATATCAGGTTTGATTTTCACGCCAGAACAAAACAGCATTTCCATAACTTTTAGAAACCCCACATACGTCCGATAATGAACCTTATCGGACGTATGTGGGGTTTCCGCAAGGGTTCACAATTGTAGCGCCAAGGCGAATAATGAGCATTGAAAATGCTACGTCGTGCATCATCATACCGTTGTTCTTGAATAGTTCTTCCTTAGCGTTGTTTGGCGTACCTTCCACGCTATGCCCTCAAATAGCGCTCAAGCGCGTTGCGCAGAGCCGACGCTTCCCTCCATTCGTGTTGCAGCAATTCTTCAGGAAACCGCGCCGGGATATTTCGAACTTTAGCTAGCTTGCTAACGAAAGGCTTGTGTAACAGCTCGGTCATCGAAAGTCGCC
>JARROF010000299.1:0-2366 GCA_037384205.1 Novosphingobium sp. | reverse complement strand
CTTGCCCGCTTCCACACCGACCGTCTGACCATTTGCGACGGGCATGCGCAGCCGGCTGCGATCGAGATCGATCATGAGTGAATTGCTGACCCATAGCGAGCAAGAGCTGCGCGATGCCGCCGCGCTGGCGGTGGACCTGGCCGGACGCCGCGGCGTGGGTGCGCGGGCTTCCGCCAGCAACAATGGTTTCGCCAAGATCGAGGTGCAGGCAGGCGAGGTCGAAACAGCCGAGCGCAGCGGTAGCCAATCGCTGTCCATCACGGTCTTTCGCGCAGGTAAGCGCGGCTCGGCCTCGGCGGCGACGTTCGACCGCACCGCAATCGAGCGCGTGGTTGAGGAGGCGATTATGATCGCCGACCATGTTCAGCCCGATACCGACGCCGGTCTGGCCCCCACCGAATGGCTCGCCCTGACCGGGCCTCAGCCCGAGATGTTCGCGGAAGGGCAGCGCGATCCCGAAACGCTGATGGCGGCGGCCTTCGCAATCGATCAGGCAGCGGGTGCAATCGCCGGTGCCAGCAAGGGCACCATGCGCGTGGGCCAGTGCGCGGCAGTCGGCAGCGAAGGGATTTGGGCGCTCGCAACCAGCGACGGCTTTTGCCGCAGCAGCCGCACGTCGAACGACGGTCGCTGGTGCGTGATGCTGGCGCAGGACGATGCTGGGAGCACCTCCGATTACTGCCAGTCGCAGGAGCGCCGCCCCGAGGACTTGCTGGCGGCAGAGGCCATCGCCCAACGGGCCGCAGACCGCGCAGGCTCTGCGCTGGGTGCCAGAAGCGTCAGCAGCAGCCGAACTCCCGTGCTGTTCGACGCCCGGACTGCGGCCAGCCTTGCCGGAGAGCTGGCGGGCACGCTCACCGGGATGGCGCAGTACCGCAAGATGAGCTTTCTTGCCGATCCCATAGGACGCGCCGTATGCGCCCCGCATATCAATCTGAGCGAAGATCCGTTCGAGCCGCTCGGCCTCGCCAGCGGTGGGTTTGATAGCGAAGGCATTGCCGGGTCTGCGCGATCCGTGGTGCGCAATGGGGTGGCCGAGGGGCTGTTCCTGTCGGCCTTTACCGCGCGCAAGCTGGGCATGGCGCCGACCGGCAACGCTGACGGCTTTTACAACTTGCGCCTTACCTGGTCGTGACCGGCTTACACGGCGGCTCGACCGATCCGGCAAGCGGCAACTGGACGCGCGCCGTCAATGGCTTGTGGGTCGAGGACGGAGCGGTCGTGCATCCGGTAACCGACGTGACCCTCGCCGGATCGATGCCCGCGATGCTGAAGGGCATCGTCGCCATCGGCAGCGATGTGGAGCGGCAGGGCGCGATCCGAACGGGTCCGATCCTGATCGACGAGATGCAGATCGGAGGCAGCGCATGAACGGCGGAGAATTCGCCATCGCGCGCGTGCGCGAGCGGCTACTGGCACCGGCAGATCTCGACGAGGCAGCGATTGGCCGCGCACTGGGCGAACTGGCGGGCGGCGGCGCGGACATCGCCGATCTCTACTTTGAGACGACAAGTGTCCGCAGCTGGCGGCTTGAGCGCGGCAAGGTCACCAACGGCAGCTTCGGCATGCGGCAGGGCGTCGGCGCGAGGGCTGCGCATGGCGGCTCGGTCAGCTTCGCCCATTCGGCCGACGTGCGCGAACAGCCGCTGCTTGATATCGTGCGGGCGGTCAGGACGCTGGCGCGTCATGGCGATGCCGTTCGCCATCCGCAGGGCGTGGAACTCAAACGACGGGCAGGCGAGCATTCGCTGTACCTGCCGGCAGAGACCGTCGCGGTCGCAGATGCGGCTGCCTGGATCGCGCTGCTCGAGCGTATCGACCAGACGGCCCACGCCGCCGATCCTCGGATCGTGCGTGTCGATGCGAATGTGCGGGCATTCGATACCAGCATTCTGGTGGCGAACGCCGAGGGTGAAATCGCGGCCGACATCCGTCCGATGACGATCCTGTCGATGATGGTGGTCGCCGAGCAGGGCGGGAAGCGGGCGCGTGGTCAGGCCGGGATCGGCAAGCGCGCCGGTCTCGCCGCGTTCGACACCGCTTCGGTCGATGCGATGGTCAGGACTGCGGTGCAGATGGCGCTGCATAACCTTGATGCGGTTCCGGCCCCGGTCGGAGAAATGCCGGTGGTGCTCGGGCCCGGCTATCCCGGCGTGCTGTTTCACGAGGCGGTCGGGCATGGCCTTGAGGGTGACCATCACCGCAAGCACCTGTCCGCGTTTGAGGGCAAGGTTGGCGAGCGGATCGCAGCGCGCGGGGTGACGGTGATCGATGACGGCGGCCTGCCCGGCCACCTTGGTTCGCTCGGCATCGACGACGAAGGCACCGCTCCCGATCGCACCGTCCTGGTGGATGACGGGGTGCTG
>JARROF010000298.1:0-1270 GCA_037384205.1 Novosphingobium sp. | reverse complement strand
TCTTGTTCTCGGTCTGTGCCACGAACGGGCTATAGGGCTCGTCCACCGGAATCGGCTGGTTGTTGCCCCCTTCGGCATTCATCACGATAAAGCCCTGCTCGACCGCGTCTTCGAGCGACACGCCGCCCATTTCGGGGCTGTTGTCCACGAGCCATTTGGTGGCGTCATAATCGGTCAGGAGCGTCTGGTTCATGGTGTAATCGTCATGGATCGTGTGCAGATCGCGGCTCACGTCGCCATCCTGGTATCCGGTGACGCCCCGCGCGATGGCCCGCTCCTGGATCTTGCGTGTCAGCAACTCCATGATGTCCCAGTCCGGCTTCGCTTCGCCGATTGGTTCGACCGGCCTGGAGAACACGTTGATGAAGCGGTGGAAGCCGACCCCACGCAGATCCCAGGCCTCATAGTGGCTGGCGGCGGGCAACAAGTAGTCGGCCCACTGCGCCGTGCTGTCCATGCGTACGTTGATGTCGACGAAAAGCTCCTCGACCTCTTCAAGGATGCGCTCGCGGTACTTGTCGACGAACTTGTTGCGCCGGAATTTGTTGTCCGCGATCGAGATCAGCCCCTTCATATCGCCGTTGTAGGGCATCCACCCTTCGCCGATACTCTCGTTGATCATCTCTTCCATCTCGTCGATGTTGAACCCGACGCGCTCTTTCAGCTTGTCCGCGTCGTAATATTTGCGCGCGTGTTCGATCATGTGGCCGCGCTGGAACTCGCCCAGACCGCCGGGCTCCAGCCGTGGTAGCTTTTCGAACCCGTAAAGCGCCAGTTGCAGCCATGCGCCATGGTTCCAGTCGACCCAGGAGGTGTCCATCCCGCCGGTCTTGCCGCCATGCCCGGTCAGCGCCAGCATCAGCGCTTGCGCCCAACCGGTGTAGATGCCGTTGGAATAGCGCCCGACATTGAAGCCCAGCATCAGGATCGCCTTTTTCGCCTTGGCGAAATTACGCGCCTCGCCCCGCACGGTGTCGGCGGCGATGCCGGTGGTTTCCGCCGTGGATTCGGGCGTGTAATTCGCCGCTTCGGCGCGGACTTTTTCAAAGACCGTGGTGACCTCGATACCCTCAACGGTGAAGGTGCCTTCAAGCGCCGGATCGACGCCATCAAGCGCGATGGTCTTCTCCTCCGACGCCATCGTGCCCTTGAGCATCACGGCGGCACCGGTGTTCAGGTCCCAGTGATAGAAGTTCTGGTCAGAGCCGCCATCGACCAGGTCGGCCTCGCGCAGCATCTTGCCATTGTCGGTGCGGACCAGAACCGGAAG
>JARROF010000297.1:0-1278 GCA_037384205.1 Novosphingobium sp. | reverse complement strand
GCTGGCGGTCCCCCTCCCCCTTTCTCCTCCTTCCACACGAAAGGTCTATGCCCATGGATACCCCTACCCAGCCACTCGACGCCTCGTTCGATCTCGTCGCCCGGCAGGACGCCACCGAACAGGCGGTCGAGACGCTGCGCGGCGATGTCGATGACGTGAAGTCCCGCCTCGACCGCGTCAGCCGCGCCGCCGCCCGCCCCGCGCTCGACGGCGGCGCCACGCCCGGTCTCGAAGTGAAAGGCTTCGTCGAGGGCTACTTGCGCCGGGGCCGCGAGACCGAACTGAAATCCTTGAACGGCTCCGTGCCTGCCGAGGGCGGCTATGCCGTGCCGCAGGAGATCGACGCGCTGATCGCCGCGCGGCTGAAAGCGATCAGCCCGATCCGCGCGATCGCGCAGGTAGTGCAGACCGGCAGCGCCGGATACCGCAAGCTCATCACCACCGGCGGCACCGCCTCGGGCTGGGTCAGCGAAACCGCCGCGCGCCCCGCAACCGTCACGCCCGAATTCGCCGAGATCGCCCCGCCCTCGGGCGAACTCTATGCCAACCCGGCGGCGAGCCAGGCGATGCTCGACGATGCCCTGTTCGACGTGCAGTCCTGGCTGGCGGACGAGATCGCGATGGAATTCGCCCGGGCCGAAGGCAGCGCGTTCGTGAACGGCAACGGCACGAACCAGCCCAAGGGCTTCCTTGCCGCCCCGAGCACCGCGCAGGACGATGCCGCCCGCGCATTCGGCACGCTGCAGTATCTCGCCTCCGGCGATGGGGCCGGGCTCGGCAGCGTGGTGGAGCTGGTGCTGATCGACCTTGTCCATGCCCTGAAGGCCGGGCACCGGCAGGGCGCGAGCTGGGTGATGAATTCCGCCACGCTCGCCGAAGTGCGCAAGATCAAGACCAGCGACGGCGCCTTCCTGTGGCAGCCGGGGCTGACGGACGGCCAGCCGGACCGCCTGCTGGGCTATCCGGTGGTGGAGGCCGAGGACATGCCCGATATCGCCGCCAATGCCTGCCCGATCGCTTTCGGCAATTTCCGCGCGGGCTACCTGATCGCCGAACGCAGCGCGACCGCGATCCTGCGCGATCCCTTCACCAACAAGCCCTTCGTCCACTTCTACGCCACCAAGCGGATCGGCGGGCAAGTGCTCGATTCGGATGCCATCAAACTGCTGAAGATCGCGGCGTAGTCCTGCATTCCTCCCTGTCCCCGCAGCGAATGGGGAGGTGGCAGCCCGCAGGGCTGACGGAGAGGTTTCTTCCCCCTCCACCGCACCCGCTGCG
>JARROF010000296.1:0-2272 GCA_037384205.1 Novosphingobium sp. | reverse complement strand
GTCGCGATCTTTTACGGCCATCCTGGCATCTTTGCAGCGCCTGGCCACCGCGCCATTCACCAAGCGCGAAGGGAAGGCCACAGCGCGCGCATGCGGCCAGGTATCTCTGCGCTTGACAGCCTCATTGCCGATATCGGCTTCGATCCGGGGCTGCCTGGTCTGCTCACCTACGAAGCGACCGACATGCTTCTGCGAAGGCGTCGTCTCGATCCCACCCTACACACGGTTATCTGGCAGGTCGGTGTGGTCGGAGAACTTGGATATAGCCGGCAAGGGTACACTAATCGTGGCCTGCCCCAACTCCTGGACGCGATCGAAGCTGCCTATGGTGAAACACATGAGATCCTCCATTATATCGGATCCCAATATGTCGGCGCGGAACCCGTTATCGAACGGCTCACGACGCGGGTGCTCCGAAACTCGGAGACTAGCAGAAAACTGCAAACGCTATCTACTTTCTATCTGCCTCCGGCGATCGTCGCTGACACGGATATAGGTCTCGCCGCCGCCTTCGGTGCGACACCACTGAAGGCGAAGCCGATCGCACAATCCCATATGGCTAGCTACGGACCACGCGGCATCCATACGCTGAAGCAGCTTAGCGATCTCCGCTTTTCGGCGGGCTACAAAGTTCAAGACTGGAACGCGGTACTTCGCTTACTACTGAAATTGTCCGAAGATGTTGAATTCAGGGCTCGTTTCGAAGCTGATCCAGCAAATGTCCTCGATGGGCCCGAAGGAGCGAGCCTCACGGAGCGGCAGAAGAGCCTTCTGTTCGTACGCGACCAGAGGGCTGTAATTGCCGCAATCAACGAGGCGGACTGAGGTGGTGGTGCCTTCTTGGACAGGTTTGCGGCTAATACCAAATCCCGTGAGCGGTGACTCATAGGGGATTCCCAAACGGTCCGATGTTCGATTCAATGGTCGCGAACCCCATGGAGGTTGGCGATGGCATCGGCGGTGGCGCTTCGAGAAGACTTCACGGCGGCGAGGATGCGGGCATTGGCGCGGTCCAGCCGTGACGCAAACCAGGTCCGCCGGCTGCTGGCGTTGGCAAGGATCTACGAGGGCGGGACACGGAGCGAAGCGGCGCAGCTTGGCGGCGTTGGTCTCCAGACGGTTCGTGATTGGGTGGTGCGTTTCAACGCCGCTGGCCCTGATGGTCTTATCGATGCCGTGCCACCCGGTGGGGTGTCGTTGCTCGATGACGCGCAGCGACGGGCCCTGGCACAGATTATCGAGAGCGGACCGATCCCGGCATCGCACGGTGTCGTGCGCTGGTTGATCGATCTGGCGCAGTGGGTCTGGGACGAGTTCGCCATCACGGTCAGCAAGCAGACGTTGAGCCGGGAGCTTCGCGCCATGGGGTATCGCAAGCTGTCGGCGCGGCCGCGTCATCATGCACAGGATGATGACGCCATCCCGACGTTTAAAAAAACTTCCCCGCCCAAGTGGCGGCGATCCGGGCAGCGCTCCCGCGTGGCACAGCGATAGAGCTTTGGTGGCAGGATGAAGCGCGGGTCGGCCAGAAGAACGGGATCACCCGTCGCTGGGCGCGTCGCGGAACCCGGCCTTCGGCGCCAAAGGACCAGCGCACGGCATCAGCCTATATTTATGGGGCGATCTGCCCGGCCGAGGGCAAGGGCGCAGCACTCGTGCTGCCGCGATGCAATACCGAGGGGATGACCTTGCATCTGGCGGAGATCTCCGCCGCTGTCGCCCCAGGCGCGCACGCCATACTGCTGCTCGATCAGGCGGGATGGCACGGCTCCGGCGCGCTCATCGTCCCCGCCAACATCACCTTATTGCCGCCGCCGCCAAAATGTCCCGAGCTCAACCCGGTCGAGAATATCTGGCAGTTCATGCGTGAGAACTGGTTGTCCAACAGGATCTTCAAATCCTACGCCGACATCCTCGACCACTGCTGCTTCGCCTGGAACCGTCTCGTCGATCAGCCATGGAATATCATGTCCATCGGACTGCGCCGATGGGACCATGGGTAATGCTCAATGGGACTTGATATTAGCGCTGGCCGATCTCAACGACCGGTTCTGGTCGAGGCTGTGTAAAAACGCCATTTCATGGTAGAGTTTTCCGGGATTTCGGGAGGCTTGCCGATGGGCCGTTTCGTGGAAGAGCAAGACCGCCGACAGGATTTTTTACTACCGGCATCACTCGATGATTATGTAGCTGAAGATAACCCGGTTCGGGTCGTCGAGGCGTTCATCGACGAGCTGGATCTGGTGGCAGTTGGCTTTGCCGGGGCGACACC
>JARROF010000295.1:474-2013 GCA_037384205.1 Novosphingobium sp. | reverse complement strand
ACGATATCCGGATCGTGGGCCATCATGATATCCAGTGCATCGTTGATCGCCTCGATCATGTTGAGCGGCCGCGTGGACGCGTCGTGGAGGCTGACGGGTTCTTCTTCCAGCATATGCCCTACTCCTTCCACTCGGGCCATTTGGTCCGGCGCTCGCGGATGGCCTGATCGGCCTGTTCGCGAAGGTGCCAGGGCAAGTCTTCGAAAACGTCTTCGAACATCGTGTGAAACGGATGGTGCAACCCGTGGCCGAGGATGCCGTTCTTTTCCGCTTCCCTGGTGGCCGCGCGAACGTCTTCGGCCAACACGCGATCCATTTCCGCGTGTTGTTCCTCCGACCATTCGCCCAGCGCGATGAGATGGTTCTTCAGCCGCATGACCGGATCGCCGAGCGGCCATTCCTCCGCCTCGCGGGCAGAACGGTAGGCACTGGGATCGTCCGAGGTGGAATGCCCTTCGGCGCGGTAGGTGAAATGCTCGATCAGCGCCGGCCCCTGATTGGCCCGGGCGCGGTTGGCCGCCCATTCCATCGCGGCATAGACCGCCAGGGCATCGTTGCCATCGATGCGCAGTCCCGCGATTCCATAGCCCGCCGCGCGCGCCGCAAAAGTCGTACGTTCCGCGCCGGCAAAGCCGGAGAAGCTGGAAATGGCCCACTGGTTGTTGACCACATTGAGCACCACGGGCGCATTATAGACCGCCGCGAACGTCATCGCCGCGTGGAAATCGCCCTCTGCGCTCGATCCCTCGCCTATGAAACTGGTGGCGATCCGGGTGTCGCCCTTGATCGCACTGGCCATGGCCCAACCCACCGCCTGTGGGAACTGCGTGGCGAGGTTGCCGGAAATGGTGAAGAAGCCATAGTCCTTCGCCGAGTACATGATCGGCAACTGGCGGCCCTTCAGTTTGTCCGCACGGTTCGAGTAGATCTGGTTGATCATCTCCACCAGCGGATAGCCGCGCGAGATCAGGATGCCCTGCTGGCGGTAGCTGGGAAACACCATGTCGTCTTCGGCCAGCGCAAAAGCACTGGCGACCGAGATCGCCTCCTCGCCGGTGGACTTCATGTAGAAGCTGGTCTTGCCCTGGCGCTGGCCGCGATACATGCGATCGTCGAAGGCCCGGGTCAGCGCCATCATGCGCAGGATGCGGCGCAGGGTTTCGGGATCGAGATGGGGATTCCAAGGCCCGACGGCCTGTCCATCGTCATCAAGAACGCGAATCAGATCGGTCGTAAGCGGCCAGGTTTCCCGCGCCTCGCAAGCCTCATCGGGGCGGGCGACCGATCCGGCTTCGGGGATCTCCAGATGCGAATAATCAACGGTGTCACCCGGACGGTAACGCGGTTCGGGAACATGGAATGCAAGCGGCGGCAGATTGCCACGCGGCTTGCCTGATCGTGCCGGACCTTCGGTCATTTTCATCCTCTCCCGCCAATGTCGGGCCGCAAGAATTCCGTGTATCAAAATTCTACAGTTAAGTTATATTATTACTCGAATCGGCAATGTCAATTGTGCAGCCGCTTTGGGAACAAGCCTCC
>JARROF010000295.1:0-453 GCA_037384205.1 Novosphingobium sp. | reverse complement strand
CGCCCTCGGCATAGTCGGCGGTGCTCTTCAGCTTGGTCTGCTCGCTATGCTCTTGCCGCATCGTTTCGACGGCCTTGCTGCCCACTTGCGAACTCAGCGTCTCGCGGATCGCCAGCAAAGCCAGTGGCGCGTTGCAGGCAATCTCGTCCGCCATCCGCAAAGCCTCCTCCGCGAGCGCCTCCGCCGGAACAAGCCGATCAACCAGCCCCCAGCCCGCCGCTTCGTCCGCCCTGATGCGATTGCCGGACAGCATCATCCATGATGCCTTCTGCTCGCCGATAACGCGCGGCAGGGTATACGTGATGGCAAAGCCGGGGTGAAAACCCAGCTTCACGAAGTTCGCCGAAAAGCGCGCGGCCGGAGAGGCAATGCGGAAATCGGCGGCCAGAGCCAGTCCCAGCCCGGCTCCGATCGCAGCCCCCTGCAAGGCTGCGATCATCACTTTCCTGCGGG
>JARROF010000294.1:0-2975 GCA_037384205.1 Novosphingobium sp. | reverse complement strand
CGTAACCACCGATCATTGCCGGCATGACCATGAAGAAGATCATGATCAACCCGTGCGACGTCGTGAAGACGTTGAACGTGTGCGCATTGGTGAAATATTGCATGCCTGGTTCCATAAGTTCCAGGCGGATCCCAACGCTCAGCGCGCCCCCGACGATCCCTGCAAAGATCGCGAAGAACAGATAAAGAAGTCCGATATCCTTGTGGTTGGTCGAATAGACCCACCGCCGCCATCCGGTCGGGTGACCGTGTGCCGCAGGTGTATCGGTAGCAGCCATTTTGTGCTCCCTCGTTAAGCCCAGCTTGCAGCGCGCCGGCGTTCCTTCACGGAAATCACCTCCGGGCGCGCGCCCGCATCTTGTTATCCGCCGCCGTTAGTTTCCGGCGACAGTGATTTCGTCAAGCGAGCGAACCTGCGCCGTCTTCTTGTCGGCGGCGATCGCGGCCATCAGCTGCTCGTTCGCGGTATCCAGATCGTCCTGCGCCGCAGTGGCCCAGGCGTCGTACTGCTCCTGCGTCACGACCCGCAGAGCGATCGGCATGAAGGCATGCTTGATGCCGCAAAGCTCAGAGCACTGCCCGTAATAAACGCCCGGCTCGCGTGCCTTGAACCATGTTTCGTTCAAACGCCCCGGAACCGCATCGACCTTCACGCCGAAAGCCGGCATTGCAAAGGAATGAATGACGTCTTCCGAAGTCACCTGAACGCTCAGCATCCTCCAGCATAATGGAATCGAAGGAGAGCTCGCCCATGCCGTCGTCGGTGTATTCATAACCCCAATACCACTGATAACCGGTCACCTTGACCGTCATGTCGTAGTCGGGAATGTCCAGCTCCTTGTAGAGCAGACGGAAAGACGGGATCGCGATGATCACAAGGATCAGGATCGGAGCAATCGTCCACACAACCTCAATCAAAGTGTTGTGCGAGGTGCGGGACGGCACCGGATTGGCCTTCGCGTTGAACTTGACCATCACCGTGATCAAGAGCACCAACACAAACAATGTGATTGGAATGATGATCCATAGGGTCAGATTGTTGAACCAGTGGATATCGTCCGCCACACCGGTAGCCGCATTCTGAAAACCAAGTTGCCAGGGGCTGAACCCCGGCTCATCCGCGAATGCCGATGCAGGCATCCCGACCATTGCTGCCGCAGCAGCGGCCATATTGATGAGACGCTTGAAGATACCCTTCACGTCCGCGCTCCCTTCCCTCGACCGCCTGATTATCGGCGGTACACGCATGCAAATTCAAGAACCGCTTCGGTTCCAACAGTACTGTCCGGGCCCTGGCATTCTCGATGCACACCGCCCGGAGCGTCCGGCAAAACATATCGGTTTTGCCGTATAATAGTCACAAACGCGCAGCCTGCGCGACGGGCCTAAGGCTAAAGCGGCAATCTGCCGCATCAAAACTTAGACTCTACGCCCCATAGGGGTGGTATCGCCGATCCGCTTGCGGCAATCTCTGCCAGAGAAATTAAAAGTCGATTCGCTTTTGCGGCAGCTGCGGGCAGGTTTCCGCCGCACAGGATTCGCAAACGTGACTGGAGGATACTCTTGCTGAGTCGTATGTCGTCCCTTGGAACCGGTTTGGCGCTGCTCCTCGCAGCCGCCGCAACTCCTCTTTTGCCCGCATCTGCCGTCGCGCAAGGCGAGGTGAAGTCCACACACGGCGATTGGCAGATGCGTTGCGACACCCCTCCGGGAGCCGCCAGCGAGCAATGCGCCCTTATCCAGAATGTGACTGCGGAAGACAGGGAAAATGTCGGACTTTCGGTCATCGTCCTGAAGACTGCCGACAAGCAGGCGCGGATCCTGCGGGTCCTCGCGCCGCTTGGCGTTCTGCTGCCGTCAGGTCTTGGCCTGCGCGTTGACGATGCCGATATAGGCCGTGCCGGTTTCGTCCGATGCCTGCCAAACGGCTGTATTGCAGAGGTCATCCTGGACGATACGCTGATCGATAAGCTGAAAACGGGCTCTCAGGCCACCTTCATCATTTTCCAGACACCGGAAGAAGGCATCGGCATTCCGATTTCCCTCAACGGTTTCTCCGCGGGTTTCGCCGCGCTGCCGTAGGCAACGCCCCCGCGCCTTACCCGTTATTTCATTTCAAGCTCCCGCCGCCCGAAATCTAATCTATGGTCTCGGGCGGTTTGGCATCAGTCGACCGGCGCCGGGGCGTCACGCTGTGCAGCCGGTCGGAGCCAGCGAACAAGCCCTCTTTCAACTGTAGCGCCAACCGTTCCTCATCCCGCAGACGTACGTCTTCCTCAATCTGCGCCACCCGGTCGACGGGCGTGCCCAGAGCTTCGAGTGCCGCCTTGCCGAAGGCGATGCTGGATTCGAAAGTGTCCCGGATCTGATAGTCGACGCCCTTTTTGGTCAGCTCGAGCGAGTGGGCGCGGTCAGTGGCCCGGCAGAACACCAGCACATTCGGAAACCCATTGCGAATCAGATCAATGGACTGACTCATGACCCGGTCGTTCTCGACGCATAGGGCGACCAGAGCTGCCTTGCCCGCCCCCGCCGCCGCCAGGACGTCAGCCCGCGTGGCATCGCCGTAGTAGACCTTGTAGCCAAGCTTGCGCGCGTAGGCGATGCGGTCAGGCCGGTTGTCGATGGCACGGACCTCCAGACCTTCGGACGTCAGGATTTGGGCCACCATCATGCCAAACCGGCCAAAGCCGATTACCAGAACCGTTGGAGTGGCTTCGTCGAAGGTTTCGACAGCCGGGTTCTCGACACCGCGTTCCTTGAGGCGCTCCGCCACCCAATCCAGCGCGAGACAGGCCAGCGGCGTCATCAGCATTGTCAGGATCACAATGGAATTGAGCAGATTAGCGGTGTGATAGGGCAGAATCCTGGCGCTGATCGCAGCGGTAAATAGAACGAAGGCAAACTCCCCGCCCTGCGGCAGCGTGACAGCAACGCGGAAAGCATCGGAATTGGAGGACCCTGACCCCCGCGTCA
>JARROF010000293.1:0-1757 GCA_037384205.1 Novosphingobium sp. | reverse complement strand
GCCTCGGCAATCTCGCGATCGAGAACCGCCATGGCCGCGCCACGAGCGTGAGTGCCGCGAAATTTGCCGAAGAAGTCGCACGGACCGGGGGCAAGATGCTTGTGCAGGCGCAGGTCAATTGGGGTGTGGAAGGGCCGCCGCATCTGATCGATTGCCTGTCCTTGTTCTGCCGCTCCGACTTCAGATCCCATGATGAGTAAATAGCGGCCTGCGCTGTGGCAGAGTGAGGTTGCTACAAATCTTACTCTGGAGATGAGCATGCCCGTGAAGACAATGGCCCGAACTGAGCTGCCTGCCGCTATCCGTGTCGATCTTGGCGCAATTTTCGTTTCGTTGGAACTGAGCAAATCGACGTGGCTGGTTACAGCCTTGGCGCCGGGGAGCGAGAAGATGTCGCGCCACAATGTAGCCGGTGGGGATCTTGCTGGCTTGTTTGGTTGCTTCAAGGAACTGCGGCGGAAAGCGCAGGCGCGCATGGGACAGCTTTATCCTCTCGTGGTGATCCAGGAGGCTGGTCTCGATGGATTCTGGATCGATCGGGTGCTGAAGCGGGAAGAATGGATAGAAAGCCGCGTGGTCGACGCGGCGTCGATTGCGGTGCCACGTCGAAACCGGCGAGCCAAGACTGATCGTCTAGATGGCGAGGTTCTGATATTCACACTCATGGCCTACAAACGGGGGGAACTGCGCGCGTGTTCAATGGTGCGCGTTCCTTCTGTTGAGGCTGAGGACCGGCGGCGGATTTGCCGCGAGCGCAAGGCGCTGGTCGCCGAGAGGGTGCTCCATGTTAACCGCATCAAGGGTCTGCTATTCAGCCAGGGTATCCGCAATTACGAGCCGCTCCGGGGTGATCGACGCGCGAGCTTTGAGGCCCTGCGTACCGGCGATGGTCGTCCACTTGCCGGTCATCTCAAGGCTCAGATATCCCGCGAACTTGATCGCCTCGAATTGTTGCTGGAGCAGATCAAGACGGTCGAAGCCGAGCGTGATGCGTCAATGAAGGAAGGCGTTGCCGCTCCTTCCTCTCCGGCATCAATGCTGCTGTATCTCAAGGGGATCGGCCCGGAATTTGCGGCGGTGCTCAGCAGCGAAGCAATGTGCCGCCGCTTTGACAATCGACGGCAAATAGCCGCCTACGCGGGGCTTGCTGCCTCGCCGTGGCGAAGTGGGCAGATCAATCGCGAGCAAGGCATTTCCAAATCTGGTAATCCGCGCTTGCGCACGACGATGATCCAGCTTGCCTGGCTATGGATTCGCCACCAACCGGACTCAGCTCTGACGCACTGGTTCAGGGACCGCGTTGCCCGGAGCGGTGGACACGGCAAGAAGGTCGCGATTGTTGCACTTGCCCGCAAACTGCTGGTCGCGCTGTGGAAATACTGCGTCGCAGGTGTCGTCATCGAAGGCGCGGTCATGCGGCCTGCTTAAGGCGACCCCTTGTCGCATTTTACTTGTTCCCTCGGGGCCTGATCAGCCCCGACGGATCCGGGTGAACGAACCGATATCCGACATGGCCTGAAAGCCGAACTTCAGAATGGTCTCGTTCTCCTGAGCCCTTGCCCGCCGGACGCGGGATTATGGTGCAGCTGCCCCGGGCAGCGACCGAATGTGAGTTTGTACAGGCACGCAAGCCGGGCCGGTACTGGTTAGGCGGGCTCAGCCCTGGATCTGCCAATCCCAGAAGGGTAATCTGTATGCCGTTTTGACAACATCCTTGATCCTGAACTCATCATGTGAGTCGGATACTGGCTTCAGCC
>JARROF010000292.1:0-2627 GCA_037384205.1 Novosphingobium sp. | reverse complement strand
TGCCTTGGGCAGGCGCGTGATGGCGTCGAGTTGCTGCTCCAATTTTGATGCGGGACCTCGACGAGTTCGGCCGGGCTGCACCGGTTGCGCAGACGGGGCCTCATCGATCAGCCCTTCGAGCGTGACATGTAGAGTTCGGGCCAGCGGTTGAAGCAGGGACACAGGCACGCGACGGCGCCCGATCTCATAGGAGGCGAGTTGAGGTTGCGGAATGCCCAGTCTGTCAGCCAGCTGCTGCTGTGTCATATCGGCATTCTTCCGGGCACTGGCGATACGTTGGCCGAGGCCTTCGAAGAAGGTGCGTTCGTCGGGTGTCATGGGCAGCGATGCGATCCTGGCTTTGACGTCGTGCATCACCTGTATCCCTGCTTTTTGAAACGGACGTTGACTCTATGCCATAATGACATAAACATTGTCGAGTTGTTCATGCACTTTGCACTTGACAGGTTTTTGGAGCACTCGCGAATGGCGCGCATCCCCGACGCGGAAATCGAGCGGCTGAAAAGTGAAGTGAGCCTGGTTCGCCTGGTGGAATCCTCGGGCGTGAAGCTGGTGAAGCGCGGTGCTGACATGGTGGGATGCTGCCCGTTCCATGACGATGGAACGCCGTCGTTGTCGGTCAGCGCGGCGAAGAATCTGTTCCGCTGCTTCGGCTGCGATGCGGGCGGCGGGCCGATTCGGCTGCGATGCGGGCGGCGGGCCGATCGACTGGGTGATGAAACGCGAGGGCGTGAGCTTCCGTCATGCGGTCGAACTGCTGCGCGACGGCGCGCCGATCGGCACGTCGGACGCACCGGCGAAGACCTCGACGGTGCGCAAGCTGGCTGCTCCGGTCGCCTTCGATGCCGATGATCGGGCGCTGCTCGATCAGGTCATCGGCTACTATCACGAGACGCTGAAATCTTCCTCCGAAGGGCTGGAATACCTGCGCTCGCGCGGTCTCTCGGGCGAACTGGTCGAGCGCTTCCGGCTTGGTCTGGCGGACCGCACACTGGGGCTTCGCCTGCCGGAAAAGAACCGCAAGGCGCCACGAGCATTTTACCGGCAGCCTGGTCGTGCCGATCCTCGACGAACACGGGTGCGTCAGCGAGGTCTACGGGCGCAAGCTGCGCAACAACCTGCGCGCGGGCACGCCGATGCACCTGTACCTGCCGGGGCCGCACAAGGGTGTGTGGAATCTGGAAGGGATTGCAGCCAGCGGTGGCGAAGTGATCCTCGCCGAAGCCTTGATCGATGCGATGACGTTCTGGTCGGCGGGCTACCGCAACGTCACCGCGGCCTATGGCACGGGCGGCTTTACCGACGACCATCTCGCCGCGTTCCGCGCACACGGCGTCACGCGCGTGCTGATCGCCTTCGACCGCGACGAGGCGGGCGACAAAGGCGCAGGCGTCGTGGCCGAGCGGCTGATGGACGCGGGTATCGCGGCGTTCCGCATCCTCTTCCCCAAGGGGATGGATGCCAATGCCTATGCGCTCAGCGTAACGCCCGCCGCCAAATCGCTGGGCGTGCTGATCCGCAAGGCCGAGTGGCTTGGAAACGGCAAGGCTCCCACCATCACCAGCGGCCACGATGACCTTGCCGCCGCGCTGGTGGCAGGCGCGGCGCCGGAAACGGAATCGGAACCAGAATCCTCCCCGCCGCCCTTCTCAGCCGCCGTGTCCGACATCGCCACAGACACCGAGCCCGAGGTGCAAACCACCCCTCTACCCGAACCCACCATCGCCACGCCCTTGCCGGACATGCCTGCGCCCGATGCGGCGGAAATGCGCGGGCAGGACGAGCTGGCGCTGACGCTGGGCGATCGTCGCTACCGGGTACGGGGCTGGAAAAAGGCGCAAGGGCTGGAGGCCTTGAAGGTCAACCTGCTGGTCCACCGCCCCGCCGATGAGGCTGGCCGCTTCCACGTCGATACGCTCGATCTCTATGCCGCCAAGGCCCGCACGGCGTTCGTGAAAGCCGCCGGGATCGAGCTGGGCGAAGCCGAGGACGTGCTGCGGCACGACCTGGGCCGGGTGCTGCTGGCGCTGGAGGCGCGGCAGGATGCCGAGGCCAGCGCCGCGCAGGCCGATGATGCCAGGCCCGGCATGAGCGCGGCCGAACGCGCCGAGGCGATGGCGCTGTTGACAGCGCCGGACCTGATGGACCGTATCCTGGCTGACTTTGCGGCGATCGGCGTGGTGGGCGAGGCGGTGAACATCCAGACCGGCTATCTCGCCTGCGTCTCTCGGCTGCTCGATCGCCCGCTGGCGGTCATCATCCAGAGCTCATCGGCGGCGGGCAAGAGCTCGTTGATGGACGCGGTACTCTCCCTGATGCCCGGCGACGCCCAGGTGCGCTACAGCGCGATGACCGGGCAGTCGCTGTTCTACATGGGCGAAACCAACCTCAAGCACCGCATCCTCGCCATCGCCGAGGAGGAAGGCGCGGCGACGGCCAGCTATGCCCTGAAGCTGCTGCAATCCGATGGCGAAGTGACGATCGCCAGCACCGGGAAGGATGCCTCGACCGGCAATCTGGTGACCCAGCAATACCGGGTGGAGGGTCCGGTGATGCTGTTCCTCACCACCACGGCGATCGACATCGACGAGGAGCTGATGAACCGCTGCCTGGTGCTCACCGTCGAT
>JARROF010000291.1:0-1635 GCA_037384205.1 Novosphingobium sp. | reverse complement strand
TGTGCTCGGCCTTGATGGTGAGCACGCCGTCATGAATGTCGAGCGCGACGTCCTTTTCATCGAAACCGGGCAGTTCGGCGGTGAGCTCCAGACCTGCGTCGGTTTCCGCAACATCGACTTTCGGGATGACAAACCCGTCTTTCCCGCCGGAAGCCGCAGCGGGCAGCCCTCGTCCGAAATCTTCGAGCAGGCGATCCATTTCCTGACGGAAACCCGCGAAGGGATCGCTGCCGCCCCGGCCGAACGAACCGAAGCCAAACGGAATCAGAGAACGAAATTCAGTCATTGCCACTCTCCTTCCTCACTGTGCCGAGCCTATCGTCTCACGGCAGTGCGGATGCATTGATGACAATCAATATCAAGGCAGCAGGCAACCGCACAGCCATGCCATGCGCGCGCCCGCACCATCCCGAATGGCGCTATACGAGAAGCTCAGAAGTCGACCGCGATTCCCTTGCGCACCCAATCGCCGTAGCGGGTGGGCGACAGGCCATCGGGATCGGCCTGTGCCTTGGCGGCTTCCGGCTGGGGCGCAGGTTCATTGGTCCAGTGTGCGGGCTTCCTGAACCCTTCGGGACGTTTGGTGGCGCGCTGTGTCATGTTCCCCCATGTGGGATGACTGGCGGCAAAAGGCAATCCGCTCTAGAGGCAGCAGATGGATATTCCCGGTCTTCCCGCGCGCCGTGCGGCGCTCAACCTTATCGATGCCGTGCTGCGGCGGGGTGAAACGCTCGATCAGGCGGCAGGTGCTGCGCTCGCCCGTGTCAAAGGCGATGCCGACCGGGCGCTGGCGCGCGCGATCGCCGGGGAAGTGCTGCGCTGGAAAGCGGATCTCGACGTGCTGATCGACAGTGCCACCCGCCAGCGCCTGCCTGACGATGCCAAGCCGCGCGCGGTGCTCGAACTGATGCTCGCGCAAGTGCTGCGGCTGGAAACGCCGCCGCATGCGGTGATCGCGACCGGACTGCCCTTGCTGGCCGGCGGGCCGAGGCGGTTGGCGCACGGCGTGTTTTCCACGCTGATCAAGCGCGAAGCTGCACTGCCCGATGCGCCGACGCCGTCCGGGGCGCTGGCGGAGCGCTGGGGCGCGCGGGCAGCGGCCATCGCTGCCGGACTGGCCGTGCCGCCGCCGCTCGATCTGGCCTTGCGCGATCCGGCCCGGACGGAAGAATGGGCGCAAAAACTCGGCGGCGTCTCGCTGATGCCAGGGCATGTGCGTCTGCCGCGCGGCACGGCGGTGGAGAACCTTGAAGGTTTCCGTGTCGGAGCATGGTGGGTGCAGGACCTTGCGGCCAGCCTTCCGGCGAGGTTGCTGGGCAGCGGGGCAGGACGGCGCGTGCTCGATTTGTGCGCGGCGCCGGGCGGCAAGACGCTGCAACTCGCGGCGGCTGGATGGCAGGTTACCGCGCTTGACATCAGCAAGCGGCGGCTCGAACGGCTGGGCGAGAATCTCAAACGCACCGGCCTTTCCGCCGATGTGGTGCAAGGCGATGCGCTTCAATGGGAGCCGCAGGCGCCGTTCGACGCCGTACTTCTCGACGCGCCCTGCACTGCGACCGGGACCTGCCGCCGCCACCCCGATGTGCTTCACCGTATCGGAACGCGGCAGATCGCGGAGATGACCGAACTGCAAGC
>JARROF010000290.1:0-1661 GCA_037384205.1 Novosphingobium sp. | reverse complement strand
CGGATTTTCTGGAGACGGAACGCTTCTATGCCAGCGCACAGGGACTGAAACCGCCATTGCGAGGCGGGAAAGTTGGGCTCGCGCACCGGGACGTCGTCAGGCGCCACATGGCGGAGCATCGGCGTGATGACAGCGAAGTGAACAGGTTGCGATCCGCGATCCTCGACCATGCTCTCAGCAAGGCGGCGCTTCCGCCCGGGCTGTTCACCCTGACGGTACCGACCGGCGGCGGCAAGACGCTTACCTCGCTCAGCTTCGCGACCGAGCACGCACTGGCGCACGGGCTTGACCGGATCATCTATGTCATCCCCTTCACCTCGATCATCGAGCAGACGGCGGCGGTCTTCCGCGATGTGCTCGGGCCGGAGCTTGGAACCGATGTGCTCGAGCATCATTCGAGCTTCGATTGGGACAAAAACGAGCCGGCCAGAGACCGGGATGAAGAGGGCGAAGGCGCCAGCGGTCTAGCCAAGCTGCGGCGTGACGCCGAGAATTGGGACGCGCCGATCGTGGTGACCACGGCTGTGCAGTTTTTCGAAAGCCTTTTCGCGGCCCGCACCAGCCGCGCGCGCAAGCTGCATAATCTGACGAAAAGCGTGATCATCATTGATGAGGCGCAATCGATTCCGGTCAACCTGCTGCGCCCCTGCATGGCGGCTATCGACGAACTGGCGCGCAACTATGGCGCTACCGTGGTGCTATGCACCGCCACCCAACCTGCGCTACGGAGGGACGATCAAGCGCTACCCCAGACACCCGACATGAAACGCGATGGCAAACGCGAGGGGCTCGACATTCCCGACACCCACGAACTCGCACCCGACCCCGTCGGACTTTACAAGAAGTTGAAGCGCGTGGCGGTGGAATGGCGGCGCGAGCCGGTGCCCAATGGAGACATTGCCTCACGTTTTGCAAGGCAGTCGCAGATGCTGTGCATCGTCAACAGCCGCGCCCATGCCCGCGACCTGTTCGAGGCGATCCGCGATCAGCCGGGCGCGGTGCATCTCACAACGCTGATATGCGCCCGGCATCGCCGCAAGGTGCTGGCGAAGGTACGCGCCGACTTGGAGCAGGAGTTGCCGGTACGGCTGGTCGCAACAAGCCTGATAGAGGCGGGTGTGGACGTTTCCTTCCCTGAGGTGTGGCGTGCGGCCGCCGGGCTTTCCAGCATCGCGCAGGCGGCCGGTCGCTGTAATCGCAGCGGCGAACTGGGCGTGCTGGGGGAGGCTTTCGGGCGGACGGTGGTGTTCGAGTCGGCCGATCACAAGACGCCGCCGGTGATCGAGGCTTTCTATACCCCCGCCCGCGAAGTGCTGCGCAAGGCCGATGGTGATGTGCTCGGACTCAACGCGATCCAGGATTATTATGCCGCGCTCTACTGGCGCCAGGGCCATGCCGCGCTCGACCGGGCAAAGTTCGATGGCGCACCCTATGAAATCATCGCGGCGATCCGCGCGAATGCCCACCCAAGCTGCCTGAATTTCCCCTTTCGTACCGTCTCCGATGCCTTTCGGATGATCGACGAGACGATGGAGCCGGTGATCGTGCCGTGGGACGAGGATGCGCGCACTGCCATCAATGAGTTACGCTACGCCGAATTTCCGCCCTCGGGAGTACAGCGGCGGCTTCAGCAATATGTGGTGCCTGTGCCCGCCCAAGTG
>JARROF010000289.1:0-1896 GCA_037384205.1 Novosphingobium sp. | reverse complement strand
TCGATCGCACCGCCCGATACGGTAAATCCAGCGCCCCCTGAAAATGACCAACTCAAGGGGGTGTCTTTCTTCTTCATGCTCCCGAGGACATCTCTCTTTACGATAGACAGACACATGCCATATTTGCAATTACGTCGCAATAGCGAGATTGCCGCAGACCAAACCGAGAACCCCCGCATGAACAGCGCTAAGCCATTGTCCTCCCGCCCCTCAGCCTGGACCAGCGAACCGACGCCCGGCATTTATCTGAGCGGCGGCACACAGAGCTTTGGCGCCGCCCAGCAGGCCGAGGAAAATCTTGGACCGGGCTTGAAACTGGCCTTGCTTATCGAAGGCAGCTTTTCGCTCAATGTGGACGTTCATGCGGGAGGAATTGTCACCGCGGCCACCAGCAGCCTTTTCGTCAGCCGCGACGACTGGCGGCTGGACCACCATTTCCCGGAAGGCATGCGGCTGCATTACCTCACACTTTTCCTCGACGCCGGACTAGTCACGTGAATCTAAAGTTCGCCACATAGGGTTTGCTCGGTTCTCTGGCAGAACCGCTTGACGGCGGCGAGGATTTCGTCGGCAGATTTGACCCATCGATAGGGTTTGGGGCTTTCGTTGTGGGCTTCGATGAAGGCGGCAATGTCGGTCTCCAGTTCGGCGGTGGAGCGGTGGACGCCCCGTTGTAATTGCTTACGCGTCAGTTCGGCGAACCAGCGTTCCACCTGATTGATCCAGCTGGCCGAGGTCGGCGTGAAATGCACGTGCCAATGCGGGCGCCGCGCGAGCCAGGCCTTGATCTTGGGCGTCTTGTGGGTGGCGTAATTATCCATCACCAGATGCACCTCTGGCCCCTCTGGCCCCTCTGGCATGGCCGCATCGATCTTCTTGAGAAAGTCCAGGAACTCGGTTGCCCGATGGCGCTTGTAGCATTTTCCGATCACCGCCCCTGTTGCGATGTCGAGCGCGGCAAACAGCGACGTCGTGCCGTGGCGGATGTAGGTGTGCGTTCGCCGCTCGGCCACGCCTGGGGCCATCGGCAGTACCGGCTGCTCGCGATCCAGCGCCTGGATCTGGGACTTCTCGTCCACACACAGCACGATGGCTCGGCTCGGCGGTGACATGTAGAGGCCGACGATGTCCTGCACCTTGTCGACGAACAGCGGATCGGTCGAGAGCTTGAACGTCTCGCTGCGGTGCGGTTGCAGGCCGAAGGCGGTCCATATCCGACGGATGGTGGTGTGCGACAGGCCCGTCGCCGCGGCCATGGAGCGGATCGACCAATGGGTGGCGTCCTTCGGGGTGGTGTTCAGCGTGCGTTCGATCACCTCGGCCACCTGCCTATCCGACACAGTGCGTGGGCGCCCGGGGCGATACTCATCGGTGAGCCCTTCGATCCGGTCCTGCACAAAACGCCTGCGCCATTTACCCACCGTGTGTTCATGCACACCGAGCCGCTCGGCGACCTCCTTGCTCTGAAGGCCCTCGGCGCACAACAGGATCATCCGGCACCGGTCCGAAAGTGAGCGCGCCGCCTTGTGTCGCCGAACCTGCGCTTCGAGAAAGGCGCGCTCCTCATCGCTCAGCTCCACTTCGTCCGCCACCCGACCTACCATCGCATCATCTCCCCGAACCGCTCAGGTCAATGATACGAATTATAGTTCCGGGTGATTAGGTGGGATCGACATTCAGGATTCCCAAATGGTCTGCAGACTGATTCATAAGACACCGTGTTGAGGCGCGGAGTGTGCGATGGCGGTCATTAGTTCCTGATCCTCCTGCGCATAACGAAGCGCGACGAGAACCGTGAGGGCAGCCTCACTGGCAAAATTGACGACGGGGCGTCCCGGGGGAGGAATAGCGGTCACCGAATTTCATCGGTCCTGAACCATCGAGCGCCACATAGGG
>JARROF010000288.1:0-1937 GCA_037384205.1 Novosphingobium sp. | reverse complement strand
CGCCGGCGTGGCCCTCTGCTCTCTCATCGAGTCACGAAAATGGATTTTCTCTTTGCAAGCTGGCTGGGAACCCCGGCCTGGTTCTGGCTGGCCTTTGCCGCCATCGTGCTGCTGCTGACTGCTTTCGACCTTGGCGTCTTGCATAAGGAGGACCGGGCGATGGGCATAGCCGAATCGCTGAGGCTCTCGGTCTTCTACATCGCTGTCGCCGCGCTGTTCGGCGGCTGGGTGTGGTGGGCCAAGGGCAGCGCTTCGGGCATGGAATACTTCACCGGCTATTTCATCGAAAAGGCGCTCTCGATCGACAACGTCTTCGTGATCTCGATGATCTTCGGCTTTTTCGCAATTGCACCCAAATACCAGTATCGCGCGCTGCTCTGGGGCATCCTGGCGGTGATCGTGCTGCGCGCGCTGATGATCGCGGGCGGGGCGGCGCTGATCGGGCAGGCTTACTGGGTGATGTACCTGTTCGCCGCGTTCCTGATCGCGACCGGCGTGAAGATGCTGCTCTCGCGCGATAACGATCCGGACATCGGCAACAACCCCGCGATTCGCTGGATATCGCGCCACATGCGGGTGACGAAAAGCCATCACGGCGCGCAGTTCTTCGTGCAGGAGCGCGATGCCTCGGGCCGTATGGCACGCGCCGCGACGCCGCTGTTCCTGGCGCTGGTGGTGATCAATCTCGCCGATCTCGTCTTCGCGGTGGATTCGGTTCCGGCGATTTTCTCGATCACCACGGATACCTTCATCGTCTACACCTCGAACATCATGGCGATCCTTGGCCTGCGCGCGCTCTATTTCGCATTGGCGGCGATGGTGCACCGCTTCCATTACCTCAAGTACGCGCTGGCGCTGGTGCTGGTGTTCATCGGCGGCAAGATCCTGATCGCGGATTTCGCGCTGGGTGGGGCCAAGTTCCCGCCGCTGATCAGTCTGGGTGTGACGCTGGCATTGATTGCGGGCGGCGTGGGCTGGTCCTTGTGGAAGACGCGCGGGTATAAACCCGATTCTGGACGCGATTTTGGGCCCGATTTGGGGGATGCGTAGTGCCCGGCCTTGCGGTACGGCGCCCGGTGATGGCGCGCCTGATCCTCTTCAACAAGCCCTATGAAGTGCTTTCGCAGTTCACTGACGCGAAATCGCCCAGCCCGCGCGCCACGCTTTCGGACTTCATCGATGTCCCGGGCGTTTATCCCGCCGGGCGGCTCGACCGGGACAGCGAGGGGCTGCTGCTGCTGACCGACGACGGCCGCCTGCAGGCGCGCATTGCCGATCCGAAGTTCAAGCTGCCCAAGACCTATCTGGTGCAGGTGGAAGGCGAACCGGACGAAGCCGTGCTCGCCGCGTTGCGCAAGGGCGTCATGCTGAAGGACGGCATGACCCGCCCGGCGGAGGTTCGCCGCATCGATGCGCCGGACCTGTGGCCGCGCAATCCGCCGGTGCGTTTCCGCAAGTCGGTGCCCGATAGCTGGATCGAACTCACGATCCGCGAAGGCCGCAACCGCCAGGTCCGCCGCATGACCGCCGCGGTGGGGCATCCCACCTTGCGGCTGGTCCGCTGGCGCATCGGCGACTGGACGCTCGACGGGATCGTGCCGGGGACGTGGCGCGAGGCGTGATCGCCCGGGCGCGATCGGCATTCAGGCCAGGCGGAGCGGGGCCCTAGTGTGGTGGAAACGAAGTTCACCTCATAATTCGTCGCCCCGCGAAAGCGGGGGCCCCGCTGCTCTTCCTCACGCTACACTGCCAGAAGCGGGAACCCCGCCTTCGCGGGAATGACGTGGAATAGGGATGCGAACTTTCGATTCAGGTGACTAGCGCGCCCCCAGATCGCCCTTGCCCACGGTCCCGCTCGCCATCGTCAGCATCGCATCGAGGCTCTTCTTCGCGGCAAGGCGCAGGCCTTCCTCGATTTCCACGCGCGGTTCCAGGTC
>JARROF010000287.1:0-1975 GCA_037384205.1 Novosphingobium sp. | reverse complement strand
CGGTTTTGGAATCAATCCGACTGCTGTCACGTCCGGTTGTTACTACACGGTGCTGGACTGGAATGAGCCGCGGTGAGGAAACTCTTCGATGAGAATTTCGCGATTGGACACCCTGATTTACCCTGTCCGGGCATCCGGCTATGGGGTATTTTCCACGGATCGGAAGGGTCCTGTGTCGGCATCCGCTCGGTGGCGGCGTGCATCATGCCGAGTTCGGCCGACATTCCCGGTAGAGGCAGCGTTTGAAGTTGAAGGCGATGTTGGCAAGGCCGATTTGGGCCCTGGCCCGCTCCATGCCGATGGTGCGGATGAACAGGCCCATCCGGTGCTTCTGGGTGGCGAAGACATGCTCGACGGCGGAGCGGACCCTGGACCTGGCGGCATTGGCGCGCTGGCGCTGATCGGGGAGCGGCTTGCCGGGCGCTCTGCGGAAGTGGATCTTCGAGACGAGGCCGGCACGCAGGATGGCGCGTTCGTTCTTCTGGCTGTGACCTGCCCCCCGTCGGTCCCTCGCTCATAACGAGAGTCTTGCGGTTGAATGCACTGCTACCCAACGTTGGACCGGTTGGGTCTGGAGTTTTCCGCCTTTCCCAGATCCGGTGGGCTGGTTTCACCGGCTGAGTTTGCCAGCATGATCGGGGGGATATTCCCGATCGCGCTGTGCGGTCGCTCTTCGTTGTAGTGTCTACGCCAAGCCTCCAGCTTTTCGCAAGCATCTTGCAGCGACAGGAACCAGTGCGCGTTCAGGCACTCGCTGCGCAGCTTGCTGTTGAACGCCTCGATAAAGGCATTGTCTGTGGGCTTACCAGGGCGGGAGAAGTCAAGGATCACACCGCGCTGGTAAGCCCACAGATCCATGTCCCGCGAGATGAACTCGCTGCCATTATCCACCCTGATAGTCTTCGGATAGCCGATCTGGCGACAAGCCTTTTCCAACGTCGCGACCACGTCCTCACCGCGATAGCTGAACCGGGGGTCGATCACGGGTGATAGCCGTGAGTAGGTGTCGACCACCGTCAGGATGCGAAGCTTTCGACCCGTCGCCAGTTGATCATGCACGAAGTCCATGGCCCATACATCATTCGGCCTGATCGCCGGTGCACGATCCTCGCGCAGCTTCGCCTTCACCCGTCGCTTAGGCGTCTTGTTGCGCAGCTGAAGGCCCAACTCCCTGTAAAGTCGATAGACCTTCTTCATGTTCACATGCCAACCGTCGCGGCGCAGAATGTAATAGACCCGCCGATAGCCATAGCGGACATGCGTCTCGCAGATCTCCTTGATACGTTTCTTCAGAAAGGCCGGATCGGTTCGGCGGGACTGGTAATGATAGGTTGAACGATCGAACTGCAAAGCTGAACATGCCCTGCGGATCGATACACGCCAGTCCTGCTGCACCGCGTCAATAATCTCGCGCTTGCGATCCGGCCTTAAAGCTTTCGTTTGATAACATCCTGCAGCATCTCGCGATCCAGCGTCAGGTCCGCAACGATCTTCTTCAGCCGTCCGTTCTCGTCTTCCAGATCACGCAACCGCCGCATCTCCGATGGCATCAGACCAGCGTACTTCTTCTTCCAGTTGAAATAGGTCGCCTGGCTGATCCCTGCCTTCCGGCAGATCTCAGCAACCGGCGTGCCTTCCTCGCCCTGCTTGATGACGAACGCCTTCTGCGCGTCCGTGAACTTCGATGCCTTCATCCCGTAATACCTCGTCCAGCCAAGGATACATACGGCGGAAAACTCTAACCAGAAATGGTCCAGTTTTCAGGTGGCAGAGCAGCGAACCAGTGCATCCAGTTCGCGCGCCACCCGAGCCCCCGAGATGCTGGTGTCCGCGGTCAGGCACAGGTTTTCCCGGCAGCCATCATCGTTGATCGCCAGAATCCTGAACTTTCGCGATGCGCCGAACGTATCGGAGACAAAGTCCATCGACCAATCGCTGATCCGGGTGTCGTGGAGTTGCTTGGCCTCGCGCCAGG
>JARROF010000286.1:0-1986 GCA_037384205.1 Novosphingobium sp. | reverse complement strand
GGCGCGGGTAGACCGTGGCGCGCATAGGCCCTGTGGAAGAAGCGCTTGGCGTTCTTGAGATTGCGTGTGCGCGAGAACATAAAATCGACCGTGGCGCCGCCTTTGTCGATCGCCCGGTACGGGGACATCCCCTCGCCCTTCACCTTGCGCATGTCAAACGTCCATCCCGTGATGCCTACGGCATAGGCGATGCCGTAGTGCTTGCCGTCGAACTCCTGCAGGTCGCGTACGGCTGGTCTTTTGTGGGCTGCAACTGCAGCCGCTGAGGGCAAGCGCCAAAGCGAGAGCGCGCGGCGCCCTGCTGCGCGATTACGCCGAGCGCTTTTGGGCCGACTATGCGCGGGTTGTTGATCGTCATTGCAGCCGTCCTCGTGCCTGGTTCAGCGCCATAACCAACACGATTATTGGCCTGATACCGATTCGGGCTGGCTGGGAGCCTTGCCGTGGATCAAAGCCCGGCTGAGGCGGGACTGTTGTTAAAAAAATGAATGCGAGTGCAGCTATTGACGTCGATCAATGTTACGAAACGGCAAAAGAGCGAAAAGCTGCCTTGCCGGTTTTGCACCGCTGCCGTCTCTACGGCCCCGGTGCGAACCGCTTCTCCCCACCTAAAGGGCGGCCCTACCTCGTGACGGGCCGCCCCTCTTTTTTACCATTACTTGATCTGGGCGAACCAGATTACATGCTTGGGTCCCTTGCCGTTGCTGCGGGCCGCGACTTTTACTTCGTCGACAGTAAAGCCAGCTTTCTGCAGACGCCGGGTGAAGGCCGGGTCGGGCCCGGCGGACCAGATCGCCAGCACGCCGCCGGGCGCCAGCGCCGCTTTCGCCGCGCGCAGGCCTGAGTTCGAATAGAGCACGTTGTTGTCCTCGCGCACGAGTCCGTCCGGGCCATTGTCGACATCGAGCAGGATGGCATCGTATTCGCCCTGCGATCCGGCGATGATCGGGGCGACATCCGCCATGACAAGGTTCACGCGCGGATCGCTGAGGCAACCGTTTTCCAGATCCGCCATGGGCCCGCGGGCCCATTCGATGATCTCGGGCATCAGTTCGACCACGGTGATCCGCGAATCGGCTGGCAGCACTTTCAGCGCGGCGCGCAGGGTGAAGCCCATGCCATAACCGCCGATCAGCATGTGCGGGCGCCTTGCGGCCTTGATGCGTTCGGCCGACATCGTGGCGAGCGCTTCTTCCGAGCCCCACTTGCGGCTGGACATCAACTCGTTGTGGCCGAGCACGATCATGAAGTCGCGGTCGTGCCGGAACAGCTCCAGCTTTTCGCCGCCGGGGATCCATGCGGTATCGAGGAGTTCGCGTTGGATCATCGGAAGAGAACTCCCGCCCGGTACACATCTTCGTCATTGCTAGCCCCGAAGGGGCGCGGCAATCCAGAGCGCAGTGGCGCCGCCTTGGATTGCTTCGCTTCGCTCGCCACGACGAGGCTGGGGACATCCATCATTTCAGGTCCGGCGCGGTGGCTTCGCTCTTGAGCAGGGTGATGGCCTCGTCAAGGCTCATGACCTGCTGCTGCTGTTCGCCCAGGGTGCGGACGGCGACCGTGCCTTCCTCCGCCTCGCGCTTGCCGACGACCAGGAGGTGCGGGACTTTCTTCAGCGAGTGTTCGCGCACCTTGTAGTTGATCTTCTCGTTGCGCAGGTCGGTCTCGACGCGCACGCCCGCGGCCTTGAGCTTCGCGGCCACTTCCGCCGCATAGCCGTCCGCATCGGAAACGATCGTGGCGACCACGGCCTGCACCGGGGCGAGCCACACCGGCAGCTTGCCGGCGAAGTGCTCGATCAGGATGCCGATGAAGCGTTCATAGGAACCGAAGATCGCGCGGTGCAGCATGACCGGGCGGTGGCGTTCGCCATCCTCGCCGATGTAGCTGGCGTCGAGCCGCTCGGGCAGCATGCGGTCGGACTGGATGGTGCCGACCTGCCAGGTGCGCCCGATCGCGTCGGTGAGGTGCCATTCCAGCTTGGGC
>JARROF010000285.1:0-2895 GCA_037384205.1 Novosphingobium sp. | reverse complement strand
ATACGGTTCAAAAGAGCAAGTTGTTTTGACGTTGGAATAGAATGTGGTGGTTGGGGAAGAATAGTATTGGAATTAAAAATAGAAAAGAAAAAAACATAATCATAACAAGTCGTTCAACAACGCTACGTTAGCTTTCTACCTCTCAAGAGCAAAGGAGAAGAAATATGAAAAAACTAAGTGTGCGTTCAATATTAATAACTATCGCCATTTGGATGACCGGTTGTACGGTAACCGTGCACAAGCCTTCCTATGTTTATGAATACAATCCAAAAGGCGAAATTATCGTAGATGAAAGAAACTTCACCATCGCTGAAACTGATTTATACATGGTCAATCATTCGAAAGAGCATGCCGTTAATACCTTTAGGCATTCTCGGGAAATGTCGAGCATTAACAATCAGTTTGTAGTGCGTGAAAACCGCGATGTCATGTACAGTCATGCCGTGGTCGATATTTCACAAGGAGCAACCTTGATTAATCCTGAATGGGATGTTTTCTCTGTTATTCAGGTGATCGATGAAAACCAGTACACCATTGCTTCAATTTACCCAGGAGAACAAAAAACATTTACTCCAAAAGATGTGGCGCTTGGCAATCATGTGTTTTTAAACATGCGAACTGGAGTACGCTCACTCGATGAAGAAGGCTATAAAGAAGCACATCATCATCAAGATAGTGTGATCATCAAAAGCAATTCTTCAAATGCCTATCAAGCGAAGGGCTTTGAAAAAGAAAGTCTTGATAAAACACGCGCCGCTCTTAAGGCTCGTATGGCTGAAGCCGACAAGCCAGAGTTTTATTTTGGCACTAAAGATGAAGTTGACGAGACTCAATTCTTGATTGCTTCTGCAGTGGGCATTTTTGGCCTACCCATCAAGGATGCAGCGTATCTGAATACAATACAGCCCACAGGAAAAGTAAAAGGTGGTGCGCCAAGTAAAATTACGCTGCCAGCACCGCCGTTAAACTATGACAAAGGCGGATTCTTTTCGGTAACCACATATGATGAAAAAGGCTGGATAGCGAAAGAAAATTTTGCTTTGAACAATACAACTGCGACACCCAATATAGATGGGAGCTATACTTTCCACTTTAATGCTCCCGGCCAAATTAACAACATTGATGTTGTTGAGAACTGGACAATTTTAATTCGCTTGTATGTTCCAACAAGTGTAGGTGAAATTATGAATTACATGAAGGAAGCCGAGAAAAACATCAAAATTGAGCCACTATAAAAAGCTAACAAGGCAAGTTTGCGGACGAGCAAAGCTTGCCGTAACTTGCGGCGTTGTGCCCCAAACCGTCTTGAATTCCACTGAGTGATAACCCTAGGATGGAGACATAAGATGAGAAACCAACTCCTTTTTTGGGTTGCATTGGCATGCACGCAACTCGGATTCGCGCATGCCAGCAACTTCGACACAGAACGCCTGGAACGTCGCGCCTATGAATCGGCGTTGTGGGGGCAGGCCCTTGTGGCTGGGAACGAGATGATCGAGGGTGGGATCGCCGCCGGTCAGAAGCTCAATCAAGTCGCCTTTTTTTCTCGTCCACCGAACTGGAAGTTTCAGCAACCGACGCCCAACAATTCGACCCTGTACGTCCAATTGATTTATGACGTCAAGGGAGGGCCCGTCGTGGTCGAGATTCCGCCCACCGAGGGACCTTACAGTGTCTTCGGAACGTTCCTTGATGTCTGGCAACGTCCTGTCGTGGACGTTGGCGCGGGTGGCGATGACAAGGGCAAAGGAGGCAAGTATTTTCTCTACAACGCCCGCAATCCGAAGATCACGGTGCCGGACGGATTTCTACCAGTGCCACTCCAGACCTATCGAGGTTATGGGACACTCCGCGTGATCACTCCCGATCTAAAAGAAATAACTCTGGAGGGTGCAGTCGATTACATCAAGCAAGGCTTCCAACAGTATCCCTACGGCAGCGATGAACGGCACCCGCATATGGACATCTCGACTTCAGAAGGTCATCAATTACGAAGAGGTCCGTGAGGAGGACAAGTATGCGATGGGCATGCTCAGCTCCATTGGAATAGATCGCGGCGGCAGCTTCAAACCGGACGAGAAGACCCGGGCCGCGCTTGACAACATCATGAAGAGGGTCCACGAGGAACTGCAACATTTCCTTCGTACGATTCCACCGCGTCGTTGGGGAGACAAGACCCAGTGGACTCAGCCGGTGGCCGATTCGATGATCTCGACGATGATGACCTACGAGGACGAGAACAAGATCTACATCGACGACCGCGCCTTCACTTACTACACCTATATTTCCCCCCCTGTAAAACTGGGGTCGTCCACGGCCTATCTCATGCTGACCACGGACGCGGACGGAGAACCGCTCAAGGGGAACAGGAATTACACGCTTACCGTTCCAATTGGCCTCGCCTCATCAGAGGGTCCGAAGATGAATGATGACGGTACCTGCACGATTTACTTTGGCCCCAAACCATTGAACAACGGCGTCAACTACCTGCCCACCGGCAATGCGGACAACTACTTCCTGCTTTTCCGGTTCTATGGCCCGGAGGAAGCCTACAACAACAATAGCTGGATTTTGAATGACATGGTGAAGAAGCTCTGATGACAGGGCACAACAAGTCAATGCAGCCGACCGCTTACGCGGCGGCTGATTGAAGCGTTCTTGCCGACTGCGTCGGCAAGAATCGCGGTGTTGACTTCGTCGAACACCTTGCCCCGCCGCTGACGCGGCAGAACAAGGTATTCGACCTGACACCGTATTCATCACAACCAAGCTGCGCTTGCTTGCGCTGAACACGGCGCAGGTCAACACCGCGATTCATATTGCCATATCTAAGGTCTTAATAGTTTTCTATCGTTCTAAGTTTATATGTCTACCGACCATCGCCGAGGTGGTACT
>JARROF010000284.1:0-2101 GCA_037384205.1 Novosphingobium sp. | reverse complement strand
AAAACCAGTGGCGCCCGCGGTTTCCAGCCAGGGTCCCCTCGCCATAGCGGTCCCCCCAGCGGGCCGCGTTATGTTCGCCCACGCCATAGGCAAAACCGTAGAAATACACCCGTTCGACCCAGCCTTTCAGGATCGCCTTTGCGCCCGCGCCTTTGATCCTTCCGGCCCAGGCTGTCAGCCCGGGAAGCAGGGAATTCCTGCCTTGAGGAGTGTCTCTTCCAGCAGGGGGTTGTTGTCCGGTCTCGGGGCTGCAATTACCATGTTGCTTACGCTTTCCTTCTGGCTTTCATTGTAGATGCGGCAGGGCCGGAGCCGAGCACTCAACCTTCATCAGTGCTTGGCGGTGTCCCGGTCTCGCTGCGCAGAACAAGCAGAGCCGCCAGAATGATGGCAGCGCTGCCGGACAAGACGAGATAGCCGGTCGTGATCGAGGTCGCTTCCATCAGCGGCCCCAACAGAAGAGGCGAGACGAATTGACCGAGAAACATGCACGTGCTGAACACGGCCATGGCGCGTCCGAGCAGAGACTCCGGCACGTAGTCGTCGATCAGGACGGACGTAGTGGAAAACGCCAGAGCATTGCCGACACCGAGCGTGGCGCTCGCAAAGGCGAGCACGATGAAGTCACCGGACGTACCGAGGGCCAGGAAGGCGAGGACCCACGTCAAAGCGGTCAGGCGCAATAGGGCAAGATAGGAAAAGCGCTTGCCCAGCCACCCGAAAACGATCCCGACAAGGCTGGACGTCGCCGCCATCAGAGCCATGTAGAGCGAGACCAATACCGGTGCCGTGAGGCCGAGTTCGCTCAGCCGCAGCGGCAGAAAGACCGCCAAGGCATAAAGCATGACAGCCTGCGTTACGACCAGGAAGTAAACGGCAATGAGGGCTGGCCGAAGCAGTAGGGTGAGGACAGATCCCCTGTTCCGATCCGGACTTGGCTCATTCCCGGACCTGGGAATGACGGCCAGCGCGGCGAGACCCAGGGGCAGGCCCACGGCGTACAGACCGAAGGTGGCGTGCCACGAGAAAGCCGTGGCCAGGCCGCCGCCGATGACGGGAAAGAGAACGCCGCCCAAGCTGGTCGCCGTGGTGCGCCAGCCCATGACACGGTCACGGATCGCACCGCGATAAAGCGACAGCATCGCCACCGTGGTTCCAGCGAAAACGAACGCCGCTCCGATGCCGAAGATCGCACGGCTGACGATTAATGCCGAATAGCTGGATGTAACGATCCCCGCGCTGCCGGCCAGCCCATAGAGCAGCAGGCCGCCGGCCAGTGGCCCGCGCGCACCCCATCGGTCGATCATCCAGCCTGCCAGCGGGCTGACGATGGCAATAACAAGCCCGTGCATCGTGAGAATGAGGCCGGCCGCTGTTGCGTCGATCCCCAGGTCGCCGCGCATGAGTTCCACGACCGGTGCGATCGCCGACCCGGCCATCACCGCGAGCGTCGAGGCGAGCAGCAGCAGCGTCAGCGCTGCGCGATAAGGGATCTGAGCTTCTCGGGGGTCTTCTCCGTCGGGAATCGGAATTGCACGCATGAACTTCTTCCTGGGTGAGACGAAACTTCGCGGACTAATGTGCCACTTCATATAATTTGTCAACCAGTGGCATTTTATGATTAGGCGCAATTGCGCTTCAGCCGCGATATGATTAAATTGCGGTATGGAATCGAGCGCCAACACCTCAGACAATCGGCGGCTGCCACTTCGGGAACGAAAGAAACGTCGCACCCGGCGCGCGCTCGCCGACACGGCTCTCGAGCTTTTTACCGAGAAAGGCTTTGCCGCGACGACTCTTGATGAACTGGTCGATCGCGTGGACGTCTCGAAGAGAACCTTCTTCCGCTACTTCGCTTCCAAGGAGGACGTCGCCATAGCAACCGAAGCCGAGTTCTGGGAGGCCTATATCGATCAGGTTCGCGACCGCGACGTACAGGGGTACCTTCTCGCCTTCCTGAGAGAGGCTCTCCTGGCCTCGCTCCGCTCGATGGACGCGGATTGGGACAGACGTTTCCTCCAGACGCGAAGGATTGTAGCTTACGCAGGCAGTTCCGTTCTGTACGACCACTCGGAGCTTGCCTCGCTGCGCGCACAGAGAC
>JARROF010000283.1:0-2109 GCA_037384205.1 Novosphingobium sp. | reverse complement strand
GAATCTCGGCCTGGCCTCAAATCGCAGAGCACCTCCTGCCGGTAAAATATTTAATAGGGATTACAAAATCGACGCGCAGGGTCAATCCCCAAGAATGCCAGGGGGGCAGCCCTCCCGTCAACGGGGGTCTCGCTACTCAGTCCTCTCGCGATATGCCCCCAGAACGACTGACGTTCATTGCGCCCCGCAGCGGTAAGGCGGCCAGGGGACCGGAATGGCCGTCGCCCACATCGATCTGCCCCTTGCAGAATGCCTGGCACGTAGCGGGATTGACGGGCCGATCTCAATCGGCCCAGGCATTGGATGAGGCCAGCGCCGCAACATCCTCAATAGAGAGTAATGTCGGCGGAGATAATGGGAATTCACCGGCAGCCGTCAAAGAAAGCAAGGAGCCGATACGCTCTGCGAGGGTAGCGACCGAATAGGCCATGGGGAATGCATCGATAGTCTCAAGCGCCGTGGGCGGGAAATAGCGCGCGCGAAAGCCGGGTTTGAACACGGAATCCCAGATATTCAGCGATTGCCCCCCTGTTTCCGACTTCCCGCTGAAGATGGCATAGCCCGGCAGGGCATTCGGCCGGTCGACAAGCGCGCGATGCACGAATTCATCGACCTTTTCCAGAACAATACTCTCCGCCCCTGCATTTCGAACCCGCCGGGCCGAAGCAAACAGCGCATGCGCACCGCCGAGTGATCCGCCCATGCGACCGCCACCTCCGCCCTGCGGCGTGTAGCCCAAATGGGCCATGACCCGGAAACCTTCCCGCGTCAGCCGCTCGATGATGGCTATGACGGCTTCCGAGTGAACCTCCAACTTGACGACGTCGGCGCCGGCACGACGCATTCGATCGGCGCTGCGGACCGCAACCTCGTTATTGACAACTGATCCGTCCGGCATGTCGCCGACGATGTAGGGAGCTTCGTGGGGGAAAAGCTGTTTTACGCGATACGCGACCTCTTTGACCAGGCCGGCCATAATCTCGAGGAAGAGGGCCTGCTCACCCTTGGCCAGCCGGGTGCTGCCCCGCCCGAGGTGCGTCATCAGATAGGAATCCGAGACCATGAAGCAATCGAGCCGAACACCCATATGGAGGACAGGATTGTCAGCCATCGCTCTGGCCACCGCTTCGACCTCATAGTCGCGATAGAGATTCAGCTTGATCGGGCGACGGCTGTCACCCTGCTGCCCGCCGGCGGGCACGATGAGTTCAGACATCAGCATCAGTGTTCTCCTTGCTACAAGCTGAGGGCCATTTGAGGGCGACGGAGCGGGTGAACGCGGTCGATCCGCGCAGCAGCATGACCATGGCGGCGGTAAACGCTCCGCAGAGCGCGGCGGCGAAGAACAGCAAACCAATCCCGCCGCTGGCCGCGATCATGCCTCCCCCCACGCTGGCGGCGATCGTCGCCAGTTTGGCGCCGCTGTCGAACCAGCCGAAAGTCCGGCCGGCACTGGCGTATTCTATCGTCTCGGTGATCAGGGCATTGAGCGCGACATAGCCAAGCGTCATGCCCGCCCCCAAGCGCGACCCGCGCCATTGCAAAAACGAGCAGCGACGTGGTGACTGCCTGCACCGCGAGCATGCCGCCCACGATCAGGCATCCGGCGGCGAACCAGGGGGCGGGATCGCGATCGCGCAAGCGCCGGCCGAGCGGAAGGCAAGTGAACAAATAGACTGTGTGCGGCAAGCCGAAGAGCCATCCGGCGGTGCCGGCACCGATGCCGAACACTTTCATGCTGTAAGGCACGAGGAATGGGAAGGTCGAGATCATAGCCAGCGTGAATCCGGTCTGGCCGGCCATGATCGCGCCGCGCGAGAGCATCTGCCCGCCACGAGGCAACGGGACCGCGCTATCCGTTGCCGCTTCAGTTTTGGAGCGGCCCTTCGCGGGAAGGGGCAGCAGCATCAGGACGGCAATCACCGGCAGGAATGCTATGACCAGATAGACTTTCTGTGGAACGATATGCCAGTCGATCAGGAAGCCCACGGACGCTGGAGCCAGGATAAGCGCGAGACGCGCGCTCGCCTGGGTCAGGTTCAACGCTTGCGACAATTCACTACGCGGCAAGGCTTCCGAGAGATAGGCGTTGCTGGCCGAGAAGGTACC
>JARROF010000282.1:0-2142 GCA_037384205.1 Novosphingobium sp. | reverse complement strand
GTTGTTCGACAGCTCGTGGTTCTGGTCGCCCAGGAACGGATAGGCGCACTTGGCGATCTTTTCCGAGGTGTCGTGCCAGGCCTTGTGGCAGAAGTGGGTGTCGGTCGACACGCCGAAGACTTCCACGCCCAGGCCCTGCAGGGTTTCGTACTGGTCGGCGAGGTCTTCAAGCTCGGTCGGGCAGACGAAAGTGAAGTCGGCCGGGTAGAAGAAGAAGACGGCCCACTTGCCTTCGATGTCCTTTTCGGTGACGTCGAAGAAATCCTTGCCGGCCTGGAATGCGGTGTTCTTGAACGGCTTGATGCTACTGCCGATGATACCCATAGTCGTATGCTCCCTCGATTGGGTGTTGAACTGACGAAGCGGGAGATAGGGGCACCGCGTGACGATTTGTAGCGCGATGAATCGATTGGCTTGATCGGATAAGGCGGTTAGTTGGCGGCGGATTGCGCGATTTTTTGGACCGCGGCCGCCTGAGGTACAGCAGTTTTTGAAAAAACCGTAGTTTTTCATAATCTTGTGGATTTCAAAACGTCTCGCCGCAAAGCCGCGGTTTTGGCGGGAGGAATGAACGGTTCAAGGAGCAGAGCAAACAGATGCCGCGCGTAGCGCGTCAAGCGATGGCGGTGTAGAAAAGTTGTGAAGATGGCATGGCTTGTTCATGGCAGATGATGGCGGCAGAGGCATCTCATCGCATCCGTTCAGATATACGCACGGTGCATTGCATGGGGCTGAAATCGAAACGGATAATTTCGAATCAGGTTCTCAGGGGGCAGGAAAAAGCGGTTCGGCGACACCGACATGGCCGAGCTGTTTTTCGATTCCTCTCAGCGAAACGACCGGACCAGTACGCGCAGCGACCGGAGCAGGGCCCGGTTGATCGGCCGGCCCTCGTCGATCTGGCGGGTCATGGCATCGATAATACTCAATGCCCGTTCCACGTTTTCTGCCGACGGCAAGGCAGCTGGAGCCTCGGGGGCACGGGCAGAAACAGGGTTATCCCGCATTTCGGCAAGCGCCTGCTCGGCATGGCGGCGAAGCGCGATTTCATGTTCGAGTTCGTCGCGCAACTGATCGATCGCCAGAACGCGCAGGGCCGCGCGCTCGTCCGCTGCGGCATTGGCCCGACGCAGCAGATCGCTGTTCCTGTGCTTGGCAAGCTGGCTTTCAATCCGTGCCCTAAGCACATCGAAATCGATGGGCTTGGTGACATAGTCGTCCGCCCCGACCTCCAGCGCTTCGACCTGCGCCTGCGCTTCGGCCCGCGCTGTCAGCATGATCACGGGGAGCGCATCCATTTTCCAGTCCTCGCGCAGCACCTTAAGCACATCGATGCCGCTCATGTTGGGCATCATGTAATCGAGCAGGACAAGATCGATCTTTTGCGCGCGAATGCATTGCAGGGCCTGCGCCCCGGTTTCCGCCTGAAACAGGGTATAGCCCGACTGTTCCAGACGCCGGCACACCACCGCACGGTTGCCCTCGACATCGTCGACCACGAGAATGGCCGGAGAGTGCTGGGCCTTGGGCTGGGCCTTGGGCTGGGCGTTGTGTTCAGCCGTCATGGCAATTCCCGTTCACTGGCGGTTGATCCTGACTTTCAGGCATGAAGTATATCACTGACGGCGGAGACAAGCCCGCGCGGCGTCAGCCCGGACTTGAAACACACGGCATCCGCGCTGGTATCCAGAAACTGCCGCTCCTCGGAAGACAGTATCCGGCTGGTCACCACGACGACAGGCGGACGCTCCCCGGCGGGAAGTGCGGCAATCCGGCGGATCAGGGCGAAACCGTCGGCGCGGGGCATCATCAGGTCGGTGACCACCAGACTGAAGTGCGCACCGGCCAGCGCCTGCAACGCGTCCTCGCCGTTGTGCGCGCGCACGATCTCGTAGCCGCTCTGCCTGAGACCGTTTTCATAGAGCTGCCCGGTCGCCATATCATCCTCGACCAGCAGCACTTTGCCTTTGCGCTGGCGGGAATAGAGCTGGAGCACCGAGTCCAGCTCATCGACATCCACCGGTTTGACGAGGTGTTCGCTCGCCCCCTTTTCGATGGACAACCGGCGCCGGTCGTCGACGCTGACGACAATAGTCGGGATCGCACGGAGAACTTCATCCTGCGACAGGCGTTCCAGCATGC
>JARROF010000281.1:0-4175 GCA_037384205.1 Novosphingobium sp. | reverse complement strand
GCCGAGCTCGGCCAGAATGGTGCGAGTGGACGCGCCGAATTTTTCGGAGGGAGATACCGTGTAAACCTTCCCGCGAGTTGTACGCACGGCGTATGGGTCAAGCTGGATGACCTCATGACCCGAAGGGTGATCCGCGTAAACCGAGAAGGAATAGCTGCCATTGTCTGTTCCCGGTGTATCATCCGCTTCCCGGGAGTATTTCGCTCTGAGCGCATCGATGTTTTCACAGATCGCCACGCCGATATCCGCGTTCCGCAGTCGTGAGAGCCATTCCGTGGCGGGTTGGCTCTGGAACGCGGCGGCGAGATAGGCGGCGCGCTCATCGGGGGCAATATCGGGAAGCTCTTCAAGTCCTTCGACATTGCGAAAGCGCTGAAGGTCATTCTCATTGGCGCACAGAAGTATGTGCCGGCCCGAGGCGGTGCTGTAAAAGCGGCTGAGATCGTCCCAGCCGATGGCTTCGGGTCCGGAAGGTTCGTCAAACAACCCGCGTCCCTTGTAGTCAAAGGCGAAGGGCAGTTGCAGCAGCCCGCTGTTGGCGGACAGCGAGGTGCGTCCCCGTCCAATCCGGCCATGGCGGTATTTCTGATAAAGTGCCGCGGCCACCGCGAGAGCGCCACCAAAACCGCACATGACGTCAATCGTGCCCACATGCGCGTGTTCCTCGGGCCTGTTCATGGCTCCTCCGAAGCGCAGCATGATGCCTGTCGCGGCCTGCACGAGGTCGTCATAGCCGATATAGTCGGTTCGAACTCCGCGGCGTACGCCCGAGAAGCAGTCGAGCTTGCAGAAGATCGCATCCGGGTTCAGCTTGCGCAGGCTCTCGGTATCGAGGCCCATGCGCTTGATCTGGCTGTCCGGTGCGTTCCAGACGATGATATCGACCGATTTCACCAGATCTTCAAACACCTGCCGCCCGTAACGCGATTTCAGATCGGCAAGCATCGAGCGTTTGCCGCGCATCTGGGAAAGGCCATAGATCACCGTGTTCCAGCTGTCGTATAGCGGCTGCGCGGGGTCGAGTTTGATGACCTCTGCGCCGAAACGTGCAAGGTAGCAGGCTGAATGCGGCCCCGCGATCACGTTACAGAGGTCCAGCACGCGTACACCAGTCAGCCATGCCTCTTGATCGTTCTCCTCAGTCGGCTCTGGAATGTCGGTACGAAGCTTCCGCAGGATCTTCAGCGCCTCGTCAAACTCCACCCAGCGGCGCGGTTCGGGCGCCAGTGCTTCCTCGCCGCTTTCCTCCATCCAGACGATTGGGCCCGGTTGGGTCATTTCACCGTATTCCGGATCCCAGACGTCGATCATCAGGCCGGAATGCTCTGCGTATTCGTCGTTGATCCATTCCTGAAGCCACAACTGCGGCCCTCCCGGGATGCCGGCACGGCCGAAAAGCTTGACCCATTCGCGTGCGGTGCGCGTCATGAAGACCTCCTTCATGCGCGCGGCGATGTGGTCGGCCCAGTCCTTGGGCATGGGATAAACGCCCAACGAGACCGGCGAGGTCCATTCGGCCCAGGGTTTGTAGGTGTCGTCCTCCGAGGTCAGACCCTCCTCGACCAGCTCATCGTAAATGCCCAGAACTTCAAGGCAGCGCTTCGCGTGATGTTTATGGCTGGGGCAGACCACGTAGAACATGCGTCCGTCCTTGCACATGTAACTGCGGAAGAACGGATCCAGAAGTTCCTGCAGATCCTCGTAGGGAACGTTCATCTGCAGACCCTCGATCCGGCGGCGCTCGATCTCTTTTTCGCGTTGCGAAAGGTAGCGTTCGGGCATGTCGGCCACCTTGATGGAGTTGTAACACAGCCCCTCCATCACCGCGGCGGCCAGAGGCACTTCTATCTGGTCGCCACGCCCGGTCACTTGCCGCGATTGCAGTGCCAGCACCGCAGCGGAGGCTGCAATCTGTGCAGCATAGGCCGAGGCCAGCGGCAGCGGAGAAAAGGACGGGTTTACGCCCATCAGGACGCGGTTCAATCCCATATCTGTAAACACACCGGAGCTCGCCGCAAGGTGATGAGTTCGGGACGCTCCTTGCGCATCTCCGCGAAGTCGAGTCCCAGCGCCGCGAGCTTTCCCGGCCGGAAGTTCTCGATCACGAGATCGGCTTCGGAACAGAGTGCCCGGGCTTTTTCCAACCCGTCTTCCGTTTTCAAATCAAGGTTCACAATGACCTTGTTCCGGTTCAGTGCCGCATTTGCCGGACTGTCCCACATGGGGCCTGCAAGCGGGTCGATCTTGACCACCGTGGCGCCCAGATCGCCGAGCAGCATTCCCACTGCGGGTCCAGCGATATATTGGCCGAAATCGACGATCTTTACGCCGGTCAGCGGAAGCTGGGAAAAGGTCTTGCGCATTGTTCCTCTGAAATTCTTGCCTCGACAAGGCTCGTTTCGTCACTGTCCTGCGAGTATCCATTGGGCGGCTTTTTCGGCGATCATAAGCGTCGGCGAATTGGTGTTGCCGCTGGTGATTTCCGGCATGACAGAGGCATCGACCACGCGCAGTCCCGCAATCCCCTTGACCCGCAGATGCGGGTCGAGCGGGGCTGCGGCATCGTCCTCGCGGCCCATGCGGACAGTGCCGACCGGGTGGAAGATCGTGTTGGCGATATCTCCTGCCAGCTTAGCCATTTCGTCGTAGGTTTGATATTCGACACCGGGCTTGAAGTCCGCGGGCGCATAAGCGTCCATCGCAGGCTGCGTCATGATCGTGCGAACTTGCCGCAGGCTGTCGGCGGCGACCTTGCGGTCTTCGTCCGTGTCAAGATAATTGGGCGTAATCTTCGGCGCATCGCGGAAGCTGTTCGAGCTGATCTTCACATGACCACGGCTGGTCGGGTTCAGGTTGCAGACCGAGACCGTGATTGCCGGGAATGCATGCAGAGGATCTCCGAACGAATCCAGGCTGAGCGGCTGGACATGGTATTCCAGGTTCGCGTGGGGGCGCCGCGGATCCGACCGGGTGAAGGCGCCTAGCTGGCTGGGTGCCATGCTCATCGGGCCGGAGCGTTTGAACACATACTCCATGCCGATCTTCGCCTTGCCCAAAAGGGTCGAAGCCAGGGTGTTGAGCGTCTTCGTACCTTTGACCTTGAACACGGCGCGGATCTGAAGATGGTCCTGAAGGTTCTCGCCTATCTGGGGGGCGTCCATGACCACTTCGATACCGTGTTCGCGCAAGAGCGCCGCGGAGCCCACGCCGGACAGCTGCAGGATCTGCGGCGAGTTCACGGCTCCTGCCGACAGCACGACCTCCTTCGTGGCGGAAAGTCTCTGGGACTGGCCGGCCCGGTTCACGATTGCGCCCGCACAACGCAGGCCACCGTCGGCATCGCGCTCGAAAGTCAGTCGCTCGACGTGCGCTTCGGTCCAGATGGTCAGGTTGGGGCGTTTTTTGGCCGGGCGCAGGAAGGCCTTCGATGTGTTCCAGCGCCAGCCCGCGCGCTGATTGACGTCGAAATAGCCAACCCCCGCATTGTCGCCTGAATTGAAATCCTCGGTCTTCTCGACGCCGATTTGAGTTGCCGCGTCGGCGAAGCTGTCCAGTACATCCCAACGCAGACGCTGCTTTTCCACCCGCCATTCGCCGCCATGCCCGTGAATGTCGGAAAATCGGCTGTTGTCACCGGTGCGCAGGTCGCCGTCATCGAGCCTGTAGTGATCTTCGTGCTTCTTGAAATCCGGGAGCGCGTTTTCCCACGCCCAGGCATCCTCGCCGGTGATCCGGGCCCAATTGTCATAGTCGCGGGCCTGACCGCGCATGTAGATCATGCCATTGATCGAGGAACAGCCACCCAGCGTCTTGCCGCGCGGATAACGCAAGGCGCGTCCGTTCAATCCCCTGTCAGGTTCGGTGTTGTAGAGCCAGTCGGCGCGCGGATTGCCGATGCAGTAGAGGTACCCCACCGGGATGTGGATCCACGGGTAATTGTCGCGCTTGCCGGCTTCGAGCAGGAGAACACGGTTGGACGGATCGGCGCTCAGCCGGTTGGCCAACAGGCAGCCAGCCGTACCAGCCCCCACGACGATATAATCGAACGTCATGTCGATCGACATGGTTTCCTCCCTGAACTGTATTGCTTTGGGCTTTAACGGGGCGCCTTGTACAAATCCAATGACAACTGGCACCAAGTGATATTAGAGATTTTTATATGAAGCACTTTTCAA
>JARROF010000280.1:0-2169 GCA_037384205.1 Novosphingobium sp. | reverse complement strand
TATAAGACTGCCATCACCGGTCGTTTGGCACGAACGGGACGCAAGCCGCCGATCAGATCGTCTTACCCGCACGTCCGGCCAGTTCGTTCACATATTGCCATGCCACGCGCCCTGAACGGGCGCCGCGGCGGCGGGACCATTCCAGAGCGTCGCCGGTGTCCCAGGGCAGGCCGAATTCGCGGGCGTAGCCGTCTATGATCGCCAGATAGGCGTCCTGATCGCAATTGTGGAATCCGATCGAGAGGCCGAAACGGTCGGCGAGGGCCAGACGATCGTCAACGACATCGCGCGGGTTAATCGGATCGTCCTGCTCTGACATGGAACGCGCCACAATCGCGCGGCGGTTCGAAGTGACGGCCAGACGCACATTGGCCGGGCGAGCCTCGACTCCGCCTTCCAGCCAGGAGCGCAGCAGGCGCGGGCCGGAACCGTCATCTTCCTCGAAACCGAGATCGTCGATGAAGACGAGGAAACGGCGATCCACTTTGCCGAGTGTCGTAAACAGGACGGCAACGCCCGAAAGCGCTTCCTGTGCCACCTGGACAAGCGCGATGCTGCCGGGATGTGCGTCTTGAGCGGCACGGATTGCGGCGCGAAGCACAGCCGATTTGCCCATGCCGCGCGATCCCCATAACAGCATGTCGTGCGCGGCATGGCCTGCCGCAAGGCGCTCAACATTGGTGACCACGCGCTCCTTTTGCGTATCGATTCCGCGCAGCAGGTCCAGAGCGGGAGAATCGAGCTTTTCTACCGTTCGCGCCGCGCTGCCGGTCCAGACGTAGGCGGGATGCACCAGCCAGTCGCACGGCGGTGCGGGTGGTGGCGCCAGCCGGTCGAGCGCATCGGCAATGCGGGAGAGGAGGGCGCCGTGATCGGGCTGTGTGGAAGTCATGCGCGCGCTTTTCCTTGGCATTCGTTGCGCGCGGCTATAGCGGCGGGTCATGGATCACGCCAGTCGACCCACCGTTTTGACCGCTGATGCGAAAGGCATTGCCGAGGCTGCGCGCCTGCTGTGTGAAGGCGGACTGGTCGCGGTGCCAACCGAGACGGTTTACGGCCTTGCCGCGCGGGCCGACCGCGATGAGTCGGTAGCGGCGATCTACCGGGCCAAGGGCAGGCCGAGCTTCAATCCGCTGATCGTCCATGTCGCTGACCGTGCTGCGGCGCAGGATCTGGCCGAATTCGATGCGCGTGCGGACAAGCTGGCCGAAGCGTTCTGGCCCGGTGCAGTGACCATGGTATTGCCGCTGCGGTCAGGCGCGCCCGTGGCCGCGGCCGTGACTGCCGGATTGCCGACGATCGCCCTGCGCTGCCCGGCTCATCCGGTGATGCGCGCGATTATCGCCGAAACCGGTCTTCCGTTGGCTGCGCCTTCTGCCAACCGCAGTGGGGGCGTCAGCCCGACCGAAACCGGCCATGTGCTCTCCTCGCTGGGCGGACGGATCGATGCTGTCGTTGACGGCGGGGCTTGCGAAGCCGGGCTGGAATCGACGATCGTGGCGCTTCGTGAAGGCGGGCGCTGGCAGGTCTTGCGTCCCGGCCCCATTCCCGAATCCCGGATTTCCGCTATTCTGGGTACGCCCAGCGAAGGCGTGACGTCACAGGTGATCGAGGCGCCCGGGCAGCTTGTCAGCCACTATGCACCGGGAAAGCCGGTGCGGCTGAATGCGGCGATAGCGGATGACGATGAATTCCACATCGGTTTCGGCACTATCGAGGGCAATGTCACACTGTCGTCTTCAGGCGATCTGAACGAAGCCGCCGCGCGGCTCTATGCCCTGCTTCACGAGGGATCGGCTTCCGAGCAGCCCAGGATAGCCGTCGCACCGATCCCCGCCGAAGGCGTGGGAGAAGCCATCAATGACCGGCTGAAACGCGCGGCGGCCTGACCGGATGGGTCAGTAAGGCGTGCTTTCGCGCAATTGCTGGATATCGGCATTGTCGTTGCGGGCCTGAAGACATGCGCGGTCGTCCCCGTGATCGCACTGGCGCATGTGCTTTTCGTAGCGGCGCTGGGCCTTGCCCAGTTCGGCCCGGTGTCCGCGCATGCGGCGCCCGCGCTTTTCGTCGGCTTCGGACTGGCTGGTGGTCGCCATGTCAACGGCCTTGCCGGTCATATGCACGGGAGCGGTGACGAGTTTGGTGGCGGTGCCGATACAGCCGGAAAGC
>JARROF010000279.1:0-2208 GCA_037384205.1 Novosphingobium sp. | reverse complement strand
GCCCGGTCGATAAACTCGTAGCGATTGTTGGAATACTGCTGATCCTGACCATGCTCGGCCTTGCCGCATGCCTTGCCTGGGCGTGGCGGCAAGGCAGCGCGGAAGCGCGCGCATACGCCAGCGCCTGGTTGCTGCCGATCGGCATCCTCAGCACCACAGATCTGCTGAGTTCCCCCACCAGCCTGTGGGGCGGCGGGTCGCAGCTCCTCGTGCTTGTGGCCGCCGCCTGGCAGACGCTGTGGCTGACGGCGGCAGCCTCGCGCACGCACGCGCAGCTTCGCATCGAACACGATCGTGCTCTCAGTGCCGAAGCCCATGCCTACGAACTGGCCCGGCGCGACCCGCTGACAGGGCTTTCCAACCGGCGCGGTTTCGTCGAGGCGGTGGCTCCGATCTTCGAGAAAGTCCGTAGCGGCGAGGACAGCGCAGCTCTTCTCCTGATCGATGTGGATCTCTTCAAGCGGATCAACGACACCTTCGGGCACGATGCCGGCGACATGGTGCTGGTGACAATCGCCGAGCGGATTGCCCGCTGGGAGAGCGCCTCGTGCAAGGTTGCGCGTTTTGGCGGTGAGGAGTTCGCGCTCATGACCAGCGCCATGAGAGGCCAGGCGCTGGTTCGCTTCGCGGACAAGGTCCGGCAAAGTATAGCGGCCTGCCGCCATGACGAAGCCATCGGGGACGGCAAGGTCACAGTCAGCATCGGTCTTGCCGAAGCGGAGCCGCAAACCGATTTCCGCAGTCTCTACAAGCTGGCCGACGAAGCTTTGTACAGTGCCAAACATCAGGGTCGTAACTGCGTCGTTGTCAGAACATCCGCAAACACTGCCTCGCCATCGACAGGACAGTTCGAAGTGGCACGCTGAACCTGCGCAGTGACAGAACCCTGCATTCGCGGCGACTTACATTTTCATTCTTTAGCACGGCACCTTGTGGCTGCGCACCCGGCTGGACCGGCTTGCCGCAAATCCTGACGATCTTGTCCTGTTGATCCGCTATTCGCGGTTTGACAAACTCGATGTCACCTTCACGTAAAGCGGCGGCCGGACAGCATCTCTGAGACCTGGTGTGAGAACGTCCCGTTGCCAGACCGCCCTTGCAGGCTCTAGGAACAGGGCCGCACTACCATTCGGGCTCAAGATACAATTCATGCGTTTTCTCGCCAGAATCATCGTCTGGTTTCTTGTCATCAGCGTGGGGCTGACCGTGCTCTATCGTTTCGTGCCACCTCCGGTGACCGTCACCATGCTGGCCGACGGCAATGGCGTTACCAAGGACTGGGAGCCGCTGAGCCGGATCGACCGCGACATGGTCGCCGCCGTTATCGCCGCAGAGGACAGCAAGTTCTGCAGCCACAACGGCTTCGACACCGATGCCATCGAAAAGGCGATGGAGCGCAATGCCGAAGGCGGCCGCCTGCGCGGCGGATCGACGATCAGCCAGCAGACCGCCAAGAACGTGTTCCTGTGGCAGGGCGAAGGCTGGAGCCGTTATGTACGGAAAGGGCTGGAAGTCTGGTTCACGTTCCTGATCGAGAACCTGTGGGGCAAGCGGCGGATCATGGAAGTCTATCTCAACGTCGCCGAAACCGGCATCGGCACCTATGGCGTCGAAGCAGGCGCGCAGCGCTATTTCGGCAAATCCGCCGCCAGACTTACGCCGCTTGAGGCCGCCCGCATCGCCGCCGCCCTGCCCAGCCCCAAGACCCGCAGCGTCAAGAACCCGGCCGGCTTCACCCGCCGCTACGGCAACACCATCGCCGCCCGCCTCGTCACCGTGAAGCGCGACGGCTACGACGCCTGCGTCTACGAATAAGGCTCAGCGCGCGGCGCGCGCCCTGCTGGTTGGTTTCGAGAAGCTGGCTGCGCAAAATCGCCAGCGTGCAGCCCCCGATCGGGCAATGCATTGCGGATCGAGGCGGCGACGCCCAGCTCGATATAGCCCGCTCGAAACTCCCGGCCATGCGCCAGAGTGGCAAAAAAGGCGCCAGCGGCATCCCTTCGGAATAACCATAAGGCAAAGCCGATCCATGCCGTAAAGGGCCGATCCTCGCCCAGAACGGCGGCAAGTCCCCTGCCCCGTCACTTGTTCCGTTCGCGCGGCCGACCCTTCCCCGGCATGACGAGTCCCTCTCCCCTGGTCAACCGGGCCCATGCCGATTTTGAAGCAACAAGGGGAGAGACCGCAAGGTCCCTCCCCTTCCTGATT
>JARROF010000278.1:0-2229 GCA_037384205.1 Novosphingobium sp. | reverse complement strand
TAGCGCCGCGGCCGGAACTGACTTCGGATAAGATCCATCATCTCGAAGAAGGCGTGGCCGGTTGCCGGGAGATCCTTCGGCTTGGGACCGGTGATCATCGTTTTCAACCGGTTCTTGCCATGACGTCCAAGGAGCATGAGCGGGAGGGCACGCAGCAAGATGTTCCGCTGACGCCCGACACCGCCCGGTGCGAGAAGCGCCATGGCGAATGCCAGCCCGGTCGAAGTCTCTTTGTCAGGTATCGAGCCTCGCCCAGTCTGCGCGCCGGTCGTCGGCGGGATAGACGCGATGGAGCGCGCGTCCGAAGGCGGGGCTGAAAACAGTCATATGGCTTTCCCCCGCCAGTATGTCGTATGACATGCGCAGGTTCGGATCCGCCCGGTCTTCCAGCATGTTTACCAGCTTTTTCAAGTTGCTGACCATTCTGGCATTCGTGTCCTGCGCTTCCTCCTCCGCGCCGACAGCAAGATAGAGATCGACGGGATACGAGAGCCTCGGGGCCGCCTGAATCTGCGCCAACAGGCGTTGGTCAGCCCACCAGATGGCTGGACTGATCGCTACATAGCGCTGAAAGGCGCCACTTTTCACGAACAAGGTATCCAGCACGAACAGCCCGCCCAGCGAGATGCCGGCCAGTGTGCGATCATCGGTGTCGACGTCGAAGCGGTCAACCAGCCAAGGCAGCAATTCCTCGAGCAGGAAGGCCCTGAAAGCGGCGGCATCTCCCGGCTTGACGTCATCATCCCATGTGAATGGAGGCGGTGCACGGCGCATCATGGCCTCGAAGCGCGGATCGGGACACGGCGTCAGATCACGGTTGCGGATCTTGTGATGCTCCATCTGTTCGCCGCGCCCGCTCACCTTATAGCCGACGCCAACCACACACAGTGGCGGCGGACCGCCCGGTTGAACAGACAGGCCGCGCGCCAGTCCGATCGCACTCGGAAAAGTGAGGTTTCCATCAAGGACGACGAGCACACCGGGCTTGCGATCACCGGCAGGCGACGGCATGGCAATATCGATGATGAAGTCATCTCCCACATGTTGAGAATGCAAGATATAGCGGTCTGCCCCGATCAGGCAGGTCTCACCCAACGGTTTTGCGTCTGGCGTTTTACCGCTCATACCATCCTCCCAGCGACGGACGCCAAACCTGTGTCATGCGCCCCGGTTATGCAATTCTTGAACGAAGAAGTTCAGTCGCCATATATAAATATGTACGGGATCGTCGATCCTCCGCCCTGATTTGTCGAACCTCAGGGGCTGTTGCGGAATAGCGCGAGCATTGCCAAGTTGTTCGCCCTCCGGCTTTCGCATGGCCAGCGGGGATGAAAATACTTTGTATGATGCCTCGCTTCAAAGGCTACCGTTTTCCTCGCGAGATCGTCGCCAAGGCGGTTTGGGCGTAGCATCGTTTTGCGCTCAGCACGGCGGATGTCGAGGACCTGCTTGCCGAACGCGACGTGATGGTTAGCCGGGAAACCATCCGGAACTGGGTGAACCGGTGTGGCTGCATATGTGTAGTCTCCAGGATTTCAAACAACCTATGGAATTCCAAGAAGGGTGGCCCGGCATCTTTGTGGAGTGCCGGGTTTCTACCCAAACTCCATCGTCTGCCTGGCGCCATGGAGACCAAAGTAGCGCGCGAGAGAGCGCAGAAAGTAGCGTATTCTCTCTGGCTCTGGCCCATGCTCGAAGTCTCCCAGCGCGTCTCTCGTCCAGCCGCCTTTGGGTGTCAGCATTGAAACCAACATCCTGCACGTGCGTCGATCGGGCGCGCTGAGTGGCAGCCGACCGGCCTGTTCAAGGAGCAGCAGCAACTCATGCACGAGCCGCATGGAGCGGAAGGCATCCATCATCGGCATGAGAAGCGAAGGATCATCCTGCCAGGACTGTCCGTCGAACAGCTCCTGGGTGACACGCTGCCCTGCACCGAAGCAGCTATAGTCAATGCACCCTCCGAAGCCGAGTGCTTCGCGGGCGGGGTGGATGGTGCAGCCGCCGGAGGTGCACAGGTGGGGGCAGGGACGGCCCGCAGGCTTGTCCAAAGCAAACCGTTCCGAGGCGTCGAAGGAGAGGACAACGCAGCATAGCGCGGCACATTGCGCGCATTCGGCGCGCAAGCACGTGTCGTTCATCATGAGATTCCTTGAGCAGGGTAAAGCAAAGCTGGCCGTGCCATTGATAGCCTACTGCAGAGGCCGGTAGGGAACGCTTTGCACAACAAAA
>JARROF010000277.1:0-2277 GCA_037384205.1 Novosphingobium sp. | reverse complement strand
AGCATAGAGGGCAGTCCTCGTCGGACCAATCCGCCTCGAACTACCCGGTTTTTGCGGGTGTCCAGCTTCAATCCACCGGAACGGTAGCTACCAAGTTGTTGGAATACAAGAATCTTCGCCGGACGTCCCATAGCGCGAGTGGGCGAAGTTCCATAAGAACGAAAAACCCGCGCCGATGCGTGGACCAACGCGGGTTTTCGGAATTATCGCGGGGGAGGAGAGGCAGGGCGTCAGCCCAGGGCCTTTTCCTTCTCGGCGTAGAGCCGTTCCAGTTCGGCGCGGCTCTTCTTTTCGGCGGCGGTCTTGAGCTGGCCGCAGGCGGCATCGATGTCGCGGCCGCGCGGGGTGCGCACCGGGGCGGAAATGCCCGCCTCGAACACGATGTTGGAAAAGGCCTTGATCCGTTCGGGCGTGGAGCAGTCATAGGCCGCGCCGGGCCAGGGGTTGAACGGGATCAGGTTGACCTTGGCGGGCAGCTTGTAGTGCTTGATCAGGCGGACCAGTTCATGCGCGTGCTCGTCGCTGTCGTTCTTGTCCTTCAGCATCACGTATTCGAAAGTGATCCGCCGGGCATTGCTGGCGCCCTTGTAGTCGGCGCAGGCCTGCAGCAGTTCCTCGATGCCGTACTTCTTGTTGATCGGCACGATTTCGTCGCGGACTTCCTTGGTCACCGCGTGGAGCGAAACCGCAAGGTTGACACCGATTTCCTCGGCGCACCGGTCCATCTGCGGCACGACGCCGGAGGTGGAGAGCGTGATACGCCGCTTCGACAGCGCGAGGCCGTCGCCATCCATGACGAGCTTGAGCGCATCGCGCACATTGTCGAAGTTGTAGAGCGGCTCGCCCATGCCCATCATCACGATGTTGGTGAGGAGGCGCCCATCGGCCGAATAGCCGCCATCGTCATCGACCAGATCGTCGTCAAGCGCGGCAAGGTCTGCCTGACCGGACTTGGGCCATTCGCCCAGCGCATCGCGTGCCAGCATGACCTGCCCGACGATTTCGCCCGTGGTCAGGTTGCGCACCAGCCGCATCGTGCCGGTGTGGCAGAAGCGGCAGTTGAGCGTGCAGCCCACCTGGCTGGACACACACAGCGTGCCCCGGTCCGCATCGGGAATGAAGACCATCTCGAAGTCGTGCCCGTCCGCCGTGCGCAGCAGCCACTTGCGGGTGCCGTCGCTGGAATGCTGGGCCTCCACGATCTCCGGGCGGCCGATCACGAAGCGTTCGGCGAGCCAGGGGCGCATGGTCTTGGCGATATCGGTCATCGCCGCGAACTCAGTGACGCCGCGGTGGTAGAGCCAGTGGAACACCTGCTTGGCGCGCAGCTTGGCCGCCTTGGCATCGAGCCCGGCGGTCTCGAACAGTTCGGCGATGCGTTTCCTGGGCAGGCCGATCAGATCGACGCGCCCATCCGCGCGCGGGGTGATCCCTTCAACGAGATCCGGACGCGGGACGGGAACCGGGTCGATATGCCCGGGGATCGGCATGAGGCCGCCCCCGGCAGGGCTGGTAGTCGTGGCTGTCATGATCGGCGGCCATATAGGGCATATGGCGCGATTCCGGAAGAGCGCACGATTCGTGCGCCGCCTGTCTCACCGTAACTGCGCGCAGCCGATCGCGGCTGCATCCATGGCCGATGCCGCGCCCGCAAGCGGCCAGGTGTTGGAAAAGCGCCCGCCGGCTTCTCCCCGCGCATAGACCGTCATCCGCGTGGCCGAGCGCATGGCGGCGATGATCGCGGCGTTGTCATGGTCGTCCTTCGGCCAGGCATCGCCGCCGCCGCCGGTCAGTTCGATTCGCCGGCGGCCGATGCGCAGCACGATCTTGGTGCCTTCGGCCATCTTGCGCGAAAGGCGGAAATGCACCTGGTTGCGCGCCGCGCGCTTGGGCCATGTGCCGATCGCGGCATAGGGCTGATAGTCGCGGCGCAGCGTGCTGGGCAGGGCCATGGCGATGGCATAGCAGCGCGGCACCAGCGGATCGCGAAACGCCCCCCATGTACCGTAGAGACCCAGGCTTTCGCGCGCCTGTGCCGGACCTGCGCATGTCATGAGCGCGCACAGCGCGGCAATGGCCAAGGGTTTCCAGCGTCGGGTCACGCGCGGCTCATGGCATGAAATGGCCGGATCGCAAATGCGTCAGGACATTTTCGCCGAGAGCGAAGTGATTGCACCCTCTATGCCGCCTGCAAAATCCCCCGTGCGAAAGCGGGGGACCATGTCTGTCTCGATAACATGCGCACAGAAGGCGTTCGTCAGCGCCTTTTCGAGGCCA
>JARROF010000276.1:0-2321 GCA_037384205.1 Novosphingobium sp. | reverse complement strand
GCTGGTCCATCTGCGCAAGGCGCTGGCACCGGGCGGCATGGTGATAGCCAGCTTCGTGTCCTCAGGCAGCCTGGCGGCGCTGCGCGAGGTCATGCTGGCAGCCGATGGCGACCGCCCTTCCCCGCGCCTGCACCCGACCATCGACGTACGCGCCGGCGCGCAACTGCTCCAGCGCACGCTCTATGCGGACCCGGTGACGGACCACAGGCCGCTCAACGTCGCGTTCCGCAGTCTGGACCGTCTGGTTGGCGACTTGCGCGCGCTTGGCCTCAGCAACGTTCTCGCCGATCCCGGCCCGCCGCTAGGCAAAGCCGCGCTGGCGCGCGCGCGTGAAGCCTTTGCGGCCGCCGGGGAAGATGGCCGCATCATCGAACGGTTCGAAATCCTGACACTGTCGGGCTGGAAGCGCTGACTTCCAGCCCGCGGGCGATCAGGCCAGCACGGCTTGCGCCGCCGCCAGCCTGGCGATCGGCACGCGAAACGGCGAGGCACTGACGTAATCGAGCCCGGTCTTCTCGCAAAAGGCGATCGAGGCCGGATCGCCGCCATGCTCCCCGCAGATGCCGAGCTTGATCCCGGGCCGCGCCGTACGCCCGCGCTCGGCCGCCAGTTCGACGAGCTGGCCCACGCCCTCGACATCGAGGCTGACGAAGGGATCGCGCGCAAAGATGCCCTGCTGCACATAGACCGGCAGGAACTTGCCCGCATCGTCGCGCGAAAGGCCCAGCGTCGTCTGCGTCAGGTCGTTGGTGCCGAACGAGAAGAACTCGCCTTCCTCGGCGATCTCGCCCGCCATCAGCGCCGCGCGCGGCAGCTCGATCATGGTGCCGACCATATATTCGAGCGTGCTGCCCTTCTCCTCGAAGACTTGTTCGGCCGCCCGGGCGACCAGAGCCTTCAGGATTTCGAGTTCCTTCTTCGTCGCCACCAGCGGGATCATGATTTCGGGCACGATGGCTTCGCCATGCGCCTTGGCCACGTCGCAAGCGGCCTCGAAGATCGCGCGCGCCTGCATTTCGTAGATCTCGGGGAACGTGATGCCGAGGCGGCAGCCGCGATGGCCGAGCATCGGATTGAACTCGTGCAGCTCGTTGGCCCGGCGCTTCAGCGTATCGACGCCAATGCCGATATCGTCGGACAGTTCGGCGAATTCCTCATCGTTGTGCGGCAGGAACTCGTGCAGCGGCGGATCGAGCAGGCGGATCGTCACCGGCAGCCCGCGCATGATCTCGAAGATCGCGGCAAAGTCGGCGCGCTGTTCGGGCAGCAGCTTTTCGAGCGCGGCGCGGCGGCCGGCCTCGTCCTCGGCCAGGATCATCTGGCGCACGGCGCTGATGCGGCCGGCGTCGAAGAACATGTGCTCGGTGCGGCACAGGCCAATGCCTTCGGCGCCGAACTGGCGGGCCATCTTGCAGTCGGCCGGGGTTTCCGCGTTGGTGCGCACTTTCATGCGGCGGTGCTTGTCGGCCCAGACCATGAGCGTGGCGAAATCACCGGCCAGTTCGGGCTCGATGGTCGGCACTTCACCGGCCATGATGTCGCCCGACGCGCCGTCGAGCGTCAGGATATCGCCTTCCTTCAGCTCGCGCTTGCCGATCTTCATCGTGCGGGTCTTCATGTCGATCGACAGGCCCGACGCACCCGAGACGCAAGGACGGCCCATGCCGCGCGCCACCACGGCAGCGTGGCTGGTCATGCCGCCGCGCGCGGTGAGGATGCCCTTGGCCGCGTGCATGCCGTGGATGTCTTCGGGCGAGGTCTCGACGCGCACGAGGATCACCGCCTCGCCATGTTCCGCGCGCTTTTCAGCCGAATCGGCATCGAACACGATCGCGCCGGAAGCCGCGCCCGGCGAGGCAGGCAGGCCCTTGCCGAGAATGTCGCGCGAAGCCTTGGGATCGAGCGTCGGGTGCAGCAGCTGGTCAAGCGCCATCGGATCGACACGCTTGATCGCGGTGGCCTCGTCAATCAGGCCCTCGGCGACCATGTCCACGGCCATTTTCAGCGCGGCCTTGGCGGTGCGCTTGCCCGAACGGGTCTGCAGCATCCACAGCTTGCCCTGCTGCACCGTGAACTCGATGTCCTGCATGTCGGTGTAGTGCTTTTCGAGCAGTTCGAAGACAGCGGCCAGTTCGGCATAGGCCGCAGGCATGGCTTCTTCCATCGACAGCGGCTTGGCGCCGGCCCGCTCGCGCGCGGCCTTGGTCAGGTACTGCGGGGTGCGGATGCCGGCGACGACGTCCTCGCCCTGGGCGTTGACCAGCCATTCGCCGTAATAGGCCTTCTCGCCGGTCGCCGGGTCGCGGGTGAACGCCACGCCG
>JARROF010000275.1:0-3810 GCA_037384205.1 Novosphingobium sp. | reverse complement strand
TTTTCCGCTTCGGTAGGATCGGTGCCTTGCGCAATGAGCAAACTCAGCCGCTCAGCTTCTGCTCGTGCCGTAGCAGGTGTCCAGGGAGAGCCATGTCCGCCGAGCGTATATCGGCGCGTCTTGGATTCGCGCCCACCCATTCGATACTGCAGGACGTAGGATGCCGCGCCGGATGAAGTGACCTTCATCCCGAAGCCTTTGATATCCTCGTCCCATAAGAAGCCGGCAACGCCGGCCGAGCGCATCGCATCGACCACGCGCTTACCTATTCTTCCTGTAGCCATTTTCGAGCCTCCCGCAGGTGCTTTCCAGCAATCACCCAGCAATCACCGAAGCGGAAAAAGCCGCCAAGAGACTGCTAGTGTAGCGCAGTAAGGATCAGAAAAAAGGTATAAAAATCAACGCTATGCTACGCCTCAGTACGCTTCCAGCGAAAATACCAGACCTCGTGACCATATACTTTACGGGCCTTGGCTTCGTAACGGGTCTGCGGCCAGCCGCCGGGGCGGTTCTGGAAATCGGCGGGCTTGCCGCACAGCCATTCGAACTGATGGGTGTGGCGCTGCATCACCATCAGCGCGTGACGCAGATAGACCGGATGATCGGTGCCGAACCGGAACTCGCCGCCGGGTTTGAGCTTGGCTGCGAACATATCGACCGGGCCGTCGTTCATCATCCGACGCTTGGCATGGCGGGCCTTGGGCCAGGGATCGGGGTGCAGCAGGTAAAGGAAAGACAGCGCGCCGTCGGGAATGCGCGAAAGCACTTCCAGCGCATCGCCGTGGTGAATGCGCACATTGCCGATCGGCGGATGCGCGCCATTGTCGCCGGAAACATGCGTGAGTGCCTGCGCCACGCCGTTGATGAAGGGCTCCGCGCCGATGAAGCCGTGATCGGGCAGCATATCGGCGCGCTGCGCCATGTGTTCGCCGCCGCCGAAACCGATCTCGAAATGCAGCGGGCGATCTTCGCCGAACAGGCGCCCGGCCGTGACCGGACCTTCGGCGGGCACCGCGATGCGCGGCAGGAGATTGTCCACGAGCGCCTGCTGCCCGGCCCGCAAGGGCTTGCCCTTGGCACGCCCGTAGAGGCGGTTGAGAGTGGTGGGATCGCCGGATTTATATGCGGTCATGGCCGGGCGCACTGGCAGCGATGAGTGCATCGGTCAACAGGCGTCGATGGCCCCCAAACGAGAAACGACCCACCCTTTCGGGCAGGTCGTCATCATGCCCCAGCAAGGGCGTAAACCGGTATCAGGCCGCTTCGGCCGCCTCGTCCGGATCGCGCAGCACATAGCCGCGGCCCCAGACGGTTTCGATGTAGTTCGCACCGCCGCAGGCATGCGCGAGTTTCTTGCGCAGCTTGCAGATGAACACGTCGATGATCTTCAGTTCCGGCTCGTCCATCCCGCCATAGAGATGGTTGAGGAACATTTCCTTGGTCAGCGTAGTGCCCTTGCGCAGCGAAAGCAGCTCGAGCATCGCGTATTCCTTGCCGGTCAGATGCACGCGGGCGCCATCGACCTCGACCGTCTTGGCATCGAGATTGACGATCAGCTTGCCGGTGCGGATGACCGACTGCGAATGGCCCTTGGAACGGCGAACGACCGCATGGATACGGGCGATCAGTTCTTCGCGGTGGAACGGCTTGGTCACATAGTCGTCGGCGCCGAAACCGAACGAGCGGACCTTGCTGTCCATTTCCGAAATGCCCGACAGGATCAGAACCGGCGTCTGCACCTTGGCGACGCGCAGCTTCTTCAGCACGTCATAGCCGTGCATGTCCGGCAGGTTCAGGTCGAGCAGGATGATATCGTAATCGTAAAGCTTGCCCAGATCGAGGCCTTCTTCCCCCAGATCCGTTGAATAGACATTGAAGCCCTCGGCCGTGAGCATAAGCTCAATGGCCCGGGCCGTGGTCGGTTCGTCCTCGATCAACAGCACTCGCATGGGTAACCCCCTTTGCCCCATTGTCCCGCATGACACTAACGCCAGGGAAACAGACATTGCCGTGAATTAACCATATGACCAATGAAGGTTAAAGGTTAATTTGCCGTAAACGTAACATTCCAGCGAAATTTCCCCAAGCGCCAGGGCATGTCACGCCTTTCTGTGCCGTGCATAACTGCGACGACATATGCTAAAACGGCAGGAAACAAGAAAGGTTAAGACCCAATAACAGATTTGTTGAAAACCACGGATCGGGCCGTGTTCGCTTCACGCCGCAGCGGACGTGCGCACCGGTTGCGTGCGGCGGCGAAACCCGTTGATCAGGCCAAACATCAGCTTGTAAAGCTTGAACAGCAGGAAATGAGCCAGATAAGTCGCGTAGCTGATCTCCCCCAGATAGACGAACGGCCGGGCTGACAGCGATTTTACGACCACCCCCTTGCCCAGAGCCAGGCCCAGCAGCGCGAACAGCAGGGCCGCCGGAACGAACAGCGCCTCGGGCGCGTCCAGCGTCCAGCCGGCAATCATGATCAGCGCCGCACCTGCGGCGCAACCCACCGGGGCCCGGCCATGACGAGGCAACCGCTGCCAGATCAGACAGGCACAATTGCCGAGCCAGAATTCGAGCAGACAACGGCCAAGGCCGAGATGGGAGATATCGTGCCCCAGCCCGGACGCTCCGGCAACCGCAAAAAGCCCCCACAGCGCTGTCAGGAGAAGCGCGCCAAGAACCCCCAGCACCGGCAACCGCAAGCGGTCCCACGGCGCCATGACCGCCACCAGCGGAAAAACAAGGTAGGCTGCGAACTCGGTGCTGATGGACCAGGAAGGATCGTTCCACGCCAATGCATCGGTAAATCCCCAGTTCTGCAGCAGGAACACATGCAGCGGCAATTGCGCGAACGGCATGTCCGGCGCCGGTCTGCCGGTGGTCAGAAGCAGCAAGGCAAAGGCAACGAAAGCGGCCAGTATTGCCACATGCAATGGCCAGATCCGCGCCAGCCGTCGCTGATAGAAGGCCAGCCACGCACCGGCGCCGCCCGCCCTCAGCCGCGCGCCGTAATTGTACCACAGCACGAACCCGGACAGCATGAAGAACAGGTCCACTGCCAGATATCCCTTGGCCAGCCCCTCGATAATGCTGCCTGGCACCAGATCGCGCAACGAATAGCGGATGTGATAGAATACGACCAGCCAGGCCGCGAGCCCGCGTATCCCGGTCAGCGCGTCCAGATGCGCCCGTGGCGACGATTCCCCGGAGGCAGCGTTCACACCGTTTCTCCCGCCGCCGGCACCAGCGGCTTCATCGGGCGCGGGCCTGCAAAGCGCGACGAACGGGCCGACGACGCACCGCCTTCGCGCTTGCGCTGCTGAAAAAGAGCAATCTCAAGGCCGACAAGGATATAGGCAAAGGACTGGTAAGCGACGCCGATGAACACCGAGCCGAGCATGCAGACCATGTGCGCCATCTGCAAAGCACTGGCCAGATCGTGGTCCGCCCGGTCGCGTGCGTCGCGGCTCTTGCGCAGGCGGCGACACAGCATTTCCAGCTGCAGCAGCCCCGAAATGTGGATCGACAGCCACAGCGCAAGGCCCGGCCAGCCCTGTTCTCCCAACACTTCGAAATAGGCCGAGTGAAATGCGCGCGCCTTGTCGTTCACTTCGGTAGTTTCAACGACCGTGGTGGCCCCGGCCGTATCTACGTCCCTGAGATCGATCGTGACCTTGTTGCCCAGGAACGAATCGAAGCCGCCACCGAACGGCTTGTGCCGGACATAACCCAGTGTCCACATCCACACCGCGATGCGGGTAGAGGCCGACTGGTCCCCCTGATGCGTCTCGATCGTATTCATGCGCTGCG
>JARROF010000274.1:0-3668 GCA_037384205.1 Novosphingobium sp. | reverse complement strand
CTGTGACGCTATGGTCAAACCGTATCATGGCTGAATGTGAGACAAGGCCAAGGGCATGGCGGTACTGGCGGTTCCCGGGGTACGCCGCCGCATGCCCGGCAGCCTTTGCGATGGCAATTTTGCGGCGCCGAGCCTTGCAAATTCGCCTAAACAATATAGTACGCTAGCGCATCATATGTTTGGGAACGGTATAAAGCATGGATTTCTCCCTGAACGAACAACAAGAAGCAATCCGCGACGGTGTGAAGCGGATCACGGATTCCTTTGATGACGCATATTGGAGCAAGTGCGATCAGGAGAAGACGTTTCCGTTCGAGTTCCACAAGGCGATGGCCGATGGCGGCTGGCTGGGCATTACGATGCCCGAGGAACTCGGCGGCGCCAATCTGGGCGTGACCGAAGCGGCGATCATGATGAACACCGTCTCGCGCAGCGCGGGCGGTTATTCCGCGGCGAGCACCCTCCACCTCAACCTGTTCGGCCCCCATGCCGTCGTCGTGTTCGGCACCGACGAGCAGAAGCAGCGCATGCTCAAGCCGCTCATCGCGGGAACCGATCGTGCCTGCTTCGGCGTCACTGAACCGGATGCCGGTCTCGACACGACCAGCATAACGACCTTCGCGACCAAGGTGCCGGGCGGCTATCGCGTCACGGGCCGCAAAATCTGGACCTCTTCTGGCCAGGTCGCCAACAAGATCGTGCTGCTGACGCGCACCACGCCCAAGGATCAGTGCAAGAAGCCGTCTGACGGCATGACGCTGTTCTACACCGATCTCGACAAGTCCCAGATCGAGGTGCGGCGCATCCCCAAGATGGGCCGCAACGCGGTCGATTCGAACGCAACTTTCATCGACGATTATTTCATCCCGGACGAGGACCGGATCGGTGAAGAGGGCAAGGGTTTCCATTACATCCTGCACAGCCTCAATCCCGAACGCATCCTGGTCGGCATCGAGGCGGTTGGGCTTGGTCAGGGGGCGCTCGAGCGCGCCGCGCAATATGCCCGCGAACGCAAGGTGTTCGGGCGGTTTATCGGCGCCAATCAAGGCATTCAGCATCCGCTGGCCGAAAACTGGACCTATCTGGAATCCGCCTACTGGATGATCATGCGCGCTGCCTACCTTTATGACGCGGGCAAGCCCTGCGGCGCGGAGGCCAATGCCGGCAAGTTCCTGGGCGGACGGGCCGCGTTCGACGCGTGCACCCGGGCGGTCATGACCCACGGCGGCATGGGCTACTCGACCGAATATCAGGTGGAGCGCCTGTTCCGTGTGGTATCACCGGCTACGGCGCCTATGTTCCCCGCCTGCGCCTGGAACGCGCCGCGATCGCTGCCGCGCACAAGTGGATGGCGCCGTCGCTGCGCGGCTTGGCGAAAGGCGAGCGGGCCTTTTGCTCGTGGGATGAAGACAGCATCACCATGGCGGTCGAAGCAGCGCGCGACGCGCTTGGCCCGGAGGCGCGGCAGGGCATCGATGCCCTGACCCTTGCTTCGACCACTCTTCCCTATGCCGATCTCCAGAACAGCGTGATCGCCATCGGCGCCCTCGCGCTGGGACACTCGGTCAGCGGCACCGACATCACCGGGTCGCAGCGCGCCGGGCTTTCGGGGCTGGGCCGTGCACTGGATGCCGCCGGTTCGAACCAACTTTTGCTGGCTGCCGACCGCCTCCGCGCCAAACCCGCGGGCACGCTCGAAATGGCCTATGGCGCCGGTGCCGCGGCTTTTCGCCTCGGCAGCGAAGGCGTCATCGCGCGCAAGATCGGCGGCGCGACGATCGCGGCGCAGTTCGTCGACCATTTCCGCGCGGCCGATCATGCCCATGACTATTTCTGGGAAGAGCGCTGGATCCGTGACGAAGGCTACGCCAAGATCATACCGCAGGCCGCCAAGGCGGCGCTGGAGCAGGCGGGTATCTCTGCGGACGATTTGTCGGCGATCGTCATGGCCTCCCCGCTGAAGGGCAGCGCCGAGATGATCGCGCGCAAGATGGGCTTTGGCGGCAAGGTGTCGGACTCGCTGAACGATCAGCTCGGCTATGCCGGGACCGCGCACCCCCTGCTGATGCTGGTGAACGAGCTGGAGCAGGCGAAGCCGGGCGATCGTATCCTCGTGCTGGCCTTTGGTCAGGGCGCCGAAGCGCTGGTGCTGGTAGTGACCGACGCGATTGGCGGCTTCCTCTCGCAGCGCGGCCTGTCGGGCGCGCTGGCCGACAAGGTGTCGACGAGCGATTATCTGCGCATGCTGTCTTTCTATGGCGAACTGGATGCCGACTGGGGGATGCGATCGGAAAAGAGCGGCAAGGCCGCGCTGACCAATCTCTATCGCGAGGCGGGTCAACTGTCTGCCTTTGTCGCGGGTAAATGCGGCTCGTGCGGGACGGTGCAATTTCCGCAGCTCGCCTATTGCGTCAATCCGGAGTGCAAGGCGCCCGCAGCGGGCTTTGACCAGGTATCGCTGAGCGATGAGCCGGCCAAGGTGCTCACCTTCACGCCCGACTGGCTGTCCTATTATCCCGCACCGCCGCTGTATGTCGGCTTCGTGCAGTTCGACATCGGGGCGCGGCTGTTGATGGAGATCGTCGATGTTGGCCCGCAAGGGCTGGACGTCGGAACGCCGCTGCGCATGGCCTATCGCATCAAGGAGCCGGACAAAATTCGCGGCTTCAACCGTTATTTCTGGAAAGCGACCCCGGTCGCGACGGGAGCCTGACATGGCCAAGGGTATCAAGGATAAAGTCGCCATTCTCGGCATGGGCTGCTCGAAATTCGGCGAACATTGGGACAAGGGCACCGAAGACCTGTTGTCCGAGGCGTTCGAGGAAGCGCTGGCCGACGCCGGCATCGGACGCGAGCAGATCGAAGCCGTCTGGTCGGGATCGGCGCTCGACAACGTGAATGTGGGCAATTCCGCCATTCCCGCCTCCACCGCTCTGCGACTTGATGGCATCCCGGTGACGCGTGTCGAAAACATGTGCGCGACCGGTACCGAGGCGCTGCGCGGCGCCGCTTATGCCGTTGCCTCGGGAGCGGTGGACATCGCCCTCGCCATTGGCGCGGAGAAGCTTAAGGACACGGGCTATGGCGGGTTGCCTGCCCCGTTCAAGGGCACGTTCAACGATCTGTGGCTGCCTCTGGGATCGGCGCCGGCCGGATTTGCGCAGCTCGCCGCCGGCTATCGCTCGCGCTACGGCACATCGAAGGAGGATCTCAAGAAGGCGATCGCCCATGTCTCGTGGAAGAGCCATGTGAACGGCGTCCACAGCCCCAAGGCGCATTTCCGCAAGGAAGTGCCGATGGAAAAGATCCTCAACGCACCGATGATCGCCGACCCGCTGGGCATCTTCGATTGCAGCGGCGTGTCCGACGGATCGGCCTGTGCCATCGTCACGACGCCCGAAATCGCGCGCGCGCTCGGCAAGAAGGATCTGGTCACGATCAAGGCGATCCAGCTCTCGATCAGCTCGGGCGTCGAATCCACCATGGCGGGCTGGGACGGCAGCTATGTGCGCAACACGCGCAACGCGGCCAAGCGCGCCTATGAGGAAGCCGGTATTACCAATCCGCGCGAGCAGATCAGTCTCGCCGAAGTGCATGACTGCTTTTCCATCACCGAGTTGGTCACGATGGAAGACCTCGGCATTTCCGAGGATGGCAGCGCGGTGAAG
>JARROF010000273.1:0-3815 GCA_037384205.1 Novosphingobium sp. | reverse complement strand
CACACCAAGAGCCAGCGCCGAATAGGGTGTGAAATCCGACGGCTTGATTACCATCGTGCAGCCGGCGGCAAGACCCGGCGCCACTTTGCGGGTGATCATCGCATTCGGGAAATTCCACGGCGTGATGATCGCACAGACGCCGACCGGTTCCTTCATGGCCAGGATCTTCTTGCCCTTGACCGGCGAGGGAATGATGACGCCATTGATGCGGCGGGCTTCCTCGGCAAACCAGCGCACAAAGGACGCCCCGTAAAGGATTTCGCCCTTGGCCTCGGCCAGTGGCTTGCCCTGTTCGGCGGTAAGGATCTCGGCCAGATCGTCTGCATGCAGCACCATCAGGTCATGCCAGGCCATCAGGAGATCGGCACGTTCGGCATGGGTGCGCTCGCGCCATTCGACCATCGCCGTTTCAGCGGCCGCAATCGCAGCTTCCGTTTCCTCGGCCGTGCAATCCGGCATCATCCCCAACGCGCCTCGGGTGGCGGGATTGATGACCTCCATGTCGGCCCGGGCCATCCACACACCATCAATGAGCGCCGCCTCGCGGAAAAGTTCGGGATCGGAGAGACGCGAGCGGATATCAGTCGTCTTGGTCATGTGTCAGGCCCTCAGCGCATTTTCGATAGCAGTAACGATTTCCTCTGTCGAATGGCTGCCCGGTCGCACCCCGATCCCCCGTGCAGTAGCACTCTCGATCGCAGCAAGGACGGCAGCGGCAGCTTCGCCTTCGCCGAGATGATCGAGCATCATGGCGCCAGACCAGATAGCGGCGATCGGATTGGCGATCCCCTGCCCCGCGATATCCGGCGCTGAGCCGTGAACCGGCTCAAACATGGAAGGACCGGACCTGTCCGGGCAGATATTGGCCGATGCCGCAAAACCGAGCCCGCCCTGGATGGCTGCTCCAAGATCGGTGAGTATGTCTCCGAAAAGATTGGAGGCGACGACGACATCAAGGCTCTCGGGCGCCATCACCATCTTTGCCGCCATGGCATCGATATGCATGTGGCTGACGGTCACGTCCGGATAATCCCGGGCGACCTCGCGCGTCACCTCGTCCCAGAAGACCATCGAATATTTCTGCGCGTTGGATTTCGTCACCGACGTCAGATGACCGCGGCGGGCGCGAGCCTGCTCGAAGCCGAAGCGGATGATGCGCTCGACGCCCTTTCGGGTGAAGATGGCAACCTCGGTCGCCACTTCGTTGTCAGCTCCCTGGTTCACACGACCGCCGGCACCCGAATATTCGCCCTCGGTGTTTTCGCGAATGCAGAGAATGTCGAAGCGAGAAGCACGCAAAGGTCCCTCGGCACCCGGAAGCAACCGGTGCGGACGGATATTGGCATATTGCGTGAACGCCTTGCGGATCGGCAGCAACAAACCGTGCAGCGAGACTGAATCCGGAACGGTTTCCGGCCAGCCGACCGCGCCGAGGAAAATGGCGTCAAAGCCGCGCAGGACTGCGATCCCCTCCTCCGGCATCATCGCTCCGGTCTTGAGGTAATAGTCGCAGGACCAGGGAAATGTCTCGGTCTCGAGGTGAAAACCGAATTTCGCGCCCGCGGTATCGAGAATGCGGGTTGTCGCCCCGGTTACGTCGACACCGATCCCGTCTCCGGGAATAAGCGCAATCTTATGAGACTTCACGTCGAACTCCTTGAATGAATCAGCGCCTTTGCACGCTTGTCACGAAACAGGAGCCGGACCCCAGGAGGTGACTTGCCTACAGGCCCGCGGCATCCATCATTTCGTAGAGGAATGTCACGCCGCGCACGCCAACCGAGCGCAGCGGATAGAACGGAACCTTGGGAATCGAGCCGCGCGCGATAAGAGCCAAGTCATGGGGCTGTTTGGTCATCATCTTCGCGAGCTGCGCACCAACATAGCCCGACATCGCAACCCCAGCACCATTGAAGCCTGCGGCATAGCCGATGCGGGGAGAAAGCATGCCCGCCATGGGTAAACCGTCGAAGGAGAGCGCCACATGGCCGGACCAACGATAGTCGATATCGATCCCACGCAGCTCCGGAAAGATCAGATGCATCGCCTTTTCGAGCCGTCTGAAGGCTTCCGGCGCCTCAACATGGCCGAGTGCCCCGCGGCCACCGAAGATGATCCGGCCGTCGATTTTTCGGAACCAGCGCATCATGCGGCGGGTCTCGGTGTAGCTGCGCTCGTTCTTGAGGAGTTGCGCGCCGAGATCCGCGGGCAGTTTTTCGGTCGCGACCATTGTACACCCTGCGCGCTCGCCGCACGCCACAGTCCGTGCAGATAGGCCAGTGGCTGAATGGTGCCCGCGCCGTCTTGCAAGACACCGCCGACGAAGCCATCGCAGCCGGTCTCATCGCGCACCGTGTCACGGTCGAGAACGTGAAGTCCGCCCTCGCCCATGTTTTTCGCCAGCCAGTCCGCCTCATGGCGCGCATGCTCAAACGCCTTGGCGGAATGGGCGCATTTCAGCGCACCAACGCGACGGAAACCGGCGTCATCGATGTGATGCCGGTCAAGCGTTTCGATCAGGTGGTCGACACTCGCATTGGCAATTGCGTGCATGCGGCGCGCAACCTCCATCCCGTGCGAGGCAGCAAGATCGGTGAAACTGCGGCGAAATTTGGCGGAAACCACGCCGCCGTTGCGCCCGCTGCCGCCGAGACCGACTGAGCCGGCCTCCAGCACCACGACACTCAGCCCCTTTTCGGCAAAGGCGAGCGCCGCATGCAGGCCGCAATAGCCCCCGCCGATGATCGCCACATCGCAGGAGACGTCGCTGCCGAGCGCGGGAAAATCCTGCGACTGGAAGGAAGTGTCCTGACGCCAGAGCGATACTGGAAGCGGGGGCAATTGCATTATTTGGCTCCGAAGACCGCGTCGGCCAGTTCGCCGAGGCTGTGGAAATGGAAATCGGGCTTGGTGAATTTGTCAGGCACCGGCGTGCCGCCGTAGCCTTCCTGATCGAAGCGGCGCTCGATCCAGCACACCGAATAACCCAATTCACGAGCAACGCCGATGTCGTGGTACTGACTCTGCGCCACATGCAGGATCTCGTCCTGTTTGAAGCCGAAGGCAGACTGACGACCCAGATTGTGAGAGAAGAACCGTGGATCGGGCTTGGCGCACTTTGCTTCGTCATAGGTGACCGAATCGTGGAACGGCCAGCCGAGACGATGGTCGTAGGCGGTGAACGAGGTCCGGTCGCCATTGGTCATGGCAACGAGGCGGAACCTGGTCCTCAAACGGGCCAAAGCCTCGGCGGAATCGGCGAAGGCCGGCCATTCGAAAACCGACAGCTGAAAATCGCGGGCGGCGGCGTCGGTATTGACCAGACCGAGCTCGGCCGCAACGTACTTGTATACGTCGTAGAAGACCTCGCTGTTACGGCCGTAATGCCTGACGCGTCCATCGAGATAAGGTTTGTAAATCTCGTCGTCGGACAGATTTGCAGTCGCCTCCCCGCCAATGCGACGAACGGCGTCTAGCACGCCCTTCTCGAAGTCGATGCAGGTTCCGACGATATCGAAAGTCAAAAGCTTGAAACGAGAGAAGTCCATTGGAAGCCCATTCTTTTGGTTGCGTTCAGTTCGAATTTTGACGGACAGTGCGACAAATTCCTCAGTTTGGGCAATTGTGAAATTCTCCTGCATACCATAATCTGGAGTTATGACAGGACTTCGCCGAAAACTCCCCTCGCCCAGCGCGCTCTTCATTTTCGAGGCTGCCGCCCGCTATGAGAACTTCACCAGCGCGGCCAACGAGCTCAACATCACCCAGCCTGCTGTCAGCCGCTCGCTTGCCACGCTGGAAAGCCATATCGGCAG
>JARROF010000272.1:0-4360 GCA_037384205.1 Novosphingobium sp. | reverse complement strand
GAAGATGCTTTTGCAATATTTCAATTTCGTCTAAATTTGCGGAACCGGACCAGTCTTGCGTCCTAGACATAAGCTATGAAAAGGCGAGTACACCCGTCCGCAATGACATACGCGCAAGCCACTGACGAAGGAGATGATCACGGTGCTGCCGTCGACGATCTTTCGCGCCGCTATCACGGAGCGTTGCTGCGCTATTTCGGAAGGCGGGGGATCGATCCCGAAAGCGCGGCGGATCTGGTGCAGGAGGTCTTTGCACGGCTGTCGCAGCAGGGCGCGCTCAAGGGGGTTGCCAATCCGCAGGGCTATCTCTTCGCGGCAGCGGGCAATATCGCGATGGATCATTTCCGCCGAGGGAAGGTCCGGCGCGATTACCTCCACGATGCGCAGGGCGAAGCGCTGTTCGACAGCGACGAAATCAGCCCGGCACGGATCGCCGAGGGGCGCGAGGAACTGGGAGCGGTGGTCTCGGCGCTCAACGAGTTGCCGGCACGGATGCGCAACGTCTTCATCCTCGCGCGGCTGGAGGACATGCCGCGCAGCGCCATTGCCGAGCAATTGGGAATTTCGAAGCGGCTGGTCGAACTCGAGATCACGCAGGCAACCGCATGGCTCGCCGAGAGACTGGAGCGCATGAGATGAGCCCGGTGCAGATCAGACGCCCAGGCCGGCCGGCCGAGATAAGCAAGACGGCAGCGGCGTGGGTGTTGCGGCAGGAGCGGGCTCCACTGCGCACGGTTGAGCAGGAGCGGCTTGCCAGCTGGCTGGCCGAAGACGACGCACATGTCGCCGCTTACGACAATGCACTGTGGGCATTGGATGCGGTGGCGCGGCACGCGGGCGAGCCGCCGGTGATGGAACTGAGGCAGGCGGCGTTGGCAGCGTGCCGCGACCAAAAGAAAATAATCTGGAGCTGGGTGAGCGCAGTCACGGCGCTGGCTGCATCGATCGCGCTGGTGGCGATCTGGGCGGGCCGCCCGCAAAGTGTCGCCCCTGACCTGAAACCGGGCAGCGAGCAGGTGGTGCATGCGCCAAGTAATGTCTATCGCACGGCGCTGGGCGAGCGCAAGGCCATCATGCTGCCCGACGGGTCGGTTGCGACGCTCGACACCGATAGCGAGCTGAGGGTTGATTACGACAGCAAGGCGCGTGCGATCCATCTCGTAAAGGGTCAGGCGCTGTTCGAAGTGGCGCATGGCGAGGCGCGCCCGTTCAGGGTCTATGCGAAGGGGCAGCTGATCACCGCGACGGGGACGACCTTCAATGTGCGGATTGAGGGCGCGGCAGTGCGCGTTGCAATGATCGAAGGGACGGTCAAGGTCCGCGAGGCGCCCCGGCCTGGCGCGCCGAAAGCCGGACAGCCGATCCGCGAACTGGCGCTGACAGCGGGGGAAACGCTGGTCATCGAGCCGCAGCAACCGCTGGCAGTGAAGCCGGTCGACACGCGCCAGGCGGCGAGCTGGAAGGGCGGGCTGCTGGTGTTCAACGAGACGCCGCTCCGCGAGGCGGTGGCGGAGATCAACCGCTATACGGCAAAGCCGATCACGATTGCGGATCAGAAAATCGCCGAATACCGCGTGACGGGGGTCTTCCAGTCGAACGATCCGGAGCATTTTGCGCAGGCGATGCGCGAGGTGTTTCCCATCGAGGTGACGCATGAGGACAACGGCGCACCCCGCCTGACACCGCGCGACTAACCTGCATTTTTTTGCGGGCTGCCTGCCGCCATGCGTCTTGTCACCCAGGTCTAGAGAAACTCAGGCTTTGGGGAGAGAGATGATGAGGTCCAACGCGACCAGCCGCCGCTTTCGGGCTGCAAGTTCGAGGCAGCAGCCCTTGGCCGGGACCTCGAAACAGGACGAGGATGTGCTCGGGCATTTCCCCAAGGCCACCTGTTGAACCAACCTGCATGGCTGGGGACGCGGGCCTTCTCTGCAGTTCCAGCCACCGCCGCGCCGATGATCATGGCCGGCATGGCGATGAGTTACGAGAAATTCGGGCTCGTGCTATCGTCATTCTCGATCGGCTATATGCTGGGGCAAATCCCGGGCGGCATTTTCGCCGACCGTTGGGGCGTTCGGCCCGTGCTTATCGTCACGCCCCTCTTTTGGGCTCTTTTCACGGGGTTTACCGGACTGGTCGCGAGCCTTGCCGGGTTCATCCTTGTTCGTCTGCTCTTCGGACTGTCCGAGGGCGCGTCCAATTCCAGCATATTCAAGGCCATTGGCGACAACTTCACGTCGCAGGAACGCAGCCGTGCCGTAGCGATCTCGACGACGGCTCTGGCGGTCGCACCGTTACTTGCCGGGCCGGTCGTCGGCTTTCTGCTGGGAATATTGGATTGGCGGTGGCTGTTCGGCATTCTGGCCGTACCGGCCCTGCTCGCAAGCGGCGTCAACTGCCTGCTTGTTCCAACCCATGATACGACCGAGCCCACCGCGCATGGCGAAAACAACGCCGGACTGCGGAGCGTTGCCGCAAATCCCGTTCTCTGGGTTATCGGCGGCATGTTCTTTTTCTTTAACATCGCATACTGGGGGTACTTGGGCTGGATGCCATCCTACCTCTCGTCTGCCCATGGCGTCGATATCAAGCACCTTGGTCTGCTCAGCTCCGTGCCATACCTTTTTGCACTTGTCGGTCTGGTGCTGTCGGGCTGGCTGGGCAGCACCGCCCTTTATCATTACCGCGCACACATCCAGATAGTTTGCTACCTGGGCGGCGCTTTGGCCCTATACTGGGCATATTCGGCGCCATCGCTTGCCGTGTCGCTGGCCGGGCTTTCGGCTGCGGCGTTCTTTCTCTACGGCAGCTTCAGTTCCCTGGGCGCGATTGTCCTGGAACTGGCCCCGGAAGGGGGAAGAGCCACGTTCGTTGGCGCAGCTTCTACCATGGGCCAGTTGGGCGGAGTGTTTGCGCCCTGGATAATTGGCCGGCTGGTGAGTTCCACCGGCAACTTTGCATGGGGGTTTGCACTCATGGCAACCGCACTCGTCGTCGCGGCGGCGCTGCTTGCAACGCTCATATCCTCGATTAGCGCAAAAATGAGGAAATAAGACGAATCTCAATTTTTTTGCGGACCGCCCGCTGTCATGCGTCTTGTCACTCGGGTCTAGAGAAACTCAGACTTTTGGGAGAGAGATGATGAGGTCCACCGCGACCAACCGCCGCTTTCAGGCTGCATTCCTGGCCGCTTGCGCGAGCATGGCATTCCTGCCGGGCGCTGTCTGCGCGCAGCAGATCGACAGACAAGTGCGTTACGACATCGCGGCGAACGATCTCGGCGCCGCGCTGACGGACCTTGCACGGCAGAGCGGGGAGGAGATCTACTTCCCGAGCGAGCTTACGCGCGGCAAACGCGCCAAGCCACTCAAGGGGACAATGACGGTTGAAGAGGCGCTTTCCGTCCTGCTTGGGGGGACGGGCCTTACCTACCGCACGACGAGCAGCGGCTCGATCGTAGTCGAAGCGGTGCAGGACCGCGTCAAACCGCAAGGTGCAGCGTCTTCCGGGGAAGATGCGGTTGCCGCAGGCGAGATCGTGGTCACGGCGAACAAGCGCGAGCAGAAACTGAACGACGTCGGCCTCACCGTGCAGGTGCTTACCGGTGAAGCGCTGCGGGAGCGTCAAGTCTCATCGCTGGAGGATATCGCCAACGCGGTTCCAGGCCTTACTTTCGCCAACACCTCGACGAACACCCCGGTATTCACACTGCGCGGCGTCGGCTTCAATGAAGCGTCAATCGGCGCGATCGCCGCGGTGACGGTGTATCAGGATGAAGCGCCGCTGGCGTTTTCGGTGCTCGCGACCCATTCCGCCTATGACCTTGAGCGTATCGAGGTCCTGAAGGGGCCGCAGGGAACGCTGTTCGGCCAGAACTCGACCGGCGGCGCCATCAACTACGTTACGGCAAAGCCCACCAGTCACCTCGCCGCCGGAGCGCAGGTCAGCTACGGCCGGTTCAACGAGATTAACGCCGAGGGCTATGTTAGCGGCCCCCTGAGTGACACGCTCAAGGCCCGGCTCGCCGTCCGTAGCGAACTGGGCGACGCCTGGCAGATCAGCAATAGCCGCCCGAATGGTCCCGACGGGCGCAATGGCAAGACCAGAAATCTGATGGGCCGGTTGCTGCTCGATTATGAGCCTTCGGATACGGTGCATATTCAGGCAAACATCAACGGCTGGATCGACCATAGCGATCCGCTGGCGGCGCAGTTCACCGGCCTTCACCTCACCCGCCCCCCAGGCTACGACTATATTACCGACTACGCCAAAGCCTACCCGGTGACGGACAATCCGCGTGCCGCGGACTGGGACGTCAACGCGATTTTCGGCCGCACCAAGATGGCGCAGGGCTCGCTGC
>JARROF010000271.1:0-2494 GCA_037384205.1 Novosphingobium sp. | reverse complement strand
CGCAAAAGCTGCGATCGTAGCGCTGGAGGCGGCGCTTGGCTGCTCGCCCACTAGCCTGGAGGCCGACTATCTGACCGGGAGGATCACGCTCCTCCGCGAAAAACTGGCCCCTCGATAGGCGTGGTCGCCTCCATTGCGTATAACGAACTTGCCCACGGAACCACAAGATTGGCGTTGGGAGCTGTATCGGATTTATGCATCAATTGGCTTCGGTTAATCGCGCTTATGCTAACAGATGCATGTACTTTCGAAACCTACCAAGAAATCTTGCGTCAAAATTTTTGATAGGTGCGAATTTGCCGTAGTCAGCGGACTAAATCAGCCAAAATAGGACGCTCGGTGTGTCGGCCTTGGAGTCGTCCGGCAAAGACGCTCTGGTGCAATTCCCGTGAAACGTTCGTTGCCCTCAGCGTCTCCTTTCGCCCTCCGGTCAAGCCGGAGGGCATGATTAGCCTTGGAAGTCGTTTGCGACTAGGTAGCAGTCTGCTTTTCCAACCAGTTCAAGATTGCCTGGTTTGTTTCTTCCGGCTTTTCTTGTTGGATGCTATGACCCGCATCTATGTTGACTATCTCTACATTGGGTACGAACTCTGGTAGCCGTTCAAACTTCGGGATTATATCGCGGTCGCCATAGATCATCAGTACAGGCTGTTGGATGATTGGATTCACATCCGCCAACAAATGCCAGTTTCGGTCAAGGTTTCTGTAATAATTAGTGCTGCCTGTGAACCCAGACTTTTTGAAGGCAGAGACATAAACGGCGAGTTCGGCGTCGCTCATTAAGGGATCACCGAGTGGTGTTTCTACGCTGGCAAGATCGATCAACGACAACCATGGCCCGGGCGGTGGCACGTTCTTGCGGAACACGTTGCGCAGGAATTGACGTGGGTTTTCGTCAAAACGGGCGGCCGCGACTCCTGGCTGCCGATTAAAGTGGATCATATAATAGTTTTCATCAAAAAGCCCCTCCAAGAATTCCATCCACGGCACTTCTCCGCGCTCTTGGTATGGCAAAGCCATGTTTATCACTCTTTTTACCCGTGTTGGATGCAATAATGTCAGCCCCCAAACGATAAATGCCCCCCAATCATGACCGACAAAGATGGCATCCTCGTATCCAAAGTGATCGAGAAGCGCGACTAGATCACCCGTCAAGTGTGCAATATCATAGTCTGTTACTTCTGTCGGGACGGATGAATTGCCATACCCTCGTTGGTTGGGGGCGATGACATGATAGCCGGCAGCTACCAGGGCGGGAATTTGATAACGCCAGGAAAAGGCGTGCTCTGGCCAGCCATGACAGAGCACAATGGGCTTACCCGCATTTTCCCGGCCGGCTTCGAAGACTTCGAGCTCCACGCCGTTGACCGAGACGAGGGTGGATTCGGGAAACGCGATCGTATTGGGCATTGCATATTCACCTTGCTGATATGGACAGCCGCTGCCTAAAGCCGAATGGTGCCAAATTTTGACACCATTAAGTGGCAGTCTTGCCGAATGAACACACGCCTCCGACAAGACGCCATCGTGCGCACCCTTCGCCGCAACGGCACCGCGACAATCGCCGATCTCGCGGAGGCGGTGGGCGCGTCCAGGCGTACGGTGCTGCGGGACATCGGCGCGCTGCGCGACGAGGGCTTCGTCATCCATTCCGAGCCCGGACGCGGCGGTGGCCTGCAACTCGATCCGCAATCGGTCCAGGCCACGGCGCGGCTCTCGGTTCCCGAGGTCTTTGCGCTTCTCATCAGTGTTGCCTCGATGCGCGCGGCCGGAAATCTGCCCTTTTCGGGTCTCGCGGATGCCGCGCTCGCCAAGATCGAGAGGGCCCTGCCGTCCGACAAGCTGCGCGATCTGCGCCTGTTCCTCGATTGCCTTTACGTCGGCGCGCTTGCGCCGCAGGTGGACATCTCGGATGTGGGAACAATGGACCCGGCGTTGCTGCCCGCATTCGAGACGGCCTTTCTCGAGCGGCTGCACCTCGGTTTCCGCTACCGCGATGCAAAAGGGGTTGTGACCAGAAGGACTGTCGAACCGCAGGCCATGCTGATCCTGCCACCGCTCTGGTATCTGGTGGCCTGGGATCCGGCGCGCCAGGATTTCCGTCATTTTCGCATGGACCGGATCGGCAGACCGGAATGCGTCGAAGGCGCAACCTTCCGGCGACGGCACGTGCCGTTCGAGGATCACGTCCGCCCGGTTCGCGACCTGTCCCGCTGAGCCTCACTGCCCGGCACGCTGTGTCGGCTCGAGGTCCTCAGAATCCGCCGCCGGTCTTGACCCCCCCGCCGGACCTGTTGCCGCGCGAGCCAGTGCGCGGGCGGGAAAAGCCGCCGCCCGAACCGCCGCCGGGCCAGGGAGAGCACTTTCCAGCGCGTATCGCCGGTGCCGTTGCCTGCGATCTTCTGCACGGCCGCCACGAGTTCGTGGTCGTAGATGCGGCCATAGTCCGGAAGGCCGGGCGCCACGCCTGGCCCAACGCCGGGTGAGCTTGGTC
>JARROF010000270.1:0-2571 GCA_037384205.1 Novosphingobium sp. | reverse complement strand
ACGATGCTCCTTGCCGCATCCGCGCGAACCCCGATATCTCCGCCATTTCGACGCCTCGAACGTGCACTTCGTAGGTTCTGACCCTAGCGGAAGCGGGGAGGTCTCTTTTCAAGGAAAGCGGTAACGCCTTCAGCGAAATCGGGGTGGCCTACGGTTTCCACGATCCCCTGGGTCTCGGCCGCCAGATGCTCTTCCAGGCTGTGAGCCGAGGCGGAATAGATCAGCCGCTTGGCGGAGCGCATAGCAAGCTGCGGTGCCCGGGCGAGTTCACCAGCGAGGCGGGACACGGCGTCGTCCAGCGCGTCGCCGGGAACAAGCTCTGTCACAAGTCCCAGGTCCCTTGCGCGTTCGGCCTTGACTACCTGGCCGCCGAGAATCAACTGGGCCGCCATGCGCTGTCCGACAATTTGCGGCAGGAAATAGCTCACACCGCCATCGGGGCTGAGGCCGGCCCGGCGATGGGCGAACATGAACTGTGCGCTGTCATCGGCGATGACCCAGTCGGCAGTGAGGGCGAACATGAGGCCGGCGCCGGCGACCACGCCCTTGCAGCGCGCGATCACAGGCCGGTCGATTCCGGCCAGTGCCTTGACGAGGTCGGCCACATTGTTGAGCCGCTGTTCGAAGCTGCGCTGCAGGGCTTCCGGGCCACCGGCCAGTTCCTTCGAATAGGCGCGGAGGTCTCCGCCCGTGCAGAAATGCTTGCCGGCACCCTGCAAGACGACGCATCGCACGTCCGGGGACTGACCAGCAGAGCGGATCATCCGCACCACGTCCGGCACCGTATTCGCTGGAGTCGAATTGCCGTGTTCGGGGCGGTTGAGCGTAATGGTGAGAACGCCGTCGACCAGTTCGGTCAACGTCCCCTCTGCTGTGTGAACGGTCATAAGAGCCTCAGAACGGGTCCCAGGTGAACACGTCGGACGAACGGTCGAGCGGGTAGAAGCTTGGCCGCATCGCCGGGATCGCATGGCTTACCACGGACTCCGGCGTCCATCCATCACTCGTCTGGGCGGTGCGGATCGGACGATTGAGGCTGAACAGCATGACCTCGTTCATGCGCGAAGCGAAGACCTGGCCACTGACGTCCTTCGCCTCATCGAGCATGAGGCCGACGGCAAGCGGCGCGATCTTGTCGGGCGTCATGCGCTTGGCAATTTCCAGGCGCTGGCGGTTGCGTTCGTCATTCGCCGGAATGGTGCCGACCATGCGGGTGAATGCAAACGGCGCGATGCAGTTGGAGCGGACGTTGAACCGCTGCATGTCGAGGGCGATGCTTTTCGACAGGCCGACCACGCCCATCTTGGCGGCGGAATAATTGGCCTGCGCCAAATTGCCGATGAGGCCGCTCGTCGAGGTCAGGTGGACAAAGCAGCCGCTTTCCTGCGCCTTGAAATGCGGCGCGGCCGCGCGGGACATGTAGAAGGGGCCGTCCAGATTGACCGAGCAAACGATGTCCCAGTCCTGTTCCGACATCTTGTGGAAGATGACGTCGCGCAGGACGCCCGCGTTGTTGACGACCACGTCGAGCCGGCCAAATGCGTCGATGGCCGACTGAACGATTTCATGGGCGCTGTCCCACGTCGCGACCGACTGGGTGTTGGCAATGGCGCTGCCGCCTTCAGCCTTGATCTCGTCAGCGACGCGCTGCGCGGGGCCGGCATCGGCGCCTTCGCCCGTCGCGCTGCCGCCGAGGTCATTCACGACCACATGGGCACCGCGCGATGCGGCCAGCTTGGCAATGCCTTCACCCACGCCGCCGCCAGCGCCGGTGACAATGACGACTTTTCCTTCCAGAGATTTGTTCATTGTTATTCCTCTTGATTTTAACTGCTGAGCACTGCGGAACCGCGATCGAGCACGACGAGATCGCGCTCGAGTGCCCGGGCTGAGAAGCGGTACCCCGCGCCGTCCCGAAAGAGGGAGATCCGCAAGGTTTCGCCGGGATAGACCGGCTTGCTGAACCGCAGAGACAGGGCCTTCAGCCGGTCCGGATCGCCGTCCGCGACGGCGTCGATAATGGCGCGAGTGGCAATGCCCATGCTGCACAGGCCGTGCAGGATCGGGCGGTCGAAACCGGCCTTTCTCGCGGCTTCAGGATCGGCATGAATGGGGTTGCGATCACCAGACAGGCGGTAGATCAACGCTGACTGCGGCAGGGTCGCGATGTCGACTTCCAGGTCAGGCGCGCGCTCTGGCAAGGGCTGGGGCGGGCTGGGCGGGGTGCCGTAATCGCCGCATCCGCCATCGCCGCGCAGCATGTATACGCTCGTCACCTCGGCAAGCAGGGCATTGCTCTCTTCCTCATAGAGCCGCTTGGTGACGTGCATCACTGCGCCTTTCGGACCCTTGTCCTCGACCGCAACGACATCATATTCGCCGCGCACCACGCCTTCGGCGGGCAGGGGGCGATAGAGGGTGAAAGCCTGCTCGCCGTGCAGCACCTTGACCCAGTCGATCTCGAGGGCCGGTGTATTGATCCAGAAGCCGGGATGGGCGAGTACGACACAGATCGACGGGACGGCCTTCAGTCCCTTTTCGTAAACGAACTGGACTTGCCGCGGATCGGTA
>JARROF010000269.1:0-2590 GCA_037384205.1 Novosphingobium sp. | reverse complement strand
AGCTGTCTGATAGCGCGGCTAATACTGGACTGCTTCATCTGCAAAGCCTCGCCAGCTCGTCGGAAACTCCCATATTCCGCCGCAGCGATTAGACAGCGAAGCTGGCCGATCTTCATCGCCATGCCGTTCACCCGTTTCCGGACTTCGCTCCAGCCAAACGGTCGAGATAATGCTCAAAGCTGGAAGTCGCGCTTTCTGATGTTTGTTGACCGACGAGAACAGCAGTTCCGAGACCGTGTATGAGAGAGATGAGGATCGTGGCTTCGAGTTCGCCATTAAGCGCACCATCAAACTCGCCGCTGGATTTCCCTTCTTCCAATATGAAGGCAATCCGTTCCTGCAGCCGATTCGGACTGTCCACGAAAGTTCGATCCGAAATCTCCGGATCGGTCATCGCGAGCATCGCATACGACGTCCAGAGCAAATGAAACCGTCGACTTTCGCGATCGGTGGGAAGTGCAACAGCAAATAGCGCCTGGAGTGTTGTTCGTGCACTCGGAGATGGCTCCAACGCCTCAAGCCGGGTTTTTACGCGTTCATTGCTCAGCTTTTCCAGCGTGGCGAGGCCCGCTTGCATCAACCCTGCCTTGGTATCGAAATAGTACTGGACCGATCGCAGCGAAATGCCGGCTTCAGCGGCAACGGCTCGCAACGAGACCGCATGCAGCCCCTCACGCGCCGCGACGGCCATAAAGGCCTCCAGAATCATGGAGCGGCGTTCTTCGTGGTCGACGGTTCTCGGCATCGGACAGGGCCTCGCTCACGGCAATTCTTTATGATACGCTTGTACCATAAAGAATTGCCGTCGTCATCAACCCAGCGAGTTGAGCCACATGCCGCTATCGCCTCCCGAGATTCCGAGCCGCCTCTGGGCAATCGCCGTCGTCACCGGGTCTGGCGCCTTCATGGCGATGCTCGATTCCACCATCGCCAACCTTGCCCTGAACACGATCCGATCCGATCTCGCCGCGCCGTTGTCGGGTGTGCAGTGGGTAGCGACTGGTTACCTGATAGCACTTGCCGTTTCCCTGCCGCTTGCTGGCTGGCTGAGTCGACGATTTGGAGACGGTCGCCTTTGGAAGGGCAGCATCCTCGCTTTTGTGCTCGCCTCTATCGTCTGTGCGTTTGCGCAAACGCTGACGCATTTGATCATGGCGCGCTGCCTGCAGGGTCTCGCCGCCGGCCTGATGGTGCCCGCCGGTCAGGCGGTCCTGGCGTCCACCGCTGATCGACGCCAATTGGGTCGGCTCATGGGCGTCGTGGGTTTCGCAGTCGCGCTCGGTCCGGCATTGGGACCGGCTTTCGGTGGCATGTTGATCGATGCAGCCTCTTGGAGGTGGTTGTTCCTGATCAACGTGCCGGTGGGCACCGTTGCTCTGATTGGCGCCGCGCGCCTCGTACCATCCGGTGAAACGACGCCGGAGGCCCGGATCGACTTTCGCGGATTGATCCTGATCAGCTTCGGCCTTCCTCTGCTGCTCTACGGTGCTGCGGAGATCGGATCGAGCAATATCAGCATGCTCTCCATAGCCATTGCAGTCATCGGGATTGGCTTGACGGCGCTCTTTGTGGTCCACGCAGTTCAAAGTCCGGATCCCCTGATCGATGTCGCCCTTCTATTGCGGTCAGGTTTTTCTGCCCCAGTCGTGACCGCCGGATTGACCGGCGCCGCCATGTACGGCGGATTGCTCCTTCTGCCGATCTTCTTGCAACGCAGCCTGGGACAAACGCCAACTGAAGCCGGCCTTATGCTCATGGCTATGGGGCTTGGCTCCGCCATTATTCTGCCAGTAGCGGGAGCGTTGACGGATCGATATGGACCGAGAAGGATATCTCTCGCCGGAGCAGGATTGCTGATTTTGACAACACTCCCTTTCGTCTGCCCTGTGCCGCTCGTTTGTGCGGCCGTCGTCATTCTTCTCGCTGCACGAGGAGCGGCGCTGGCCCTGGCCCAAATGCCCGCGATTACGGCCGCCTACAATGCAGTTGACGAGGCTGAAACTGGTGACGCCGCGACTTTGATCAATATCGGTCAGCGCTTGGGGGGCGCATTGGGCGCAATCGCCATGGTCGCTGTCATTGAGCAGTTCGGCGGCTCCGCGTCGGTGACGGCCTATCAGATCGCGTTCGGAGCTCTGGTCGTCATTTCAGTCGGTGCAATGCTGATCGCAACCCGCATTGCGGTGCGCCGCTAGAACGTGGCTGATGGCCGTGTTCCGTAAGCGTCGTCGCGCTCACACCTGAGCGGGTCTGTATGCCCAGGGCATGGTAAGCGCTCGGCCTGCCCGACCTTTCCCATTCGCCGGAACCGACAGGATTCGAACCTGTGGCCTTCGCCTTCGGAGGCAGCGCTCACGCCGTCGACGGAACAAGAGCGCCGGCCCCGGCTACCGCAAGATCGTAGATCAACCATAAGAGAAATTGCGGGATCTCGGCGACAGCGCCATCCGATTTCTACGCCACGCTTTCCTTTTACCGCACTGCTTCGAGCCGGGCCTTCCATCACACCGGCACCATCGCTTTCTATCTGGGAGACATTCATTCCGAGGAAAGCACTTATTACACGGCCCGTGGAACCAACCATCAGGCG
>JARROF010000268.1:0-3762 GCA_037384205.1 Novosphingobium sp. | reverse complement strand
CGCCGGCCATCCGATCCGTTCGTCGATGAGCGCCAGCACATTGCGGCCGGTACCACGTGCATCGAGCAGCGTCCGCCCGAGACGGATATGCAGGCGGGCGGTGTCGCGGAACAGTCGCGCCTGATCGATCAGCCGCTCCGACCGGGTGCGGTCGGCCCGTCGGAACATGCCGCCCACCAGCTTCTCGACCATCAGGATGGCGGCGTCGGTCAGCGCCACCTCCATCTCGATTGCAAAGGCGACCAGCGTGGCGAGACGACGCCGACCTTCGAGCCGCGTTAGGTGCTGAGCGGTCATGATCGCCGCCTCGCGCGCGATCACCGCATAGCGACTGGCATGGATGCGCCGCGCCCGTTCCGCCTCAATACCAACGGAGCGGACATGATCGAGCCGTTCGACGATCGCCTTGAGGTTGCCGGCACCAGGCGCTTCGGGCCAGTCGCGTATCCACGCCAGCAGCGAACGGGTGGGTGTTCCCCCGATCCGCAGCAGCGCATCGAGTTGCTCCACCTGGTCCGGCGTCAGGTCGCGGCCGAGCCGGGCGAATGCCTGCCGTCTCGCTTCCGCACGGGCGACCAGCGCGATGCGTTCGAGGACTGCGGGTAGCGGCAGCACGACACCCGCCCCGCGCAGCCGCTCGACCATGGCCGCGACGATGGCATCGCAGCGGTCAGTGGATGCGGCCACCTCACTGGCAGTCGCGAAGACCATTCCGCGATCGGCGCGCTCGAACGTGCGGAGGTCGAGCCTGCGTTCGATCGCGGCGCGATGCTCGCGCAGCGTCGTGTCGCGCGCGGCATAGTCGGCGAAGGCATCGGGCGAGCAACCGATCTGGGCGGCCAGCACGGTGAGCATCGCCGCAGGTGGCACCTCACCGGGTTCAATCGCCCGGCCGGGATGGCGGAGGTAGCCGAGCTGCACCACATAGCCGATCCGGTTGGCGGCCCGCCTGCGTCGGAACACTTCGGCCAGATCGTCGGGGCCGAGCGTATACAGCCGCTCGGTCGTGTCGGGGTCCGATGGCGGATCGAACAGCGCGGCGCGCTGCGCCGGCGACAGGATTTGCGCGACCATCTTGACCTTGTTTCCCCTGCTGTCACACAATCATGCCGTGATGACGTTGATGCGACATAGCCGAGGTGACTGGTTAAGTGACAGGAAGGTGCTGCTTTGCGGCGCTGCCGTCATCTGTCACGTGGACGCTCGTTAAAGTGACGGCGTTGATCGGCTATGCGCGGGTGTCGAAGGCGGACGGCAGCCAGGTCATCGACCTCCAGCGCGACGCATTGGCGAAGGCCGGCGTCGATCTGGAACATCACCTCTATACCGACGCCGCATCGGGCAAGCGCGACGACCGGCCGGGACTGGACGCCTGCATCAAGGCGCTGCGCCACGGCGATACGCTGGTGGTGTGGAAGCTCGACCGGTTGGGACGCGACCTGCGTCATCTCGTCAACCTGGTCGGCGACCTGACGAAACGCGGCATCGGGCTGAAGGTGCTCGCCGGCGAGGGCGCGTCGATCGACACCACCACCGCCAACGGTCGCCTCGTCTTCGCGATCTTCGCCGGCCTCGCCGAATTCGAGCGCGAGCTGATCGTCGAGCGGACCAAGGCGGGCCTCGCCGCGGCGCGTGCCCGTGGCCGCAGCGGCGGTCGCCCGTTCAAGATGACGCCGGCCAAGCTGCGCCTTGCCCAGGCTGCGATGGGCAAACCCGAAACCAAGGTCGTCGAGCTGTGCGCCGAACTCGGGATCACCCGCCAGACGCTCTATCGCTTCGTCGGGCCGAAGGGCGAGTTGCGCAGTGACGGGCAGCGGCTGCTCGACCGGCGCAAGACGAAATGAACTGGCTGTTCCGTCAGGATCGGCTAATCGCCTTGAATACGATCCGCGCGACGTTCGCGGGCTGGCACGACCGCGCGATTGCCGCGCTCATGGTACTGGCTGCATTGGCCGTCGCCCATGCGTGGTTCGCCGACCGTCCCTGGAGGGTTGCGGCGTGGACGGCGCTCGGTGTGGGCACGCTGATCGGCACCGGGGCGGGACGCCTTGTCGGGTGGCGTCTTGCTTTCCATGCGTTCGACGGGTTGCTCGCGGCCGACGCCCTGCACCCGCAGACACGCCGACGCTACATGACGGCATGGCATGGCGTCGGACTGACGCTGCTGGCCGTGACGACCCTGATCGTGCGCCCTTCGCTGCTGATCGTCAGCGTGCCCGCCTATCTCGCCGGCGTGTTGATCGCCGGACTGACGGGTGGTGTCAGGATGCCGAAACGGATCGTCGGCATGGCGCGACCGGGATGGACGCTCCGCGCATGGTCGCATCGCCCGATCGCCGGGGTAGCGGCTGCGACGGTCCTGCTCCTGCTGCTGTTGCCGGCCCGCACGCTGGGCACGAACGCGCTGATGGCGGTGGTCGGCATAGTTTATGACGATCGCCGGACACGGATCGCGACGCATTTTCATTCACCACGGCTAGGGGATCGCGACCTTCCTAGCCGGGTCGGTGCCGGGATGCGGGATCATATTGGGGCCGGTCGCGGCCGGCATCGCCGCTGCCGCCTGCGTCGTCATGCTGTTGCTCCTGACGCTGCGCATCCTCGCCTATCGGCTGCATACCAGGCGGTTCGCCGATTTCCTCATCTCCATCCTCGCAGGATTGCTTATGCTGGTCGCCTATTCGATGCCGGTGGCCTTGCCCGTCCTCGCGCTCGCCATGCTATGGCAGCTGCAACGCCGCGGGCGGACGAAGACGTGGCTGCTGGCATAAACCTCGCCGTCGAACTAACGGGCGTAATCGTCGAGCGGAGCGGACAGCGCGTCGTGCAGGACGTCGATCTGTGTGTCGCACCCGGATCGTGGTTCGGCCTCATCGGCGCCAACGGATCGGGAAAGACCAGCCTGCTCAGGGCGCTTGCCGGCCGGCTGCCCTTCGCCGGCGGATCATGCCGGATCGGTGGTGAGGAGCTGGTTGGTGACCGTGCCGCTCGCGCGCTGCGTTTCGGCTTCGCTCCTCCTGCGGACAAGCTGCCAGATGCCTTGCGTGGATGCGACGTTCTCGAGCTTGTCGGCGGGAGCATCAATGATGTCCGCTCCCGCCTGGGAAAGCTGCATGAAGCGCTGGGCCTGGCTCTGCTGCTCGACCGCTGGATCGGCGACTGCTCTGCGGGCATGCGACAGCGGATCGCCATTGCCGCGGCCTTCGCGGGCGGTCACTCCCTCGTGATCCTCGACGAGCCATTCAACTGGCTCGATCCCGTCGCGATCTTCGACCTGCGCGAGGTTCTGCGCGACATGGTCGATACCGGCCTGACGCTCATCACCGCCCTCCACGACCTCGGCACACTGGCCTCTGTATGCGACGCCGGCCTCATGCTTGCCGATGGCAGGGTCGCGCTTGCGCTGGACGAAGGTATGTTGCGGATCGCGGCCCAAAATCCTCAGGCGTTCGAGCGGCAGACGATCGACCGACTGCGATCCGGATCAGCTTCGCCGAACGCTTAGCGTACGCGCAGAAAGAGATTCTGCGATGCCCCCAGCAAAGGGTGTGCAGGCCTGGCCGCCGCTGGCGAAACGGCATGCACACCCGCGCTCAGTCTCATGAGGCCTTAGCTGTTTAGAGTCTCGCTTCTGGGGGGTCCTTCCGACTTCAGATCCCATGATGAGTAAATAGCGGCCTGCGCTGTGGCAGAGTGAGGTTGCTACAAATCTTACTCTGGAGATGAGCATGCCCGTGAAGACAATGGCCCGAACTGAGCTGC
>JARROF010000267.1:0-4115 GCA_037384205.1 Novosphingobium sp. | reverse complement strand
CACCGGACAGGGAGGAGCCACGGCCTCCTGATCGCCCTTTCTCAGCTGCTGCGTTTCATCGCGCAGGCGGCCCGAACATCGCTGACTTTCTCCAGGCGCGCGCAGGCCGTGCGGACGCCTCTGGCGGAGCCTGTCAGCAGCTCTTAAAGGTCATCCCGTCCCATGCGTACCGACCTCGATCATTTGCCCCCGCACAAGCAGCGCGAGATGGAGCGCGTCGTCGAGATCATCTTCGATGAGTTCCGCGCCGCGACCGAACACGCCACCGGCAGACGCAAGGGCGCGCGCATTCTCAAGATCGTGCTGTTCGGCTCCCATGCGCGCGGTGACTGGGTGGACGCGCCGCTCTCGGCCAACCAGTACAAGTCCGACTACGATATCCTCGTCATCGTCAGCCAGAAGGAGATGACTGACCGCGCCGCCTACTGGGCCCGGTGCGAGGAGCGGCTGATCCGCGCCTACACGATCGAGAAGACCCTGGCCGCGCCGGTCAACTTCATTGTCCATTCGCTCCACGAGGTGAACGACGGGCTCGCCCACGGCCGGGTATTCTTCATGGAGATCAAGAAGGACGGTATCGCCCTCTACGAGGCCGACGAGCGCGAGCTGCGTGAGCCCAGGCCCAAGACGCCCGAGCAGGCGCTGGCAGCGGCACGCGAGTATTTTGACGAGGGCTTTCCTTCGGCGATGAAGCGTTTCGAGTTCGCCAAGTTCGGCATCAGCAAGGGCTACCTGAAGGATTCCGCCTTCGACCTCCATCAGACGGCGGAACGGTTGTATTCCTGCTTGCTACTCACGCTGACGTTCTACGCCCCTTACAACCACAACATCGCCTTCCTGCGCACGCTCGCCGAGGGGCTCGACCGGCGCGTCTATGGCATCTGGCCCGAAGGCACCCGGCGCGAGCGGGCCATGTTCCAGAAGCTCAAGGAGGCCTACACCAAGGCCCGCTACAGCAAGCACTACCGGATCAGCGAAGAGGAACTCGCCTGGCTCTCCCAGCGCATCGAGGAACTGGGCCGGGTTGTGCATCAGGTCTGCGCCGAACGCATCGCCGAACTGGAAGCCGCCGCCCGGTAGCGACCGGGCGCTTGCCGCACAGTCCGGTTTGCGGCATCATCCCGCCCAAGGGACGGCAAGGCTGGCGAGCGTCCCCCAGGATCATCCTGCCAGGCATCATTACGCCCGGCCGCGCGTCGGGCGGTTGCTGATAGCCGCTGACCCATGCGGCCGACCAGAGGACACCGCTTGCACCGCCCGTGCCCATGCACGGGATCGCCAGCGTGCAGGTCCGTCATGCCGTCACGATTTTCCTCACACCGCGACCTTTCGCCGGTCGCCCCCTCGGCTCCTTCGCCCACCTCGCGCCGCGCATTGCTCGGTGGTTTCGTCATCGCGCCGATCGCGCTGCCCGTTCTCGCCAGTCCGGGCGCGGTGCGGGCGCTATCGGCGGGGAGCCTTCCCGGGGTGCCGGTGGTGCTGCGCCGGACCCGCGCTGGGCTGCTCTATCACACCGGCATCGTCATACAGCTCGGGCTTTCAGCGCACCTCATCGACGTCGGGTTCGACGATGCCTGGTGCGCGCGTCACCTCGGGCTCCACCTCGACCGTTCGCTGGCGCTGGCCAATGCCACCGGGCTCGACCTCGATGCGCCGCCGATCGCGGCGCTGGCAGGCTTCCTCTCGCCCTACGGGCAGTGGCGGCACGCCGATGTAGGCAAGCCGCCCGATTACCCCTTCGCACCCGGCGAGATGCGCGTGCTGACCCGCGCGCTGCTCGATCATGTGCGAGCCGTTACCGGCCACGGGTTTCCCGCACGCGGGAGGCGGCAGCGTGGGCGCGGCTGAGAGGGCGCTGCGCCTGCGGGCACGCTGGCGGATGTGGTGGGGGTTCGGCACCGCCCGTATCGCCGAACCGCCCCGGCCGGTCGATCCTGCCCGGCTCGCCCGCATGGAGGCCGCGCTCGTCACCATGCCCGAACTCACGCGAGAGGTTTTCATGATGTGCCGCTTCGACGATCTGCCCTACCGCCGCATCGCCCGCCGCCTGGACATCACCATCGACGAGGTCGAGGACCACATGGTCACCGCGCTCCAGCTCCTCGGACGCGCGGCCCGTGGCCATACGGACCCGCCTTGATTTTGCTCGCGATTTTACAAGCAGGGCTGGCCGGGGCATTCGCTGGCCATACGCAAAAGCCCAGCACAACCAACCACATAGGCCGCCATGGCTGGCCGCGCTTTTATCTCGTGCTCTTATTTCCAGCCCATCACAGCAACCACGACACCGCTATTCTACCCGCAAAATCAACGCCATGACGCGCCAACGGCACCGCCTCGCCCGAGGCAGTGCCGTCCAAAACGCTACAATACGCTGTGCAGACTACAACTTATGGGACAAGCGGTGCCATACGTTCTATCTTGCCGTACGCGCTCGCGGTGCGGATGCGGCTATTGGATGAATTTCTTTAAGTACAATTTAAAAACTTTAATTGCAAAAACCGGCCATATCAACGCAGAGAGTCCCCACAAAATAAAAAATGATATAGTTGTGAACTTTTCCGTAAAAATATGGCTAAATAAAGCCATTATGACCGAGCATGCGACGAACAGAGTTAGGGATGCCGCGAAAGCGATAGTGTCTGTTTTCATTTGCGGCATGCCTCAATCTCCGGAACAATAGCGTTCAAACCTGTGCTTATGGCTTGCGCAGCAAAATCCTTCACTGGACCATTCGGTACATACATGGTTGAAAGTCGAGTTACCGAATCAACGACTCCAGCCTTTCCCGACCCACTCAAAGTAGAAATTATTGCACCACTTGTTGAGATCAATCCGCCAACAGCCGTGATTTCAGCACTTTCTTCGATTGCCACCAACCCGAGCATTGCGATTTGGAGGCCTCTCATGGGCTTGCCTCTCGTAAATTGAGAGGCACCTAGTGCGATGCCGCCCACTCCGAGTGTGGTCCCGACAAGGCCAACGGTTGTGACGCCGGAGCCGACTATGGCAACATTATTTCCGACCCATTGCCCGACCTTCTGGCCCAAATTACACTCCCCTCTCCAATCGTCCTTTTGCGGCAAGTGAGAACACTGACGCGCCCGATCGTAGCCGGGAGCGATTTTCCCTGACGCATCCGTGGCTTGCGAGCGCCAGTGGCTGAGGCGGCGATGGCGGACAAGCCGAGAGCCCCGAGAGGCGGTTTTCCGGCCCGGAAGGGCCAGCGGCTGAGATAGTGATATACGCGATGCCCCGATCATGCACGGATGTCACCCGATCGGCAGGCGCGGGTCAAGCATAACCGGCATGTGTCATTGACCTATATGCCATTGGCGCATATATGGCACGCATGACCACCTTGCAGACCATTGTCGAGCTGCCGGAGTTCATCCGGCGCGCCAAGGCGATCATGACCGACGACGAGCGTGTGGCGCTGGTGGACTATATCGCGGCCAACCCGGAGGCGGGCGTCTCACTGGGCGGCGGACTGCGCAAGGTCCGCATACCCCGCGAGGGCAGCGGCAAGAGCGGCGGCTACCGGACCATTCATGTGTTCGGCGGCACTCATATGCCGATCTTCCTCGTCACCGTGTTTGCCAAGAACGAGAAGGACAACCTGACCAAGGCCGAGCAGGCCGCAGCCGTCGCGTTGGCGAAGGCACTGGTCGCAACCTATGGAGACCGCAGATGAGCGCTTATGAGAGCATCATGCAGGGGCTGAACGAGGCGCTGGACTATGCCCAGGGCAAGGAGACCGGCGCGATCGTCCACCAGATCGAGGTGCCCAGCGTCGATGTCGCCGCGATCCGGGCCAGCACTGGCCTGTCGCAGGGCGCGTTCGCACGCAGCATCGGTGTCGCCAAGGGCACATTGCTCAACTGGGAACATGGCCGCAGGCACCCCACCGGCCCCGCCCAGGTGCTGCTCGCCATGATCGCGAAGAAGCCGTCGCTGGTGAGCGAGTTGCTGCGGTAAGAGGGCCGCGATGCTACGCATCGGACCCATAATTGGGATACACACCTCACGCACGGGTGCATGACGGTTTTCTGCGGGTTTGAGGGGATGCTATCCGCACTCTCATTCTGGGCCAGTTGGCGAGACTGGCGGTTTTC
>JARROF010000266.1:0-2671 GCA_037384205.1 Novosphingobium sp. | reverse complement strand
GGACTGCCCCTGGTATGGCAGTCGGCAGATGGCGCGGCACCTGCGGCGGCTCGGCCATACGGTGGGACGCCGCAGGGTGCGGCGGCTGATGGCGAAGATGGGGCTGGTGGCGATCTACCAGCGCCCACGCACCAGCGATCCGCATCCGGAGCATCGGATTTATCCCTATTTGCTGCGCGATCTGGTTATCACGCGTCCCAATCAGGTGTGGTGCGCGGACGTGACGTACCGTGCGCCTCGTCCCGGAAGGTCCGGGGGGCGTATGTTGGAATGCAAAGGAGAAAGGAGGAACTGAACGAATGCCTTGCCCTCTGCTGTGAGGGGGCATGAGCCCAAGCGGCGGTGACCTGCTGTCAACTGGCAGGGTGACGTAGCCCGCAGGTAAAGGGGATTGAGGCGAAGCCGTTACGCCGAGATGGTCCCCGAGGCTGTAGCGCTGGAAGGTTGAGGAACACGAACCGGTTAATCCGCATCCGAGGGCTGAAATGTCGCCTTCGTCTACACGGCTTAACAGGCGGAATGCTGATGATGGTGCCGGACAGGTATGCTGGCGAAATCCGAACGCAGGCAAAGACGTAGGTCGCCTGCGGGGCGTCATGGAGAGAACGCAGCCAGACCATGACATCGGTATCGACTTGCGGGACGCAAGGACAAGGACTGCGACCGGCAGCCTCCCCAGCGCGTGAAAGTCCAGCATATGAACGAGGGAAGGCATGATGGAATGCCAAGGGAGTTGGCCCCGATGTCCACCATGCTGGCGGAGTCCCCGTAGTAGTCCGCGACAGGGAAAGCCTGTCACATGGCGAAGGGGGACAGTTCAATCTGCTTGAAGTGCAAACTACCTGACCAAACGAGGTGAAGACCTTTGATAATCAGTGAAATGCAGCACAAGCTCGCGACATGGGCCGAGAGCGATGCGAACCGCAGGTTCGACCGCTTACTCAGGCTCATTGCTGACAGGGCGTGGCTTGCCGAGGCAGCCCGGATCGTGCTGGCGTCTAGCGGCGCCAATACGCCAGGTATCGACGGAATGGACAAGCAACGGATGCAGGCCGGACTGGCAGATCATCTGGCCAGCCTGCGCACGGACTTGCTGACGGGAAATTACGTCCCGCAGCCGGTCAGGCGAATCTATATCCCGAAAGCCAATGGCAAGAAACGACCACTGGGTATCCCGACCCTGAAAGACCGCATCGTCCAGCGCGCGATGCTGATGGCTATGGAGCCGATCTGGGAAAGCGACTTCCATCGCCTATCCTATGGCTTCAGGCCGGAACGCAGCGTGCATCACGCTGTCCGGACAGTGAAGATACAGTTGCAGGATAGTGGCGCCGGGACGCGGGGCCGCTGGGTCATCGAAGGTGATCTGGCGAGCTACTTCGACACGGTCCACCACCGGCTCCTTCTTCGCTGCGTCCGGCGGCGTATCCGGGATGATCGGTTCGTCGATCTACTCTGGCGGTTCCTGAAAGCAGGCCACATTGACCGTGGCCTGTTCGTCGCCTCGAGCGAAGGTGTTCCACAAGGCGGCGTGTTGTCGCCGCTCCTGTCCAACATCATGCTCCATGAGTTCGATGCGTGGCTGGAGGCGAAATACCTGAGCGACAAGGCGCGAAAGGATCGCTGGGCATGGAACTTCGGTATCCAGCAGGGACGCCCCATCACGGTTCGCGAGAACCGGCAATGGAAACCTGCTGTCGCCTACTGCCGTTACGCCGACGACTTCGTCGTTATCGTCAAGGGCAGCAAGGCACATGCCGAGGCCATCCGCGAGGAATGCCGGGCCTTTCTGGAAGACAACCTGAAGCTGACGCTGAATATGGACAAGACCCATATCACCCACGTCGACGACGGGTTCGTGTTCCTCGGGCACCGGATAATCCGCAGGCAGGGATCGAGCGGACGCATGTCCGTGGTCTCGACGATACCAAAGGAGAAAGGCAAGACCTTCGCTCGCCGACTGGTCGAGGTGCTCTCCGGCAATCATGAGGTTGCCGCGGTGGACATGATCGACAGCCTGAACCGCCAGTTGGCGGGCTGGGCCGCGTTCTACAAGTTCACCGACTTCACGGCGCGCATATTCCGGCGCATAGACACTGTCGTGTTCTGGAAAATGGCGCACTGGTTGGCGCAGAAGTACCGATCCCGCATCAAACCCTTGATGCGTAAATGGTACCGCGTGCCGGAAATCGGCCAATCAAAGACGTGGCTGATCTACGGCCGGAGCAATCAGGGCAATGCCGTCGGCAAGGCGCTGCGACGACTGGTCACCAGCCAGAAGATGCAGTTCCGGTGGCGGAACCCGGAGCGAAATCCCTACATCTTCAGGGACGAACTCCGAAATACCGTTACCTCCCGCTATCATGATGTCGCCATGGCCTTGGGCCAAGGTTGAATGGAGAGCCGTATGCGCTGAAAGGTGCACGTACGGTTCGGGGAGGGGAAGCGCTCATGCGCTTCCTACTCCACTCCGAACCCTGGAGGGCTTTGCCTATCTGGCCGTCGTCATTGATCTCTATTCCCGCCGCGTGGTGGGTTGGTCGATGCAGAGTAGGCAGACCACCGATGCGGTGCTGCAGGCGCTGCACATGGCGGTATGGCGGCGCAAGCCGAAGCAACGGGTGCTGATCCACTCGGATCAGGGCTCGCAGTTCACTTCGCAAGACTGGGC
>JARROF010000265.1:0-5058 GCA_037384205.1 Novosphingobium sp. | reverse complement strand
GTAAACCGGGCGGCGAAGCGTCGCCAGGTGTTCAAGCTTCTCCAAGGTCGCTCATGATCTGGTCGCCCTCGACCTGGGTTGGGTACGTTCGCAAGCCATTGCGAATACCAAGGTTCATGAAGAGGATGTGGGGGTCTCGCATGACTTCGCCGGTGTTGAGATCGAATCGCGCCCGATGAAGCGGGCACATCACCGCTTCGCCCTCCAGCTTGCCCCGGCAGAGATTGAAGCCAAAATGCGGGCATTTGCGATCGGCAACGAAGAAATGGCCCCCTGCATTCGCCACCAGCAGTTTGCGCTTGCCAATGGTGACAGCGCGCATTTCTCCAGCTGGCACTTCAGATGACCGGGTGATGTAGGTGTAACCCATTTGTTTTCCTATCAGCTGAATGAATCTCTTTATATCCATAAGAAGGCCGTATGAATGTTGCGAGGCATAATGTGCCAGGGCAACGGCAGCTTCGGCCATCATCGCACCAAAATAGCATTTTTTGCTTTCGGGTGGGCGAAATCGACAAGGAGTCCGGCCGATCAGCGAGTAGTTTCGAGAACGTCGGCAAATGAATGCTGTGTGCGGGCGGACGTGGGGCGTTGAACGGCTACCGGTTGGAGCAACGGCCGCGATCAACCTGTGCCCTTTTGCCCAGGCGAGGGTGGGAGCGGAGTAATCACAGTGCGTGAAAATCATGTCTCGAAAGGGTTGCCAGCGGTAATCGTCACGGGCGCCGGCGGTGGTGTCGGACAGGATGCGGTCCAAACACTGCGGGATAGAGGCTACCATGTATATGCAGGGGCGATCGATCCGTGGGAATGGGATATCGTGTCGCGCCTGGCTGCGCAGCCTGCAGGTGCTGGCCGTCTGACGCCGGTCATGCTCGACTTGCGCAAGCACGAGCATATCGAGGCTCTTGTCGAAACGATCAAGGCTGCGGGCGAGCGACTGGCGGGGCTGGTGCTGAACGGGGCGGCCTCGCCCGAAGGCGTGCCCGCCGAGCACACGTCCGTCGCGCTCCTGCGGGATACTTATGAAACCAACATCATCGGCAATTTTGCGGCGATCATGGCCTGTCTGCCGCTGCTCAAGCGCGATCGCGGCCGGATCATCTTCGTGAGTTCGGCGACGACGTTCGCACCTCCGCCGATGGTCTTGCCCTATGTGACGACAAAGTGCGCGCTGAACGGGATGGCGCATGTGCTCCGGCGAGAACTGATGAACACGGGTATAAGTGTCAGCCTTTTGCTCCCGGGAGTCATCAAGAATACCTATATGGCGCAAGGCCTGCACGAATCCACCAAGCACAGACTGGCGGAAATTCGCGGCTGTCGGCCCGAAGATGTTACCCATCGCACCTACGAAAGGGACAAGAACACGGCGCTCATGCAGCCAGAGGGGGGCGCCGATCCCTTTTACGAGCAAATGCTTCAGGGTCAGCTGACCACGATCGGGATCGGCCTGGAGACCGGCTTCCCGCCGTCGATGGGCTATCGCTGAAGGCATCCTGCGACGCCTCCAGCTGCCTTTTCCGGTGTGCCCCCGACCCCGTTTCGTCATCGGACTTGGTCGGACACCGCATTCATGGAGCCGATGCCGGTGTCCGTCACCTGCCGAGGTAGCGATCCACTTCGGCGAGATAGTGCGGAATCCTGCATTCCGAAGCGCTCAGTCGGTTGCCGGCATAACCGCGCGAACGCAGGCCGCGCTGCACATTGGGCAACCGCTCTACATCCTGCGACAGAACCGTGCCCCATTCTTCCAGCGATTGCGGCACCCGGCGGGGCGGTCGCGTTTCGCCGCGCCACCCTGTCTGTGCCGAGACGGCAAAGGAAGCGGGATCCATCACGGCCTGCTTCGGATCGGTGACGGGCAGCAGAAGGCTGAGCGCCCGGTACAGGCACTTGTCGGGATCCATGGGGTGGGGAGTCCAACTCTGGATCAGGAGGCTGTGAGAAAACACGTTGATCGTCACATGGGGAAACAGATGATAGTTCCAGTCATCCGTCACTTCGCCATCACTGAGACGCGAAAACAGGTCATCATGGCCATTTCGGCGCGCCCACTGCCGCAATGTGTCTGCGAACGCCGTACGATACTCTGCGCCGCTGATGCCTTCATATTTGCTGTTGTCGCCGCCAAAGAAGGCAATGAAGCCTTTCAGCGCGTCGTTGACCAGCTCTGGCTGCTTCGTCCGGTCGCCCGAATATCCGGTGGGAATAATCATCCGGCTGATGCCGTGCCCATACAGATCATACTGCGTTTTAAGCGTCGCGCTGATCGGGATGACCTGGGGGTGGGTATCGTCCGAATGATAGAACTCGATGAAGGCCTCCATCGCCGTCTTCCAGTTCGCATCGATCTCCCCGGCGATTTCGTCATAGACGCGGAAGCGCGAGAAATCGCGGTTCGCCAGATGCTCCGGCACGACATCGAGCGCCTCGACAAGGGGGATCGCATCGGGATCAAGGTTCACGAAGACCATGGAGTTCCAGATCTCGCACCGCACCTCGCGCAGCCCTTTCATGCCGCATAGATTTTCCTCCGGAAAGGTGTGCTGGTCCTTGATCGTCCGTACGGAGCCGTCGAGGTTGAAGCGCCAGCCGTGAAAGCGGCAGTAGAGCGCGCCGCCATCCTCGATCTTCCCGTAATCGTTGTTGACGACATAATTGGCCCGGTGCGGGCAGACATTCTGGAACGCCTGGACGCGGTCCGCGGCGCTGCGCACCACCACGAAGGATTCGCGGCCCACCTCGATGCGGAAGTACGAGCCGACTTCGGGCAGGTCGTGCTCGATACCCACCCAATTCCAGACTTTCGGCCACAGGTGCTCGAACTCGGTCTCCATTTCGTCGCTGGAGAAATAGCGGCCGACCGGTATCAGCCCCCTATGCACATTGGGCGCGGGCGCCTTGGTTGCCGGTGTGCCGTCTGGGGCTTCGGGATAGACCACATAGCCAATGTCTTGCTCGAACGGATAGTCCACAAGCCTCTCCAATCTGTACTTAGTAGATTGAATGCTTATGTATGATTTGCTATCGAACGGTCGTTGACCTTGGTCAAATCTGCATCACAGCGGGGAAAAGTACGCTGACGAAAATGCCTGGGAGCCGGGCCTAACTGCATTTGAAGATGATGTCGGGGGCGATCATAGGAGCGGCGAGCTTGTCGTATGGCGTGGTGGTCGCCCCTTGATCCCTGCCTCTATTAGGGTCTGTGGGGATTCAGGCCAGACGGAGCCGAGAATAGTGGATTTTGAGAACCGGCGCGCAGCGTACTTCCTGTACGTGAGTACCGGAAGTGCAGAAGGCCGCCGTTCGCAGGCCCGTATGGGCTGAATCCCTCCAGGCCCTAACGGAGATGCTGGCGATAGGCCGAGGGTACTTCGGCCCAACCTTCCTGTTGGAACTGGACTTTGCCGTCGGCATTGAAGCGGAAGAAGGTGAAGCCATCGAATTCGATGGCCGCGTCGCCCGAATTGTAGTCGGGGTCGCCCTCGAACGCGTCGCCCGAGTGCATGAAGAAGCCCCAGCGCAGGAACAGGGAATTGTCTCCCAATGCCCACTCCTGCAGGTTCAGGCCGACCTTCGCCGCACTTCTGAAATGCATGAAGGCGTTAGCGTATGCTTCCCACCTTTCAAAGATTTGGCCAGGATCCTCAAATCGCAGATCGGGCGCGTAGAACGTTGCAAGCCGTGCCAGGTTTTCCTCGGACGGGCTGTTGGCCATTGCGGAAAATGCACTCAGCAGATCCCGGGCGAGGTTTTCGTCAACAGCCCTGCCAATGGCGCTATCGGGGTTCGTCATAGTCCACCTTATCGTAGCTTGAGGGCAAACCGGCCGCCATGGCGCGGCGTTTCGAAGAACAGGCGCCAGCCCGGCTCGGCATCGACGATGCTCTCTATGGCATTGACCAGTCGCGCCGACGTCATCGCCATCGCATCGGACCAGCCGCGGCCGGTGCCCTCAGGGTAGCCAAACGGGAATTCGGCGTTGATCGGCGGATAGGGACCGGCCTGCGGCCCTATGCGCGTGACATGGTTGATGCCGAACACATCGGAGCCCTTGTAAACGCCGGCGACCCGGAACTTCATCGCCTCGATTGCGCCTTCCGCGATCTCCAGGCCTGCCTGTCCGACATAGGCCTCCTTTGCCAGCGCGACATCCACATCGAGGCGGATATCGTCGAGCTCGATCCCGAATGCGTCGGCCAGCACATGCAGCGCGCCGCCCCAGCCTATCTTCAGGGTTTCAAGACCGGCCGCCGACATATCCTGCGGGCGCGCACCGAAGCCGAGCATACGCACCGTGTCGAGCGCTTCGTACGAGCCGTAGTCAAGCACTTCCCAGGTATCGATCGAGGCGATCTCGCCCGTGGCGGTGCTGGCGAAGAAGGCCAGGGCATCGGTAACGTAGCCCGGATCGAGGCCAGCGCCGAGCAAGCTGGCGCCACCTTCCCTGGCCGCAGCGTCGAGCCGCGCGCGCAGGGCATCGCCGTTCTGGAGATGACGCCAGTGAGTCAGCGAAAGGATCGGCGTCAGCACATTCTTGCCGCTGCGCAGCAGCGCTTCGATATGCGGCACCGATTGCGAGGAAGGCGAGCCTTCTACCGACGGATCAGTGAGCGCATCGAACGGCGCGAATATCACGACGTCCGCGTCGAGAGCGACGAAGGCCTCCACATCGTTGCCCGCCAGAACGCCGCTTGCAGGCTGCGTGCCGCCCGCCAACTCGGCCGCGTCCTTGCCGACCTTGGATTCGGACCAGCACAGCACGCCGACCAGGTCCAGGTCCGGGCGACCCAGTATGTAGCGCAGGGCGAACTGGCCGATCATGCCGGTGCCCCATACTGCAACCTTGTAGGATTTCGTCATTTTTCAAATCTCCACCGATCGGCTCTCGCCGAAAATCAGCAACGTGTCTTTGGGACCGTCTGTCTTTCCCGCTGTGTCGGGCGTGGCAGCGAATTCCTGAACGCTGGCGTTCAGAATGCCGATGTAGATGTTCCCAGAAGCGCGAAAGGACGCCCCGTCGCTTCGTTCCGGGCGATCCGGCGCAAACCCTTG
>JARROF010000264.1:0-2697 GCA_037384205.1 Novosphingobium sp. | reverse complement strand
GTCGCTCGGATGGGAAGGCGACAGTGGTCTGCGCGTAACGGTGTGGGGAAACAACCTGACCAACTCGTACTACTACACAAATCTGGTCGCCGTGGCCAATGGAAACGACATCGGAACTCCGGCGGCACCCCGTACCTACGGTGTGACGCTTGGATACAGCTTCTAGGCCTGGGTGAACACCGGCCATCGATAATCGATGGCCGGTCGTCCATTGAACCCATATTTCCCGGATCTTTTTGGCCCCGTCTGAGAAATGCCGGCTTCAAATACAGTCCCAAGGGGGAACTATGCTCCGTTCTGCAAGGCGGTTTGCCACAGCAACTCTATTGACGTCTTCCGGCATCGCCCTGGCCGGCGGCAGTCCGAAATCGCAGGATCTGGAACCCAAGCCAGCCAGTGCGGCAACCATCGCCTCACAGCGGGCCGTTGCCGCAGCCCTTCCCCCTGATGATGGAACCGATTCCGAATTTGCTACGCGCGGCTTCATCGCCACGCGCGCGGATCCGGTGATCCGCAATGCTGATGGCAAGCCGGTCTGGGACGCCAGTGACCTGGATTTCGTCACTGGTCCCGCTCCTGCCACTGTCAATCCCTCGCTTTGGCGTGAGGCCAGCAACCTCAACAAGCATGGCCTGTTCAAAGTTATGGATGGCGTCTGGCAAGTGCGCGGTTTCGATATCTCCAACATGACTGTGGTTCGCGGCGTGACCGGGTGGATCGTGATCGATCCACTTAGCACCAAAGAGACCGCCAGGGCCGCGCTCAACCTTGTCAACCAGCAGCTTGGCAAAAGACCGGTGGTCGCCGTGATCTACAGTCATAGCCACCCGGACCACTTTGGCGGCGTGCGAGGCGTGGCAGATGGTGCCGACGTCAAGGCGGGCAAGGTTGCAATCATAGCGCCGGCCGGCTTCACCGAGGCAGTTGCTTCGGAAAGCGTGATGACCGGGCCTGCAATGGCAAGGCGCGTCACCTATCAGGCTGGTCTGGGAATTCCGGCCGGTCCAAAAGGTCTGATGGGTGCCGGGATCGGCTTGGCGGGCCCCTCTCCTGACGGTGAAATTACCCTTATCGAACCGACTGACACGGTGACACACACTGGAGAAACCCGTGTCGTCGACGGCGTCAAACTTGAGTTCCAGATAGTCTCGGGCAGCGAGGCGCCTTCAGAACTGAATGTCTACTTCCCGGACAAGAGGGTTTTCTTGTCGGCGGAAATGTCTACTTGCACGCTCCACAACATCCTTACGCCGCGCGGCGCCAAAGTGCGCGATGCGCACCTTTGGGCGAGCTATCTGGATGAAGCCTTGCAGCTTTATGGCAAGCGGACGGATATCGATATTTCAAGCCACTGTTGGCCCCTCTTCGGGCAAACCAGTGTTGCTCGGATGTTGGCGGGGCAGCGAGACAACTACAGGTACCTGCATGATCAAACTGTTCGTTTGATCAACAGGGGCGAAACGCCAGATGAAATCGCGGAACACGTCAAGCAACCAGAAGCGCTTTCCGCACAGTGGTATAATCACGGTTATTACGGAAACTATAAATTCAACGCAAAGGCAATCTACCAGCACTATCTTGGCTGGTATGACGCCAACCCGGCTCATCTCGATCAGCTTCCTCCCGCCACGCGCGGAGAAAAATATGTCAACGCCATTGGAGGGGCGGAGAAAGTCATCTCGATTGCCAAAGCCGCTATGGACAAGGGCGATTATCGTTGGTCATCCGATCTGCTGAACCAGCTGGTTTTTGCCGATCCGGCCAATCAAACGGCACGGAACCTGCTGGCGGATAGTTACGAGCAGCTTGGCTATCAGGCGGAAAGCGCACTATGGCGCAATCAGTATCTCAGTGCCGCATATGACTTGCGTCACGGGGACCGGCGTCTGGCGCTCAGCTTCCATAGTCCCGATCTGATTGAGGGCGTGCCCACAAAACTTCTTCTCGACTCGGCTGCAACCCGTTTCGATCCTGCCAGGGTCGGCAAACGCAAGCTGAGCTTCAACCTGGTAATGCCGGACCGCAATGAGACAGCCGGGATTCAGTTGACAGGGACCACGATGTTCAGTCGGATGCAAGCCCTGGGCAAGGTTGATGCGACCATTGCGGGACCACGGGCACTCATTCTGGCCATGCTGTTCAGGAAAAAGCCACTCGAGGAACTTGAGGCGGCGGGCCTGACCGTATCCGGTAATCGCGAGGCCGTGCAGTCCTGGCTTGATGCCATCGATCCGTTGACCGGCGGGTTCAATATCGTCGAGCCTTGATTTGGTAACGCCTTCATTCCAATCGTCAATTCGCCTGGCTCGTCCGCCCCACCTTGCCCGGACCTGGCATCGAAACGATCGCGTCTATGCGGATGCAGGTTGGTGTTATTGCCGCGAATGTAACAAAGGAATGCGAGATGTTGGCGTGGCAGGCTGAAAGATTTGGCGAACCGCTGGATGTCCTGGCGTTGACGGAAATGGAAAAACCCGTGCCAGGACCCGGCGAGGTGTTGATCAAGGTGCGGGCCGTCGGGCTGGGGCTACCCGATTTGATGTCGGTGCAAGGGCGCTATCCTTTCGTCCCCAGTCCTCCCGTAATACCTGGCCATTCTTTCATGGGTACGATCGAAGAGGCCGAACCCGGCAGCGGCTTGACGCCGGGCATGCGGGTCATGGCGCGTACACTCTACACCAGCCATGCCGGCGCACT
>JARROF010000263.1:0-2744 GCA_037384205.1 Novosphingobium sp. | reverse complement strand
CCGTCTCGCCACCCCCGAGGACCGCCCACCTTCACGCCTTGAATGAAAGTCCTGCGGCCGAAAGGCGCAGCTTCGGGCGCACGCAGCACATCCGCGTGACCGCCCTCCAAGGTTCTGGAGACTACCACTATATGCGCAACATCCTCCTGGCAGGCGCTGCCTTCACTGCCCTCACCCCTTCCCTTGTCTATGCACAGAATGACTCGGCGACAGCGCCGCAACCGGCACGCGGAAGCAGTACACATGACGAAATCATCGTCACCGCGTCCCCCTATGCGATACTGCAGGATTCCACCCCCGCGATCGTCGCCAAGGTGGATCGTAACGATATTGTCGAAAATGGCGGCGCTAGCATCGCCAGCGCTCTGGCAAACGTGCCCGGCGTGGCGGCGACCGGTTTCGCGGCAGGCGCCAGCCGGCCGATCATCCGCGGTATGGATGCCAACCGCGTCCGCATCCTCGAAGACGGTATCAGCGCCTCCGACGTGTCCGACATCGGCCCCGACCATGGCGTGCCGATCGATCCGCTCGCCGCGCGCAGCATCGAGGTCGTGCGCGGCGCCGGTACGCTGCGCTACGGCAGCCAGGCAATCGGCGGCGTCGTCAACGTGCTCAACAACCGCGTGCCGATGAGCCTGCCGGACAGGCCTCTCGGCTTCGAACTCAACGGCAATTACGACACCGTTTCCAACGCCCCGGAAGCATCGGGTCTGGTCGACGCCGCGGTGGGCAACTTTGCGCTGCACGCCGACGGCTTTTACCGCCACGCGGATGACTATGACACGCCGGTCAGCAACAGCACACCCGATGGCAAGCTCAAAAACTCGTTCGCGCATGCCCACGGCGGCGCACTGGGCGGATCATACTTCTTCGGTGGCAGCCATGTTGGCGTGGGCGTGACGCAGTATGATGCGACCTATGGCATTCCGGCCGAAGATTCGCACATCGACATGAAGCAGACGAAGGTCATGACGCGCTCGTCGTTCGACCTGGGCGGTGACCGCAGGCTGACCCTGGATGGCGGCTACGCCAACTACAAGCATAGCGAGATCGGGGCGGACGGCAAGATCGCGACAACCTTCCGCAACAAGGAATGGGATGTCCATCCCGAGTTGCTGCTCGGCGATATCGGGCCGCTGGCCAATGTCGCCATCGGCGGCGAATATGTCCATCGCCGCTTCTCGGCCGTGGGCGAGGATGCGAGTTACCTCTATCCGACACTGACCGAGAGCGAGGCCGGCTACATCTTCACCGACTTGCCGATTGGTGACACGTTCAAGCTGCAGGCCAGTGGCCGCATCGAGCATGTGAGTGTCAAAGGCACGCCTGCAAGCAACGTCCTCACGAAGACCAGCTTCACGCCGGTCAGCGGCGCGATTGGTGCGCTTTGGACGGCGACGCCTGCGCTCAAGCTTGGCCTCACCTTCTCGAGCACCGGCCGCGCACCCGCGCAGACCGAACTGTTCGCGCGCGGCGGGCATGACGGACCGCAAACTTTCGAGTTCGGCGATCCCACGCTCAAGATCGAGCGCGCCAATTCGCTCGAGGCGAGCCTGCGCTTCAACCAGGGCCGGTTCCACTTCGACGGCAGCCTCTACAGCACATGGTTCCATAACTATGTCTATGGCGACCTTACCGGACGGACCTGCGACGACGAAACCGGAAAGTGTGTCGTCGGCAATGCCAACACGCTCAAGGAACTCTTCTACCGCCAACAGAGCGCGCATTTCCGCGGGCTGGAAGGCGAAGCATTCTTCGATGTCGTGAGATCCGATACCGGAACGTTCCAGTTCCACGTCCTGGGTGACTATGTGCGGGCCACTTTCGACAATGGCGGCGGCAACGTCCCGCGCATTCCGCCCTATCGCATCGGCGGGGGGCTCAACTGGAAGGGTAACAGTCTCGATGCCGGCATGAACCTCACTTATTTCGGCAGACAGGACAAGTTCGGCGCTTATGACACGCCGACCCCGTCCTATTACAATCTCAACGCCAGGATCGCCTGGCGGCCTTTCGAGCAGAACAGCGGCATCGAGTTCGCGATCGTCGGCCAGAACCTGACCGACGACGTCCAGCGCGATGCCGCGGCGCTCAACCGGACGGAGGTCGTCATGCCCGGTCGCAACGTGCGCTTCGTGGTGCGCGTGGCAATGTAAGACACGCGTTGCCTGTCCGGAGCCAGAAGCGCCGGACAGGCAACCGGCTTCGCCAGGCAGGCTTGATGCCGCAAAGTCCATCAACACGCGACGGTTTGCCCTCGACAGCGCATCATTCCCGTCGCGACAGGCCGCGCCAGCGCCGAATGCCGGCATCGGAACTCGACAGGCGCGTCCTGCACGTACTTGCCTGTGCACAGACGCCGATGGGTGCATATGAGATCATCGAAGCCTTGCGGGATGTCCGCAAAACCGTTGCGGCCACGCCGGTCTATCGTGCGCTCAAACGGCTGCTTGAGCGCGGTGAAATCGAGCGGATCGAAACGCTGTCCGCCTACCGCATCCGCAAGATGGAAAAGGGCATTCATTGCATCTGCAAGGTTTGCGGCAAGATTCTGACCGTCCCCGTACCCCCGGCTGTCGATGCGCTGGAGGCTGCCGTAAGGGCGACAGGTTTCGTACCGCAACGCTTCGCGGTCGAGGCGACCGGCCATTGCGCTCATTGCGAAATGACGAACGAAGGCCGCGACAGCTGATCGCCAGCGCAAATGCATTGCCGCAAAACCGGACGCCAAACGGTTCCGCAGC
>JARROF010000262.1:0-2746 GCA_037384205.1 Novosphingobium sp. | reverse complement strand
AAGATGCGAAGAGCGATCCGCAGAAGCTGCGTCTCGTCGGCGCGGCCGTGGCCAAGGGCGCGCGCCGGATGGGCGTCGATCTTTCCGCCATGACGCTGACGCCTGAAGGCTTTCGCAGCGCCAACTGATCCTCCATGCGGGCAGACCCGTGGCACTGTGGTACGGTCGTGCCACGGCGTTTCCGTTCGCTCGTTCAGCCCGCTCCTAATCTAATCGATTAGCCTGCTAATCGGATCGCGCAGCGACCTGGCCCATGCCCTGTGGTCCTATGTCCGGGCAGACACGACAGGCCCGGATGATGGGCAAACAGGACCGCGTGAACAGGACCTCAGGGCCATGAATACCGGAAATATCACTTCCATCGGGCGCGCATTCGGCGTCCTTGGCGCCGACAACAGCCAGGCCGCCGGGAACTCCGGAACCGTTGCAGCGCGGGCCGTGGCATTCGCAGTCACATCGCGCATCGGCGCTGAATTCGGCATGGGAAGCAACCTGCAGCCGGGCGCTGCCGATAGCCCTTACCCTCTGGCGGAACTGGCCGACCAGCTCGGCGGCGCGCTTGGCGCGACTCCGCTGGAAACGGTCGAGCTGGAACAGGCCCTGGGCGAACTGGCCGCGGCCGTCGCGTCGGACATGGCGGCCCTGGCTGACGGGCGCACGCTCGACCGTCTCGATACGGCGCTGGCAGCACACGGAGAGGGTCCGGCGGATGCGGCAGGCACGGTGCGGATGATCCGTGAGGTGGCGGCCGCCGTGGCCAGCGCCCGGCCCTGAAGCTTTCAAACGTAAACTTCCCCGGCCGGACAGGGGGCACACAACCGGCTCATCGCAACGAAAGGACGACCGACCATGTTCGACCTCAATCTCAATACGACCATCAACGTCAATGTTTCGGGCGGCGCGGCGCTCAACCCGGCTGGCGGGGCCTTCGCGCAGGCGCTCGGCAATGGCATCGTGGCCATGTTCAGCCAGCCGCTGAACGCGGGCGCTTTCGCCACTGCGCAGCTTCCCTCGCAAGTCTCGGTCACGGGCGGCCAGATGGTTCCCGCCGCAAGCGGCCAGGCCGAATTCATGCCCGCCGCCGATGCGCAGTGGACCGCTGCCATGGACGGCGATCACCAGGCCGACATCGATCTGGGCGACGGCTACACGCTCTCGATCGACGAGAACAGCTCGGAAGTCGTGATCAAGAATGCCAACACCGGCGAGAACACGCGCATCTGGGGCGATCCCCATGTGTCCGTGGACGGCCAGCACAAGTTCGACTTCTGGGGCACGACCACGTTCGAACTGGAAAACGGCACGAAGATCACCATCGGCACCGAGCAGGGCAGGAGAAATCCGAACGTCTACTTCGCCGAGACCCTGACGATCACCAAGGGTAGCCAGGCCATCGTGGTGGACGGCGTGAGCCAGCAGACCAAGGGCGACCTGACACTGTCGGTGTCCGACAATGGCTACGCACTCGATATGGCAACACGCGACGGCTTCGTCCTTCAGGAAAATGCCACCGGATCGGGCTGGCGTTCGGAACTGTCAGGCGAAATCGCCACGCAGCAGGATCTCGACATGACCAAGCCCGGCCAGCTCTATGGCCCCGGCAGCACCATGGCGAGCCTTGGCGAGATCAGCCAGGCGCTTTCGACCTTCCTGTTCTTCGGCATCGTCGGGGAAATGAGCAAGTCTGCGGCGCAAGCGTCCGTAGCGGCGGCAACCACCGCGTTGTGGCAGGGCGAACTGGCCTGAGCCAGGCCCGCGGGGCGGTCTGCCCCCGCCATTACCGCCATTGCATGAAGTGAGGACAGTCATGGTCGAAGCTGCAGGAAGCATGGGCGCGTTCGGCGCGTCCCCATCCGCCGGACATGTCGATAGGGGCAACACCGCCTTTTCCGGCGGCTTCGACCTGACCAGTGGCGGCAGCGCCGCGCAGGATATGAACGCCCTTGCCGCTAACCTTGAAAGCCTGCGGCAGCGCGATCCCGAAGGCGCGGCCCGGGCCATCGCCGGTCTGGAAGCGGCGATGACGCCGGTCGAGCGCGGACAGTTCGCGGCGGCGCTCGACAACGCACGCACGCCGGAACAGGTGACCGCGAACAACAACAATGCGCTCGCGGCACCCGATTCCGGCCAGCTTGCGCTCGATCCCGGGCAGATGGCGCTCGCCAATACGGTAGGGAATTTGCTGGCGGATGGAGTGGCGAGCAAGCCCGAGACCATGGCCGAGCGCCTAGAGCGACAGGACCACAAGCTACTCGGGCAATTTGCCGACAGCGGGGCCATTCGCTCTGACGCTCCCAGTCCCGAAGAGCAGGCCTGGTACGAAGAAGCCGCGAACGAAATCGTGGTTACCGCTGAAAGGATCGGGGAAAAGGGACGAAGCCTCTGCGATAAGATTGACCACTTCTTTGGGACCAATCTCTTTGGTCACAACCCTCATGACCGGTCACGGAAATCCGACAACATCGTCGTCACTTACAACGCGATAAGATCGGGTGCGAGCTACGCTTATAATGGAACCATTGGCCCCAATACGATCTTTGGCCGCTATATTGTTAAACCGGTCGATGATGCTTTCTACGGCGCGATGGGCGCGATTGCGAACTCGCCACTTGGCGACCCCGGCACCATTATGACGTTGGAATCGTCCGGCATCGGTTCTCTTCCCGGTGGTGCTCTGGCGGGAATCCGTGGGCTGGCTGTATTGGGCGGCACTGTCCGTGCCGCACGCGCGGTCGAGGGAATCAGC
>JARROF010000261.1:0-3594 GCA_037384205.1 Novosphingobium sp. | reverse complement strand
CCGGCCCCAAGGGGGCGCCAGCGACATCGGGCGCAGCCTTCGGCCCGCGGCTCCGGTGCCGGCTTTCTCTCCACCACCACCGGGTACATATCGATTGTCAGGAATTTATTTTTATGCAAATTAATTATCACACAGGGCCCGAGCGAGGCGGATCGGCGACCGCCGTGCTTGGCGCCGTCGATCCGCTGCGCAGATAAGGCATGAGCACCACGTTCTCGTACTGGGACCACGTTACGTCCTAAAGCAATGTTATGGAGGATACTGAAATGGCGGTTACGTTCCTGCCGGACGAAGAGTTTGAGAGCTATTCCGAACGCCTCTCTCCCTTTTTCAAGATGAAGCGCGAAGATGGCATCATCGAGGTGCGCGTGCATACGAACGGCGAGGAGGCGCTGTTCGGCCTCGAACTGCATCGCGCTTTCGCTCAGATGTTCCGCGCGGTCGGCGCCGACCGCCAGAACGAGGTCATGATTCTCACCGGCACGGGCGATTACTGGGTCAAGTCGACGAACCCCGATACCACTGTGGGCAAGGCGGTCGACGGCAAGGCGCCCCCGCCGTTCTCGGAAGTGATTTACGATACGTTTCATGTCGACGGGACCAAGATCGTCGAGGAGCTTCTCTGGAGCGTGAACATCCCGGTGATCGGCGCGATCAACGGGCCGGGGTTCCACGCGGAAACCGTTTTTCTGGCCGACATTACGCTTTGCACCCCCGATACGACGTTTGTCGAACCTCATTTCACGCTCGGCCTCGTGCCCGGAGACGGAAATTTCCTGATCCTGCAGGAACTTATGGGAATGAAGCGCGCGAACAAGGCGATGTTTCTCGGCCAGCCCGTCACTGCGCAGCAGGCGCTGGACTGGGGCCTTGTGACCGACATCGTGCCCCGGGCCGATCTTCTCAAGCAATCCTGGGCAATGGCCCGCCATCTCATGGCACGGCCCCGGGAAGTGCGGGCGCTGACGACGGCCGTCGCGCGGCAACGCTGGAAGAACCTGTTCAACCGCGAATTTGCGATGCATCTGTCGCATGAGATCACCGCAGCACTGATCCGCCCTGCCTCGATCGACGGTCAGCCGGACGTCGTGACCGGCAAGTCGGGCTATTTCGAGATGAAGTAACTCCTGCCTGGGCCAGACCCGCGGCGTCATGTGACCCGGCAGGTCCGGCCCACTGCGCACCCGCAGCCGGACACCATCGGGCAAACTCCGGGGAGTCCGGCGCGGGCGCTATGAAGTGCACCTATACGAATGCATTCCAGCCAACTGCAGCGCGTTGGCAAAATGCGTCAAGCTAATCATGGAGAGTTGGCGATGAAGGTTCTGGTTACTGCGGCATTCGGCCATCAAGGCAAAATCCTGATACCCAAGCTGGCTGCCGCCGGCTTCGATGTTCGGGGCGCGCGCGGAACGAAAGGGCGCGATGAAGAGGTGCTGGGCCTGGGCGCCAAGGAAGTCTTCGTCGGAGACCTCAGCGACCCCAAAGTCTATGCCGAAGCGCTCGACGGTTGCGACTCTGTCTACCATATCGGCCCGGGCGCCCATCCGCGCGAACTGGCGATGGGATACGCCATGGTTGAGGCCGCGAAGAAGGTGGGGGTGCGGCACGTCGTGCTTCTGTCGTTGCTGCAGCCCTTCATCGACATCATCCAGCACCGCTACAAGCTCGACCATGAACTGGCGCTGGTGAAGGCAGGCCTCAATTTCACGGCCCTGCGGCCCTGCGATTACATGATGCCGGAAGTCTACGTGGCGCCAGCCGTGCAGGCGGGTGTCCTGCCAACCTTTCATGAAGACCTCAGCCGCGTGCACAGCTATATTTCCCTAGAGGATCTTACCGATGTTGCGCTCAAAGTGCTGGTTGAAGGCTCGGCGCACTATTTCGCGACGTATGAACTCGCCGGTCCGGACAAGATCGATTCGCTGGGGATGGCCCAGATCCTTTCCCGTGTGCTGGGCCGTGAAATCAAGGCGGTCGCCAAGACACCGCAGGACCTGATCGACGCCTTGTGGGCAACTCGCGACCCCGACGCCGACTTCTCCCATCAGGAGAAAATTATTCGCTCCATCATGGCGTGGTACAAGGATTACGATTTCGTCGGCAATCCGCGCACGCTGGAATGGCTGCTTGGACGGCCGGCGACGACCTTCGAGCAGTTCGCGACCAGGGCCTGCGCCGAACTTTCCGCCGGCAAGATTTGAAAGTGGGCGCCGGGACCAGGCTGCCTCGTGGCAATGGCCCCGGCGATTGCGGAAGGGGGCCCGGCCCATGCGCAAGGCTTGCAGAACGGGCAAAAAATTCCGTCGACGGCACTGAACCGGAGATGTGGGACGCCCGGCGCATGTCATAAACCCCCAGGCATGTGAGCCAGTCGCTTTTGCGATAGTAATCGTCAGCCCCATGATGATGCCCCGTTTCTCCCATCCAGGCATGCACGAAGGACAGACTGATGAAGCTTGCGACATATTCGGTGGATGGTGAAGATCAGCTCGGGCTGGTCGTCGGCGATGGCCTCGTTTCGATTTCCAGACATCTCGCCGGCGCCCCTGCGAACATGATTGCGCTCATGCAGCGATGGTCCGAGTTCGCCGGCCCTGTAGGGGCGCTACAAGACCGCCGGCCCGATGCGGAACTGGGCGCGGTCCGCTTGCGCGCACCCGTGCCCAGGCCGGGCAAGAGTCTCGCCATCGGCTTGAAGACATCGGTGGCGGGCCCTTACGACCCCATCGAATTGCCGGTCGTTTCCGATGATCTCGATTACGAGGCCGAGCTTGTCATGGTGATCGGCCGACGCGCGCGCAACGTTCCGCAGTCGCGCGCGCATGAGGTCATTTTCGGCTATTGCGCCGGTAACGACGTGAGCGTGCGGGATTGGCAGCTCCGGGTGTCGCAATGGACAATCGGCAAGTCCTTCGAAACGCACGCGCCCTTCGGGCCCTGGATCACGACGGCGGACGAAGCCGACGGAAGCGATCTTGACATCCGGTGTCTGGTGAACGGCGAAGTCCGGCAATCATCGAACACGAAACATTTGCTGTTCGACTGCCATGCTCAGGTGGCGTTTCTCAGCAAGGTCATGACGCTCGAGCCGGGCGACGTGATCTTTACCGGGACTCCAGGCGGCGTAGGCATGGGATCTCAGCCGCCGGCCTATCTGGAGGCAGACGACCGGGTCCGCGTCGAGATCGACAAGCTGGGGCATATCGAAAACCGCGTTGTCCGTGGATCGCAGGAGACCACGATCGAATAGCGCCCGTAGCGACCTCTCGTTCCGTGCCAACGTATGCCATAATCGACCGGGATGAATCGGGAACGGCTGGAAGCACCTGAAGACGCTGTGACCGGATCGCGCGGGATCGATGTGTCCGGTATGCTGGGCAAGGTGGCCCAACGCTTCAAGAAGGGAGAATGCCATGATGAGCCATGCTGCGGGCAATATGTGTTCGGGGATTCATCGTCGCAATTTCCTTGGAGGTGCGATGGCATGCGGCGCAGTGGCGCTGAGCGGACGTGCGATGGGAGCAGACGCGATGATTACCCCGACAAAAACGCGTTACATCGACGTTCACCATCATTTCATGACTCCCCGCT
>JARROF010000260.1:0-2784 GCA_037384205.1 Novosphingobium sp. | reverse complement strand
CATGTCCTGCAGGTCGGCCTCGCTCTCGGCCTGCCCATCACCTGCGATCAAATCGTCTTCCCTCTCGGTCGCCCTTCGGATGTCGCACCTTCCCTAAAGGCCGAGCCCGCCCTTGTCGTTTGCGATCAACATAACAAAACGCAACGAACGGGGGCGGGGCAATGACTGAAAAGCTTCTCGAACTTGGAGAATACCTGTGCCCGAAACAGTCCTTCCCGCCACGCTTGAAGAACTCACGGCGCTCATTGACGAACGGATCGTGGCCGATCGCAGGTTGCAGGCCGCGCTGCTTGACCGGCAAGACAGGATGCACGCGCGCCATGCAGAAATCGACCGCGATGCAAAACTGCGCAAAGCCGAAGAAACAAGCGCTTGTACGGCCGACCTGCGCATCATTCACGAACGCGCCGGTTCGAAGCTGCCGCGTTCCGGATTCCGCAGCCCGTTCGTCAGTCCGCTTCAGTAAGAAACGGGCTGGTGCAACGATAGCGCGGCGAGGCATGGCCGCAAGTCATGCTCACCGCGCAGATGGGGCAGCGATATGACCAAGGTCCGCGATCCCCTCACGTTCGCCGCCGCCATTGACTGCGTTCTGGATCATATCGGGAAAGCGGTAGCTAGCCGCGCCACCAATCGCGCGCCGCGCACGCTGGAACACTGGAGCGACAGTACGAACGAGGGCCTGCCCGCGCTCGACAAGGCTCTTGCTCTGGATCGTGCCTATCTGGATGCCGGTGGCGGCTATGCCCCCATTCTGGAAAGCTATGCGCGCCAGCTGGGCGTCGTCGTGGTCGCTCGCGATAATCTTCATGCGGTGCTGGCCGATTGCATTGCCACTGCCTCGCGAGAAATGGGCGAGGCGATCAGCCATTGCATCGTCGCCATGCAGCCCGGCGCCAGTCCCGCCGAAGTCCGGCGCGCCATTGCAGAGACCGAGGAAGCGGATGACGTGATGCCGCGCCTGCTCGGCCTGCTCAAATCTCTTCTGCCCGGCAATGGGGCCGCGCACGATGCCATGGGGAACAATCGGTAATGTCAGGGCGCCCTGCACAACTTCCACACGTCACTTGCCCGGCCTGCGGCGGCAAGGCCTTCGCCCGTTCGGTGGGCAAGAACAGCCCGCTCTACCGGGAAGTGTACTATCACTGCCGCAATCCCGATGCCTGTGGCCATCAGTTCGTGGTCAGCATGGAACCGGTGCGCACCACCCGGCCAAGCCGCTTCCCCCATCCGCTTCACCGTCTGCCCGCCAGCCAATGGCACGCCGCCAACGATCGGGCCGATAATGACAATGCTCCGCCCGCCACGCCGGGAGGCACAGCATCCACCACCTGACCTGACGGCCTGACCGGCCGCGCACACCGTCCCCATTCCGATCGATCCCGACCCGGCCCGCTTCCGGGAACGCCCCCGCTTTGCCTTCTGAGGAGCAACACCCATGCGCACCGCCCGCCACACCCGCACCGCCCCGGCCACGCTGCCGCTGATGCCCGCCGTCACCTTCATCTGCACGGCTTGCAAGGCGGTGGAGCATCGCCGCACCGCGGTGCTTCCCGAACACTGGGCCACCGAAACCATCGGCGATGATATCTACGCCTATTGCCCCGATTGCGCTGCGGACCTGCCGTGCGGAGATCCGCGGTGAGCGCGACCTTCACCGTTCCGGCAGAGATCGCCTCGGCGATCGATGTCTGCCGGGACGCGGAAACCGGCCTTGTGATCGTGGAGGCAGACCCGGAAATTCCCGAACTGTGGGCCCGCCTGCACGCCGGCATGTGGTGGGCGGAAAACGTCTTTCGCTTTCTCCGGATCGCCATCGCCGCCCTCGGCGCGGTCTGCCTCGCCGCCCAGGCCATGAAGTGGTTCGGCGCATGACGGTGAGCACGGAAAATGCGCCCCCGCCCCCCGGTTTCGCCGTCTTGTTCAACGGCGCAACGGACCTCGCGCGGATAGAGCAGCTGGTTTCCGTCTGCGAACGGCGAAAGGCCCGAGCCGCTGAAAAACTCGCCGCGGCCCGGGCCGAAATTACCGAGGCACAGGCCGCCTACGAACGCGCCGTTGCCGCCCGCGCCGACTGGATCGCGAACTGCCCCGATGACCAGCTGCACATGTTTTGAAGGAACCCACATGGCTGAAACCACAGATGATCGCCTGCGCCTCCTGATAGAGCGCATCGAACGCCTCGAAGAAGAAAAGAAGGGCATCGGCGACGACGTCCGCGACGTTTACAACGAGGCCAGGGCCGTCGGCTACGACACGAAGATCATGCGCCAGATCGTCCGTCTGCGGAAGATGAAGCCCGACGATCGCCGCGAAATGGACATGGTCCTCGAAACCTACCGCGCCGCCCTGGGGCTCGACTGACCATGCGCCGCCGCAACACCGCCGCCGTCCATTCCATGGGATGCACCTGCAAGGCCTGCCGCCCGGCCGCCCGGCCTTGCACAGGGCGCGCCGCACTGGTCGCCGCCTTTGGCCGCGCCCTGCTGCTCACGGCCGCCGTCCTCGCGGTTCCTTTCGTCATCGCTTTCGCCCTGAAGAACGCTGACGGCGGTGGACGGTGAACATGCATCCGGTCTGGCCCCCATCCAAATGCCCGGCGGTAACTTCGGTCCGCCTTGCGCGTCAACTGCCCGCAAATCGTGAAAGGACCTCTCATGGGCAGAGCCCCTTCTGCTTTCCGTCAAACTGACGTGGTGCGCGCCGTGAGGGCCGTCCGCGCGGCTGACGTTGCTGTCTCCGGCGTGGAAATCGCACCCGATGGAACGATCCGCATTCTCACTG
>JARROF010000259.1:0-2808 GCA_037384205.1 Novosphingobium sp. | reverse complement strand
CCGACGACGGCAAGACAAACCACTGCCGCTGCGATATAGAGCCAGCGCGGCAGTTCCGGTTTGCGACCCGTGCCAAGGGGCAAGGGCGAATCGCTGACACAGGCAAGCCCCCTGAGCTGTTCCTGACTGAAGCGCTTCGACATCGTGTGACCTCCATACAGTCTTTTCACTATGTCGCAGTTCGGCGATCCACAAATTGACCGCCGTCAACTCTGCCCGTCATCCCCAGCGGGCGATATCTTCGAAATCCTGATCGCGCGGCTCGATCCAGCGCCATTCGCCGCCAGCCTTCTCCCGCTTCCAGAACCAGGATTCGCTCTTGAGATGGTCCATCGCGAAATCGGCGGCGGCAAAGGCATCGCGGCGATGGCGCGCGGCAGCGGCGGCCAGCACGATCGGGTCGCCGGGCACCATCACGCCGCTGCGATGGATCACCAGCAGCCCGTCCAGATCCCAGCGCCCGCGCACGCGCTTGGCGAGGTCCTGCATCGCGGGAAGTGTCAGCGGTTCGTAATGTTGCAGTTCCAGCGCCTCCACGCCGCCCCCGGCGCGAACCTGCCCCAGAAAGCTGACCACGCCGCCTGCCCCGGGATGCGCCGCCGTGAAGGCGGAGAGTTCCCGCGCGGGATCGAACGCTCCGGCGAGCAGGCGCACATCGCTCATCTCAGCCGCCCGAAACCGGAGGCAGAAACGCGATCTCGTCGCCGTCCCTGAGCACGGGGGCCTCGCCGTCCCGCAGCACAGCACCGTTGACTGCAAGCTTCACGCGCGGTCCGCGCAGCGCGCTTGCCAGTCCGGATTCGAGCCCGTCCAGCAGCGCATCGATGGACGGCACGAGCGGCACCGTCCGGCTGCCGCCACCGGCCGCGTCTTCGAGGCGCCCCAGGAACACCAGATGGAGCGCCATCAGCCCTCAGCCCCCCGTCATCGACATGTGCCGAGAAACCGCCGGGGCCGCTCCGGGTTCCCTGATCTGGAAGTGATGCCGCTCCGGCTTGATCCGCATCGCCATATCGAGCGCCTGCGACAGTTCACCCTCGGGGTCGGCGCTGCGCAATGCAGCGCGCAGATCCACCCGCTCGTTACCGCCCAGACAGGCGTAGAGCTGGCCGGTCGCAGTGACGCGGATGCGGTTGCAGCCATCGCAGAAATTGTTGGTCAGCGGCGTGATCAAGCCCAGCCGCCCGCCGGTTTCCGCGATATCCCAGTAGCGCGCCGGGCCGCCGGTACGGTGCCCGCTCGGCGTCATCGTCCATCGCCGCGCGAGCCGCTCCTGCACCGCAGCCAGCGGCAGGTAATGATCGAAACGGTCCTCCTCGATCTCACCGAGCGGCATGACTTCGATCAGCGTGGCGTCGAAACCCTGCCCGTGCGCCCAGGCGACAAGATCGGGAATCTCGTCCTCGTTGATGCTCTTGAGCGCAACGGTGTTGAGCTTCACCTTCAGCCCTGCCGCTTTGGCCGCTGCCAGCCCTTCGAGCACTTGCAGGAGCGAATCGCGGCGAGAGAGGCGCGCAAACGCTTCCCTGTCCAACGTATCGAGCGAGACGTTCACCCGGCGCACCCCGGCCGCCGCCAGATCGTCCGCGAATTCGGCCAGGCGCGTGGCATTGGTGGTGAGCGTCAGCTCTTCCAGCCCGTCGCCCAGCTTGCGGCCCAGCGCGCGCACCAGCTCGATCATGTCGCGCCGCACCAGCGGCTCCCCGCCGGTCAGACGGATCCTGGTGATCCCGCGCGCGATGAAGCCCAGCGCCATGTCATGCAGTTCCTCAAGGCTCAGCACGTCCTTGCGCGGCAGGAACGTCATCCGCTCCGGCATGCAATAGGCGCAGCGCAGATCGCACCGGTCGGTAACCGAAAGCCGCAAATACGTGATGCGGCGCTGGAACTGGTCCACGAGTGGCTGGGAAGAACTCATCCGGCCGAATATACCACTGGACCCGCCCCATTTCCATCGAGCGGAAGAAGCTGCCCGGTCACGCCAGCCGCGCCCTCCAGCCACCGCATCGCCGCCTCGGCCGGAGCCTTGCTCTCGCATTCGATCGCATTGACCCGCGACGGCGCGAAGCGGCGGGCCAATCCCTGCACCACGGCAAGCCGCCATGCCCGATGCTCGTGCGAGGCGGGGAGGAATACCAACGTCAGCGGATCGGCCCCCGCGCCCAGCGTGGCTTCCACGCCCGGCAGAATCCGTGCATGGAAATCCGCCGCGGCATCGAGCGGATCATCCGCCAAAGGCCCGGCATGGAGCAATTCCATCAACGCCGGTCCCGCGTCAGCGTCATCCCGATCTTCTCGCCGTTCTCGGCAATCGCCAGCTTGACGATCTTGACCGTCACGGTCTCGACCCGGTCGTCCTGCATGAACAGCGTCTCGCAGATGTGATCGGCCACCGCCTCGATCAGCTTGAAGTGGACGCCGGGCGGCAGGGCTCCGGACGCCGCGAACTTCAGGTCCATGTAGTTCTTGCTGGCGCCAAGCGGCGTATCCGGCATGTAACGGGCGATCGGCCTAAGACGCACGGAGATCGTGAAGCGCAAAGGCTGGGGCTTGCCGGTCTCTTCCGAATAGATACCGGTAAGGACATCCTGTTCGAAATCGGCAACTTCAAGGATAAGGCTGTCTGCCATGTGCCGCCGATGCCATTGCAACACGCAAATGTCCATCGTGCACAACACACGGTGGAGCCTTGCCCCATCGAATGCTAGACCGGTGCGCGAAACAGACGCGGGTGACAGTCCCTATGTTCAAGACCATGCCTTCCCTTACGATCGCGGCCCTTCTGCTCGCGTGCCCCGCTTCCGCCAT
>JARROF010000258.1:0-2858 GCA_037384205.1 Novosphingobium sp. | reverse complement strand
GCCGCATCGGGGCTGCGCATGGCCTATGAAAACTACCTCCAGTTGCTGGGCCGCGCGGGACCGCGCCAGCTGGATTCGCCCTCCCTTGGCCTGTCGCACAACCTGGGCGGGGTGCCCTATCTCGGTATCGCAGCCATTTCGATCCTGGGACTTGCCTGATGGCCGGTGTCTGGTTTGACGAACTGACCGTAGGGCAGACGTTCCATCATCCGATCCGGCGCACCCTGACGGAAACGGACAATGTGCTGTTCACCGCGATGACGCACAACCCGGCGCTGCTCCATCTGGACGAGGAATATTGCCGCGAGCATACCGAGTTCGGACAGCGCATCGTCAACAGCGCCTTCACGCTGGGCCTGATGGTCGGCATTTCGGTGGGCGACACGACGCTGGGCACTGCAGTTGCCAATCTGGGCTGGGACGAGGTCCGCTTTCCCAAGCCGCTGTTCCATGGCGACACGCTGCGCGTCGAAACCGAGGTGCTCGAACTGCGCGAGAGCAAATCGCGACCCGATCAGGGCATCGTCACCTTCATGCACCGCGGCTACAACCAGCATGGCGACCTTGTCGCGCAGTGCAAGCGGAGCGGACTGCAGCGCAAGAAGCCGAGCGGCGCATGAGCGGGGGGAGCCTGCGCTCACTGCTTTTCGCGCCCGGCGACAGCGAAAAGAAGCTGGCCAAGGCGGTCGACGTGGGCGCGGATGTCGTCATCCTCGATCTTGAGGATTCGGTCGCGCCCGGACGCAAGGCAGAGGCGCGCGCGATCACGGCCGCCTTTCTTGCGGCGCATCCGCCCGAAGGCCGCAAGAGCCGCCTGTGCGTGCGCATCAACGCGCTCGACCATGCCGATGCGCTCAAGGATCTGGCAGCGGTGGCACCGCATCAACCCGATCTGTTCATGCTGCCCAAAGCGGGCGGCCCGGACGATGTGGCCCGGCTGTCGCACTATCTCGATGCGCTTGAGGCAGCGCGCGGGGGCGACGGCGTGAAAGCCGGGATCATCCCGGTGGCGACCGAAACCGCCGCCGCGCCCTTCACGCTCGGCGATTATGCAGCGGCGAAGCTGGAGCGGCTGGTGGCGCTGACCTGGGGAGCGGAGGACCTTGCTACCGCGCTCGGGGCAACCACCAACCTCGGCCCGGACGGGCAATGGGCGCTGACCTTCCGGCTGGTGCGCTCGATGGCGCTGATGGCCGCCCGCGCCGCCGGCGTTGCCGCGATCGAAACGCTCTACGTCGACTTTCGAAACGACGAGGGCCTGCGCGACAGTTGCCTGGCCGCCTATGCCGAGGGTTTTGACGGGCGCATCGCCATTCATCCCGCGCAGGTTGCCGGCATCAACGAGAGCTTTTCGCCCAGTGCGGCGCAAATCGAGGAGGCCGAGCGGATCGTCCGGGTCTTTGCCGAGGCTGGCGACGCCGGTACGGTCGGGCTGGACGGCAAGATGCTCGACATTCCCCATCTCAAGCAGGCCCAGCGTCTGCTCGCCAATGCGGATAAGGACAAGTCATGACGATTTCACGCCCGTTCTTCACCGAGGAGCATGAGGCGTTCCGCGACACCGTGCGGCGCTTCATCGTGGATGACGTGCTGCCGCACCACGATACGTGGGAAGAAGCGCAGATAGTCCCGCGCGAGGCTTGGCTGCGTGCGGGCGAGCTGGGGCTGCTCTGCCCCAGCATACCGGAAGAATTCGGCGGGATGGGCGTCGATTGGCTGTTCAACGTCGTTATCATCGAGGAAATGGCCCGCGCTGGTGTATCAGGCCCCGGATCGGGCTTCATGGTCCATTCGGAAATGGCTGCGCCCTACATTCTTGCCGGCGGTTCGGACGAGATCAAGTCCGCCTGGCTGCCCCGCATGATAGCTGGCGAGGCGATCGGCGCGCTGGCCATTACCGAGCCGGGCGCGGGCAGCGATGCCAAGGCCATTCGCACCCGTGCGGTGCGCGACGGCGACGATTACGTGATCAACGGGCAGAAGACCTATATTTCGAACGGGCAGAATGCGGACCTGTTCATCGTCGCCTGCAAGACTGATCCCGATGCGGGCGCCAAAGGCGTGTCGCTGGTGCTGGTCGATGCAAAGACGCCCGGCGTGGAACGCGGCCGAAATCTCAAGAAAATCGGCCTCAAGGCGCAGGACACGTCGGAGATATTCTTCTCCGACGTGCGCGTGCCGGTGGCGAACAGGCTGGGCGCCGAGGGCGGCGGCTTTGCGATGATGATGTCGAAGCTGGCGCAGGAGCGTCTTTCGCAGGCCGTGCGCAGCATCTGCGTTGCAGAGGTCTCGATCGAGCAGACGGTCGCCTACACGGCGGACCGCAAGATGTTCGGCCATACGGTGGCCGATTTCCAGAACACGCAGTTCGTTCTCGCGCAGCTGGACGCGGAAACCACCGCGCTGCGCGTCTTCACCGACTGGTGCATCCAGCGTTTCATGGACGGTGAACTGACCCCGGTCGAAGCGGCAAAAGCCAAGCTGCTCGTCACCGACCTGCACTGCAAGGTCGTGGACCAATGCCTGCAGTTTTTCGGCGGCTATGGCTACATGCTCGAGTACCCGATCGCCAGGGCCTACACGGACGCCCGCATCACGCGCATCGCCGGCGGGGCCACCGAGGTGATGAAGCAGATCATCGGGCGGGAGCTTTTCAAAAAACCCTAGATCTTGGCCGCTTCAGCCTGGTGTGATGGAATGTATAAATATACAGTATGCTAGCATACTATTATAATGTATGCCTTATGTGATTCGAGGGAGGGGTACAGGTGAATCTGGCTGAGCTGCAAAATTTCCGTCTGAAACCGATCATTCACCGATACGACGCCAAAGACAGCATGCTCTATGCTCTGGGCCTG
>JARROF010000257.1:0-4193 GCA_037384205.1 Novosphingobium sp. | reverse complement strand
GATTAATGGATTGCGCGATGACAGACACCAGCAATCCTCTTTGCATGAACTATTGGCGCTCCTTTTAGGGAGCGGCATGTCGTCATCATTTGTGACCATCGCCGCCGTGTCCGGCATGCGCATGGTCAATCGACAATCATGACACTGGTCACGGCGGCCTTTCTGAAAAGGAAAACCCGTGACGTTTATGAACAAGGTGCGTTGGACGCTCGATCCTGATCGATGTGCGTTGTTGCTCCATGATCTTCAGCCACACTATCTTGAGAGACTTTCAGACCGTGAAAGTGTGATCTCGAATGCCGGGCAGTTGGCCCGTCAGTGTCTCCGCCAAGGTGTGCCGGTGTTTGCCTCGCAAGTGCCATGGGCGCGGGAAATCCGTGAACGCGGTCTGATGATGGATATGTGGGGGCGCGGGCCCGGCTCTTCATCACCTGCTCTCGATCCGGAGCTGGGCCTGGCCGAGCATGAAGTGCGGTTGCTGGCGAAAAGAAGCTACAGTGCCTTTTGCGGGAATGACTTTGAAGTCACCCTCCGTCGGCTTGGCAAGGACTCGATCATTATCGCCGGAGTCTATACCTCTATCGGGTGTTATCTTTCTGCCGCTGATGCCTTCATGCGCGACATTCGCGTGTTCCTCGTATCGGATGCTTCGGCCGATTTCGAACAGACCGATCATCTCGCCGGGCTGGCAGCTGCCGCAAAGACATGCGCGCGAGTCGTCACCACGGCGCATACATTGGCGTGTCTGCGCGGAACGGCACGCCCGGCATTCTCGCATCGCATCGATGTCTGCTGAATGCCGTATGGGCCGTGTCGGGCGAGGGGCGGGCAGGCCCCGGACCTCATATTGTCCGAGGTTACTCGCTTCCGGCCTGCTCGATCGAGAGCGCGTCCCATGCCGATCTGCCGGTGAAGTCGCGGGCGCGAATGACCTGCATTGTTATCCATTCGCTATCATACTGGCGGACCTTCAGCGTATTGGTGGTCGCCATTATCGAGCCGCAGCCATTTCTGCTTGCTGGACGTCCAGATATGCTCTTGCGGCGCGTAGCGGTCGGGTGTGTCGAGGCTCCCCATGCTCAGCCCGATCGTGTTGGCGCTTTGCCTTTCCGAGAACAGGCTCGTCCCGCAATTCTCACAAAAGCCCCGGCGCACGCCCGCTTCGGCACCGAACCAGCCAACCGGGCCGGAGATGGCCACACTGTCGAGCGGCACCATGATCCGCGCATAGAAAGCTGCGCCAGTGGCCTTCTGGCATCGATGGCAATGGCAGGCGCGAATATTGAGGATATAGGCGCCGCACAGGCATTCACCTTCGATGGGATCAGTCGTCATGCTGCACCTCCTGCGCGCTGTAGAAGCTCTCGCCTTCGATCTGCCGGTCGTCCACGAACCGCATGGTTTCCAGTGCGCGTCTGGCCTTGCGATTGCGCCGGGCCACATAGTGGACGCCCAGCACCTGGCGCTCGATATCGCAGACGGCGGCGATCAGGGTGAAATGCAGTTCGGACGAAGCCTCCAGCGCCTTTGACCAATAGGCGCGCAAGGCCGCTTTGCCCTCGATAACTGGCGAACCTGTTACTTCCGCAGCGAGGGGGCTGATGAAGCGTGCATCCTCGGCAAAATGCGCCAGAATGGCGTCGAGATCGCGCGCGTTCCAGTTAGCGATCCAGTTCGCCGCAAACCTCTCCATGTCTTCCCGGTTCATTGCGTTGTCCTTCAAATCAGAAACAGCAGGGCGGTGAGCGCGGTCAGAACCGCCATCACGCGCACGAAGACGAGCATGCCCCTGCGGCTTTCCAGCAGTTCGCGGGCCCCTGCGCCCATTGCCGCCCAGGTTGCGATAGAGGGCAGGCCAACCAGCACAAAGGCTGCTACGATAACGCCGAGTTGCAGGCCAAGCGGTCGACCGGGCACGGTAAAGCTGGCGATGGCAGGCATGGTGATCGCCCAAGCCTTGGGATTGACGAACTGGAAGGCGGCCGCCTGCCAGAAGGTCAGCGGATGCGCGCCCTCGCGGCGTTCGACGCCTTCCGATTGCCACAGCTTCACCGCCAGCCATCCGAGATAGACGGCGCCGAAGATCCGCACCGCCCAGCGCAGCACCGGCCATGCCTCGAATAGCGCGCCAAGGCCCAGCCCGCTGAGTACGAGCATGAGGGCGCAGCCGAAGTTGATCCCGAAGATATGCGGAATGGTCCGCCGGAATCCGAAGACCAGCCCCGAAGAGGCGAGCATGATATTGTTGGGGCCGGGCGTCGCGGTGCAGACGAAACTGTACAGCGCAAGCGGTGCAAGCAGACTCGTGTCCATGATGTTCTCCTGCGAAGCTGAATGATCATCATTGAACTATGAGTCAAATGTGATATTGAACCGGTTCAATATAGCGCGGGGATGGTGATGAAGGACTGGCAGCCGGATATCTCAAAGGGCAGTGCGCCGATGTACGAGCGTCTTGTGTCCGCGCTGGAGGGTGATGTGCGAGACGGCCGCCTTGCACCTGGTGACCGGTTGCCTCCGCAGCGCGATCTGGCACACCGCCTGTCGCTGAGTGTCGGCACGGTCAGCCGGGCCTATGTCGAGGCGGAGCGGCGGGGGTTCATTTCCAGCCATGTCGGTCGCGGTTCGTTCGTCGCCGACCGGGCGAGGCCGCATTCCTCGCCGCATGACACCGGCCCACTCGATATGGCGCATAATGTGCCACCGCTCGATCCCGCCGAGCGCTGGATCGGGGAAGGGCTGTCCCGCGTGCGCCAGCGCGCCGATCTCGCGACAGCGGTCAACTATGCGCCGCCCGAAGGCTTGCCCTCGATCCGCGAAGCCGGGGCCTCCTGGCTGAAGCGCCGTCATGGCGTTATGCGCGCGGCGACCGATCAGGTCATCCAGTGCAACGGCGGGCAGCATGGCCTTGCACTCGCCTTCGCGGCGCTGGCGCGGCCGGGCGATACGATCCTCTGCGAAGCCGCGACTTATCCCGGCATCCGGACATTGGCCGACCATGCGGGCTACCGATTGAGGGGCGTTGCCATGGATGAGCGCGGCATCGATCCCGAAGCGCTTGCCCGCTGTGCCCGTGAGACTGGCGCCAAGGTACTGGTGCTGATCCCGACCTTGCAGAATCCGACCACGATCACGCTCGACGCCGCGCGCCGGACTGAAATCATTGAAGTTGCCCGCGCCAACAACCTGATGATTGTCGAAGACGATGCCCATCGCGTCTTCGCTGATGCCCGGGCGCCGGGCTGCTTTGCCGATCTCGCGCCCGAAAGGACGTTGATGGTCGCGGGCGTTTCCAAGGCGGTTGCGCCCGGCTTGCGGCTTGGTTTCCTGTTGCCGCCTGATGACGAGGATGTTCGCGATCGTCTGCTTCTGGGTATCCGGGCCTTTGGCTATAGCCCGCCTTCGCTGGGTGGTCTGATCTTCAGCCAGTGGGAACAGGACGGAACGGCGGACAGGATCGCCGACGATGTGATCGCGGAAAGCGAGGCACGTACGCAGTTGGCGGCGTCGATCCTGGGCGAGGCCATGGCGGTGCCGGGGGCAGGGCGCAGCCTGCATGTCTGGATGCCGATGACCATGCTGGATGCCGAACGGCTGAGTGCCCGCGCCCTGCGCGCCTCCATCGCGCTGACCCCGCCAGACGGGCCAATCGTCGACGCCGTGGCGCCCTCGGGCGTCCGCCTGTGCCTTGGCGGCCTGCGCTCGCGCGATGCTCTCGAACGGGCGCTAAACGACATTGCCGCCATGCTGGCGCCTGCCGAGGGCAGCGCGGCGCGCGGTCTGGTCTGACATGCGGGGCTATCGATCCCCGGCGAGTGGTACGGATTTCTGGTCCTACGCCACGCTCTGCATCGTCATTCTGTTCTGGTCGGGCAATTTCATTGTTGGGCGCGCGGTGAACGGTGTCATTCCGCCTTTCTGGTTCAGGCTCGCGGGCATGATGGACTGGACAACAGCAATACTGATCTTTGCAGAGCCTTTATGAGCGGGGCAGTCTCGCGAAGACTGAGCACTGGACGGCTATGCTCAGCATGACGATGCAGCCGCCGAAAACGGCCGATTCCCTCCACAAGAACCCACTCGGCCTGTTCGTCAACGCGATCGACTGGGCCCGCGAACTCGATGGTCACGCCCAGGCGGCTCCAGCGGATGAACCGGTTGTAGATCGTCTTGTGCGGGCCGTAACCCTTGGG
>JARROF010000256.1:0-5174 GCA_037384205.1 Novosphingobium sp. | reverse complement strand
CCCATTTTCGCCTGCTACCCAAGGAAAAATTCCAACAGTCCCTGGACGGAAATGACGTTTTGATCTGATCTCTACAGCAGATATTCGCAGCGATGCGGAAGTGCTGCAAAATGGGCTATCTCTTTGAATCCGCCGCGCTGACTTACTCGGCCAATCTGGGTATGAAAAAGTCCAGAAACGCGGTCAGCTTTGCCGGCTTGTGCTGTCGGTCCGGATAAACCGCAAACAGTGTTCTTTTGGGCATCGAGAAGTCCGGAAGCACCGGAACGAGGCGGCCCGCTTCAATCTCAGGATCGGCAATGAAGCGCGGCAGGCGCGCGATCCCCATGCCTGCTTTTGCGGCATCGCAGACAACCTCGATATTGTCGGATCGAATATTGCCCGAGACCGGGATCTCGAATGTCTCGTCGCCGCGCGAAACCGTCCACGAGGACGCATTTTCGGGATGTTCATAGTGCAGGCAGTTATGCGCTTCCAGCTCGCGCGGGTGAGTGACGGGGCCGTGATTGCGCAGATAGTCCGGAGACGCGCAGAGTACGCTCGCCAGCGTTCCAATCCTCCGCGCCACGTAGCTGCCGACGGAAATATGGCGCGCTGTGATCGCGACATCCAACCCAGCGGTCAGCAGATCGGGCACGTCGTCGTTCAGGGACAGCTTGATCGACAGGCTCGGGTATAGCCGCAAGAATGCGGGGACCAGCGGAGAGATATGCAATTTGCCAAAGGTCATCGGCGCATGGACGCTGAGATGCCCTTGCGGCGTTGCGTGATGGCTTTTGGCCGCGTCCACCGCGTTGGTCGCCGAGGCAATCGCGGACTGAGCGTGCAGCAAAAACTGTTCACCCGCTTCTGTCAGGGAAAGCGCTCGTGTGGTTCTGTGGATCAGCTTTACGGCCAACATGGCTTCAAGGCGGGTTACGCGCCGGCTGGCGGCAGAGGCTGTGATGTTCAGCCGCCTGGCCGCCTCTGCAAAGCTGCCCGTCCTGGCGACGGCCACAAAGGTTTCCATATCTGCGTAATTCATGCTGTGACGCGCTTTGACTTCTTTGCCACGATGGCGACCAGAGCGAGACCTAACAATGAAAAAAGCCCATATGCCTCAACCAGTGGCAGAACGGAGCCATGATAAGCGTTGCCAACCATAATCGCCAACGGGACAGACACAAAGGTTGTCACAGCGCCGACCAATGCAGCGCCTGTCCCGGCGGTTGCCCCCAGAGACCGCATCGCCATGGCGTTCAGATTGCTGACGAGTATGCCGAAGCAGAAACTCATGGCCATCAGATAGCCGATCAGGGCGGGCAGCGCAGGATCGCTGGGGATACTTACCGTCAGAGTTCCCAGGGCAGCGGACAGGCCGGATATGCAAACCAACCCGGCCTTCACCAATCGCTCCATGCCGATGGCAATCACGGCCCGTCCGTTGATAAAAGAGGCGGTCGCAAGGCTCAGCGACAGCATCGCAAAGAAAACCGGGTAGCGCGATCCCAGCCCATACTGGAATTGCAGGATATCCTGCGAAAGGTTCAGCGACGCGATATACGCCCCCGAAACGATCCCGAGCGCTGCCGCGTGCGTCACCGCCGCCCAGTTGGTTAGCACTTGTCCGAAGATACTCAGAGTGGACCGGAGTGCCAGAGGCGCACGGTTTGAAACAGGGTGGGTTTCAGGCAACCGGATCGCGAACCAAAGGCCCGCGGAGATGCCCCCAGCCGCGAAGACCGCGAAGAGCGCGCGCCATTCCAGGGCGGCGATGACGGTCTGGCCGACATAGGGGGACACCATCGGCACCAAAGCGAAGACGACCATGATGAAGGACATCATTCGCGCCATGAGCGGGCCTTCATAGCGATCGCGCACGATCGCCATCGTGACAACGCGCGGGGCTCCCAGACCAATCCCCTGGATGATCTGACCGGATATAAGCATGGGAAAAGCTGGTGCGAGCCAGGACAAGAGAGTCCCGAGAATGAAAATGCCAAGTCCGGTCATCATCGCGGGCTTCCGGCCGATGCTGTCCGACAAGGTTCCGAAAATGATCTGTCCGGCGGCCAGACCCGCGTAGAGCAAGGACACGGCGAGCCCGATCCGGGTGGGTGTCGTCAGGCCGAAATGTTGCGTCATGGCGGCATAAGCCGGCAGGATCATGTTGATCGCCAATGCTACGAGCGCCATTAGCGAAGCGATCAGGGCGACGAATTCGATATTGGAAATATCCGTTGAAGCCGTTCGATCTTTCCATATGTCTATGGGCTCAAAATACGCTCTCACGCGGTGGGTCATAATGCTGCATCGGGGAACTTCATTCGGTCTCAAACGGTCGCAATCGGTGACAAGTATCTTGTGCATGGCCGAGTAATGTTCCGGCGCGGGATGGCGGTCAGGATGCGTTTCCAAACTCCAGCGTGACACCGTGGGGCAAACCGGTTGAAGGCATGGCTGCGTTGCCCCCAGACACCTTGGCCCGGTCCGTCAAGCCGATAGGCCGCTTCGAGCCCTTAACAGACAAGTTGCGTCTTCGCAGCGCGCGCGGAAAACCATGCAACGCGGCCAGATCGCGTCACGCCGCGACGTGGCGAATATAGGATCGCAATCAATACAGCGCCAGCACGCGTCCGGCATGGCTTTTCTTCGCTGCGATAAATCGCTTGAGCTCGAAATTGTAGTTTTGGGGAACGGCAGCGGATATGGATGGGCGACCACGGACCTTGTCCCACCATTCAATCAACGCGTTGGGAAGCTCGGCCTCTAACCTCACTTTCGACGCCATTTCGAGCACGGAGAAATAGCGAAACAGTGTTGCGAACACCGCATCCACAAGACCGAACTCGGGGCCTGCGAAATAGCCTCTTGGTGGAAAGCGTGCATGAACAACCTTCAGGCGTTCGGCCAGATCGGTCATTGAGTCTTGGACCGCTCCCGCGTCGGCGTCGCGATAGATGATGCGTGCGACGATATTCAGCATGCCATCTGCATAGCTCATCCACGCCTCGTGTTGTGCCTGTGTGAGTGGATCGTCCGGCAGCAGACCACCACCCGAAATCCGATCCAGGTAACGGGCAACGACGCCAGACTCGAACAACCAGCCTTCGTGTCCAACCTGAACGACCGGAACCTGGCCGTTGGGCGAAATCCTGTAGATCCAGTCCGGCTTGTCGTCCAGGTCGATATCCGTGCGGTCGAAGGTGATATTTTTCTCCAACATAGTGATGACGACCCGCTGAACGTAGGGGCACAATCTGTGCCCCACGATCTTGTAGCGTTGCTCCGCCATCACTCAGCCCGCCATATGGTGGATGTTGAGCTTGTTGCCGTCAGGATCGCGGAAATAGGCTGCGTAGAAGCCTTCGGCGCGAAACCCCGGTTTGCCTTCGTCGCTGCCGCCCAACTCCAATGCCTTTGCATGGACCGCATCAACCTGAGCCCTGTCCTTGGCGGCCAGAGCGATCATCACGCCGTTGCCGACGGAGTAGGGCTTACCATTCTCGGGGATATGTATCGAGAATGCCGGCCCGCCCGTCTCATTGGCCCAGACGATGAAATCGTCGAAAGCCATGACCTGCTTTGCAGCGAGTTCGGCGAGCAGGGAATCATAAAACGCGACCGCACGTGGCAAATCCGCTGTGCCCAGTGACGTGTATCCAATCATTTTGAACCTCCAGATGCTTCGTTTATGTGATGCATCACAGATAATATGTTGCAAATTTTTATTCGATAGCCAAAATTGCCATCAGATATTGCAAATTTGAAATGGCTGCCATGGACTGGAATGCGATCAGAATATTCCTCGCTGTTTGCGAGACAGGTTCCCTGGTCAGAACGGCAGAGCGTCTCGGTGTCAGCCATGCGACGGTGTTTCGGCATATGTCTGCCCTGGAAAATCAGATGGGCACCCGACTGTTTGACCGCGTCAAAGGCCGATATGTGCTGACGGACGCAGGTGCCGAAATGCAGGAGATCAGCGGTGGTATCGCCCGGTCTTTCGAAGAGATAGACAGGCGGGTCGCGGGTCGGGACGAAGGCGCCGAGGGTACGGTCCGCCTGACGGCGCCGCGCAGCTTTTCCGACACTGTACTTCCGCGCTACCTGGCCGACTTCGCGAAAGCGCATCCGAACATTCTGGTTGAGCTGCTGGTCTCCAATCAGGAATTGAACATGTCCAACCGCAGCGCGGACGTTGCCTTGCGCGTCGCCCATGCCCCGCCGGATCATCTCTGGGGGAGACGGGTTTTGAGCATCGATTGGGCTGTTTACGCTGCACCTTCTTACCTGGAGGCGTATGGCCCTCTTGTTGATGAGAAGGATTTAACGCGGCACAGGTTGGTGGCTCCTGCAGGAATGTTGGCGCATCACCAGGCCTTTGGAGGTATTCTGGCCGACGGACAGCCTTTGACGACAATACGGTGCGACGACCTCACTACCATTGCCAGCCTTGCAGCAGGCGGACACGGCGTGGCCCTTTTGCCCGACGACATGCGGCGTTCCGATCTGATGCGGTGTTTTACATTTTCGTCGGTGCCCCCAAACTGCCTTTGGGTGCTGACGCATCCGGACTTGCGGGGGGTTCGACGGATCTCCCTGCTTATGGGGTTTCTCTCAAATTCTTTCCGGCACGATCCGTTTTGGAAGCGGTGATCGAAGCATCGGATCGCCGCACCGATCCGCCTGACGCCATCGTGGGTATATGTCCGTTCCGGGTCGTAGACCGCTTGCTCTGTGCAGGAGGGCAAACGCGGAAAAGTCCACACAGCTGACCTGTGTGGTTGATTGACCGCTTTCGGAAGGTTCCGCCGAACGCGGTCATCGGTGCTTGCCCGTTTATGAGCACACGCCCTCGTGTCTGTTTCATTGCAGGTGAGACCGTTCACCTGCTTTGGAACCAGCCAAGAATATCAGCTTTTCTTGTGCTTGATGGCAATGCTCCGGCCTGCCCGTGATGGGGTGGGCAGGTTTTTTTGCGCCTCGTAAAGCGCCTTCAATTCGCTCAAGATATCTTCCGGCCACGGCACCACTTTCCGCACGCTCATATCGACATGCAGGCACATCTGTTCTGATGTGGCGGAGAGCCAACCTTCTTCTGCATGGAAAAGCTCCTGATAGACCCGGATTCTTTTTGCCTCCAGATCCAGCAGTTGCAGTCTGGAGATAACCGGCATTCCGGCTTCCAGCTCGCG
>JARROF010000255.1:3373-5018 GCA_037384205.1 Novosphingobium sp. | reverse complement strand
GCGAGGAACTGGAGCCAGGCCAGGATCATAAACGGAGCCTAACGGACTTCGCCCCCGAACCACAACAGGTCCGACCGAGGAAACACCGCAGCCACGGATCCTCGTTGCCAAAGCCCCCCGTATTCGTCAGCCGAGCAATTTCCTGGCCATATCGCGCACTTCGTCGCCCATGTCCTTGCGGTCGAGGGCAATGGCAAGGGTAGCCTCGACGAAACCGACTTTCGATCCGCAGTCGAACCGGCGGCCGTTGAACGTGACGGCGTGGAAGGGCTGCTCGCCGATCAGCCGGGCCATCGAATCGGTCAGCTGGATCTCGCCGCCTGCCCCTTTGCCCTGACCCGCCAGCAGATCCATGATCTCCGGCTGGAGGATATAGCGGCCCGAGACGATCTTGTTCGACGGTGCGTCCGCCACCTTGGGCTTTTCCACCAGCCCCTTGACCTCGGTGAGATTGCCCCGGCTCTCTCCGGGCGCGATCACGCCGTAGCTGGAGACTTCCTCCACCGGCACTTCCAGCACCGAGACGAGATTGCCGCCCACTTCGTTGTAAGCCTCGATCATCTGCGCCATGCAGCCGGGCGAGCCGTACATCAGCTCGTCGGGCAGGAAGATCGCGAAAGGTTCGTTGCCGGTGACCGCGCGCGCGCACCACACCGCATGGCCCAGCCGCGGCCGGTGACGAATACGAATTCCTCGATCCCCGCCTCGCGCGCCTCGTCCACGGCATACTGGATCAGCGGCCGGTCGACGACGGGCAGAAGCTCCTTCGGGATGGCCTTGGTGGCAGGCAGGACGCGCGTACCCAGCCCGGCAACCGGGAACACGGCCTTGCGGACGGGCCTGCGGAAGTTCGAATCGCTCATGGACCTGTACGTTACCCTCTGCGTTGCGCCTTGCACGCTCGCTCCGGTTAAAGACGCTTAACCACTACTGCGCAACCGGTGGCGGACAATATAACAGGCTCCGTCATATCCGCCGCTTCGGCTCGCCACCCCGTTGCCGTGTTCGCGTTTCCCGCTAAATGGCAAGAGATGGACAAGATCATTATAGAAGGCGGAAAGCGCCTTTCAGGTACTATTCCCGTTTCGGGAGCAAAAAATGCAGCGCTTACGCTGTTGCCCTGTGCGCTGCTGACCGAAGAGCCGTTGACGCTGCGCAACTTGCCGCGCCTTGCCGATATCGATGGCTTCCAGCACCTGATGAATCAGTTCGGCGTGTCGACCATGATTGCCGGTTCGCGGCCGGAAGATTTCGGCCGCGTGATGACGTTGCAGGCCACGCGCATCACCAGTTCGATCGCACCCTACGATCTCGTCCGCAAGATGCGCGCCTCGATCCTGGTGCTGGGTCCGATGCTGGCCCGCATGGGAGAGGCGACGGTGTCGCTGCCCGGGGGCTGCGCGATCGGCAACCGCCCGATCGACCTGCACCTCAAGGCGCTGGAAGCCTTCGGTGCGCACATCGAACTGGCGGCAGGCTATGTGCGAGCTGTTGCGCCTGACGGAGGATTGCCGGGCGGGCGTTATTCCTTCCCTGTCGTTTCCGTAGGCGCGACAGAGAACGCAGTCATGGCGGCCGTGACCGCGCGGGTCAAATCGACGCTGCACAACGCTGCGCTCGAGGCGGAGTTCGTGGACTTGTGCAA
>JARROF010000255.1:0-3348 GCA_037384205.1 Novosphingobium sp. | reverse complement strand
CTGCACAACGCTGCGCGCGAGCCGGAGATCGTGGACTTGTGCAATCTGCTCGTCGCGATGGGGGCCGAGATTGAGGGGATCGGAACGTCCGACCTTACGATCCACGGCGTGCCGCGGCTGCATGGCGCGACATATATGGTCATGCCCGACCGGATCGAGGCCGGGTCCTACGCCTGCGCCGCGGCGATCACCGGCGGGGAGGTCACGCTCAAGGGGGCGAAGATCGAGGACATGGCAGCCACTGTGCAGGCGCTGCGCGATGCCGGGGTGCATGTCAATCCGGTCGCGGGCGGACTTCATGTCGCTGCTGAGGGCAAGCTGCATCCGGTCACCCTCTCGACGGCCCCCTATCCGGGCTTTGCCACCGATATGCAGGCGCAGCTCATGGCACTCCTGTGCCGTGCGGAAGGATCGAGTGTCCTGACCGAGACGATCTTCGAGAACCGTTACATGCACGTGCCGGAACTCAACCGTATGGGTGCGCATATTGAGACCAAAGGGCGCACCGCGATTGTTCACGGCGTGGACACACTCCACGGCGCGGAAGTCATGGCCACGGACCTGCGTGCTTCGATGAGCCTTGTCATCGCCGGCCTTGCCGCAGAGGGGCAGACTCAGGTTCACCGCCTCTATCACCTCGACCGGGGCTACGAACGGCTGGAAGAAAAGCTGGCTCTGGCGGGCGCACAGATAGAGCGGGTCGGCGGAGACTGAGGAACTCTCCGCAGGCTCTGCGCGTTCTTTTCGGGTTATCGTCATTTCCGCGCAAAGAGCCGGGGCGCATCCGTAAGGAGAAGGTAAGTGCGGCTTGCCGCGCGTTGCGGCCCGGCGCGGCGGGCTTAGAGGGAACCGACGCGCCCCAGGGCCTGCCCTTCCCAGACATGCGGCATGCGGCCAGTCCTATGGTGACTGGCCTAGCGGGCTTGCTGCGGGGTCGCCGCCGTTCCCGCCACCGCCCTTGATCCGCCCCGCGCGGCGGCTTCTCCGACGGTCCCGGCGCTTTCGGGGCCCGGTCCCCATTGAGCAATTGGTCAGCTTACGCCCGATGGCTGGTCGAGCGCGGTCGCCTGGGCGATTGATCGGAAGTTCTCGAGAAACTCGGGGTGCCGGCTTTCCAGGAAGTGCTCGATTTCAGGTCTGGAAAGCATGCGCTCCAGGAAACCCGATGCGACGACCAGAACCAGCATGTCGTCGCCGTATGACATTTCCAGTTCCTTGTAATCGGTGCTGAGTTCCGACATTTCGCGTTCGAGCCGTTCCATCTGCTCAAAAGACAGGCCGGTCGCCTTGCCGTGCCGGTCGGGCTTATGGAGGTCGTCCGGTTTCGTGGTGACGAGCAGCGCCTTGGCATAGGCAGCGGTGAAATTGTTCGCCGAGATCATGAGTTCGGCGACCTCCAACTGACGGATCGGCTTCATCTTGCGCAGTTTCTGAAATGCCACGTGTCCGACAGGCTTGTCCTTGAGCAGTTCGGCCACCTCCTGGCTGATTCCGTTGAGCAGGTGGCGGCGTTGGCGGATGACCTTGGTGTCGACATTGAGCGCCCGCGCGAGCTTTTCTTCGGAAACACCGCGCTCCAGAGCACGCACGATCATATAGTGCTCCTGGATCACTGCCAGCCGGTTGACCCGCTTGTTGTAGGTTACACCTTCGTCGTCATGGGCAAGGATGCATTGCGCCTCGCGCGCACCTTGCGCACGCAAAGCCGCGAGCCGGACATGCCCATCCAGTATGAGATAGGTGCCGCCCTTCTGGCGTACGACAGACAGTGGTTCGATCACTCCGACTTCGCCGACCGAAGCCGCGATACGCCGATATTTGACGCTCGCCTCAAGTCCCTGAGGCAGGCGCTTGGTTGGCAACAGCCGATCGAGCGGGACGGTGATCACATTCTGCTCGAAGGCGATCTTCACCCGTTCGTTCATGATGACGGGACCGCGCCGATCCGGTCGGCCAAAGGTTCCGGCAGGGTGATCAAGCCTTCGGCACGCATCAGCGTCACGAAGTGATCGTCGGCCAGCAGGCGGCGCATGGCATTGGTGACGAAGAGCAGCCGACTGCGGGCCAGCGACGCACGCTTGATAAGCAGCTTCTGACGTTCGGTTTCGCGCTGATAGGAGCGGATCAGACTTTCGGAACTCACACGCCGCTTTTGCACGTCCTTGCCTGAACCGCGGTGGATCTGTTTACCACTCGCCTTGCGTTGTTCGATGATCTGGCGGATCGCAAGGACCTGATTCCCTGGCAGCTTGTTCTGCTCATAGGCCTCCGCCAGCGCGTTCTGGACTTCACCCTCCTTTGCTCTGGCGATTTCCATTGCAATCGAGTGTGGAATGGTGCCGCGTTCGACGGCGTTGATGAGCTTCTCCTCTCCGGTTCTGTCGCAAACTTTCGGCCGGTTGGCTATGGGGTGCGGTTTGGTACGGCGGGAGTGGGTTCAAGGTGTTCAAAGGTCGGCATTTTCAGGGTGAGCTGATCTTGCTGTGCGTGCGCTGGTACCTGAGCTATGCCTTGAGCCTTCGGGACCTGGAGGAGATGATGGCTGAGCGCGGCATCAGACCGGATCATTCGACGATCCACCGCTGGGTTGTACGCTACACACCGCAGTTGCTCGGGGCGTTCAACGCGCGCAAGCGGCCTGTGATGGGAAAGTGGCACGTGGACGAAACCTACATCAAGGTGAAGGGCGAGTGGATGTACCTGTACCGGGCGATCGACAAGGCCGGCGCTGCGGTCGATTTCCTGTTCTCGCGCACGCGCAATCTCAAGGACGCCAAGCGCTTCTTCCGCAGGGCCTATGCGCGCCATGGTCTGCCCATGCAGATTACCATCGACGGCAGCCAGACGAACCTGGAAGCCGCCCGGACATGCCACGCCGAGGGACGAACCTGGAAGCCGCCCGGACATGCCACGCCGAGGTGCGGATGCGGACCCGGCCGGACACAGCGCCACTCAAGGTCCGGCAGAGCCGGTACATGAACAACCGCATCGAACAGGACCACAGGCGCATCAAGCGCCGCATTCGCCCGATGCTCGGCTTCAAGTCAGAGCGCACGGCCGCTGTCATCCTGGGCGGCATCGAACTCGTTCACATGATCCGCAAGGGGCAGATGGTACACGCCAACAACGCCCGAAATCCGTCCCTCGCAGACCAGTTCGACAGCCTCGCTGCGTAAATCACAATGTCAAAGACCCAAATGCGGGAAAGCCCAAAGTTTGCGACAGAACCGACGAACCTGGAAGCCGCCCGGACATGCCACGCCGAGGTGCGGATGCGGACCCGGCCGGACACAGCGCCACTCAAGGTCCGGCAGAGCCGGTACATGAACAACCGCATCGAACAGGACC
>JARROF010000254.1:0-2997 GCA_037384205.1 Novosphingobium sp. | reverse complement strand
GGAGTTGCAGCGCTACGGGCTGGACGTGGATCTTCTGAAACTCGATCCGCGGATCGAAAAGTTCCTGGGCTGGGTTGCCAACAAGGTCCCGGACTTCAACGCCGCGCTCGGCAAGAAGAAGCAAAGGTAGGCAGCGCGGTTCATGAGGGGCGGAGGCGCCGGTGGCTCCATGGCCGGGCCTCTGCTGTAAGGTGCCTTTAGAATCGTGCGCTGTGGCGTGCGCCTGAATCATTTCCTTACGTGGAGGGGCGAGGGAGGCGGGACACCGCAGAATTCCGAAATTTTCCCGCAATCGGCCCTTGCGCGAATCCGGAGCGCGGTGTAGGGGCGCGCTTCGAATTTGTTTGGGGTGAATGCCCCTTGGCTCTTTCTCATCGGTAGTAGGTAATGGAAGCTCAGAACATCCGCATTCGCCTCAAGGCGTTTGACCATCGCGTACTCGACCAGGCTACTGGCGAAATCGCTGACACCGCCCGCCGCACCGGCGCGCTCATTCGGGGCCCCATTCCGCTGCCGACGAAGATCGAGAAGTTCACCGTGAACCGCGGTCCGCACATCGACAAGAAGTCGCGTGAGCAGTTCGAGGTTCGCACCTACAAGCGTCTGCTGGACATCGTGCAGCCGAACGCCGCCACTGTCGACGCGCTGATGAAGCTCGACCTGGCTGCTGGCGTGAACGTAGAGATCAAGCTGGCCTGATCCAGCAAGCGGGGCTGCCTTTCAGCGGCTCCCTCGGTCCTTTCCGGTCGGACTTTAAATGGCCGGAGCGATATTCGAACCTTCGGGTTCAGATGACCTTGTCGATCTTCGAGATCGGCTTTGCGGGGAGAAACCCGCAGAGACAGAGCCTCCAAGGGAAACCGAGGGAGGACACAAGGGATACCTCCGGCGCCGCCTTCGGGCCAAGTGCCGGGAATGCGTCCCCCGTCTCGCTTCCAGAGGCCTTTGCAAAAGGCTGGCTAGGGAGCACCCAGCCCGGACGGGGCATGCATCACAATTTGGGCTGGACACGCCTGTTCGGGATGGGCCCGGGCAGGCCTCTGTAAGGAGTACAGGTCATGCGTACCGGCGTGATCGCCAAGAAAGTCGGGATGACCCGACTGTTCCAGGAAGACGGACGGCACGTGCCGGTTACCGTTCTGGCCCTGGAAGACTGCCAGGTGGTTTCGGTCCGCACCGCCGACCGTGACGGTTACGTCGCGGTTCAGCTCGGTGCCGGCGAAGCCAAGCAGAAAAATGTTGCCAAGCCGCAGCGTGAGCACTTCGCCAAGGCGGAAGTGCCGCTCAAGATGCGCGTTGCCGAGTTCCGCGTCGCTGACGATGCACTGCTCGACGTCGGCGCGACCATTGCCGCCTCGCACTTCGTGCCGGGTCAGCTGGTCGACGTTGCCGGGCATACCCAGGGTAAGGGCTTCCAGGGCGCCATGAAGCGCTGGGGCTTCGGCGGCCTTCGCGCCACCCACGGTGTGTCGCTCTCGCACCGTTCGCACGGTTCGACGGGTAACCGCCAGGATCCGGGCAAGGTCTTCAAGAACAAGAAGATGGCCGGTCACATGGGCGACCGTCAGCGCACGCAGCAGAACCTCGAAATCGTCCGTGTGGACGACGAGCGCGGCCTGATCTTCGTCAAGGGTTCGGTTCCGGGCGCGAAGAATGCCTGGCTCACGGTTTCGGACGCCGTCAAGGTCGCCCGTCACGCCGAGGCTCCCTATCCCGCCGGTCTGAAGCAGGCCGCCAACAGCAATGACTCGGCTGCTGCCGACATCCCCGCGGAAGACACTGCGGCTGTCGACGCGACCGAAGGCCAGGAGGGCTAAGTCGTGAAGGTTCAAGTCCTCAACCTCGATGGCACTGCCGGTGACGGCGACATCGACCTTTCGGATGCCGTGTTCGGTCTCGAACCGCGCGCGGACATCATGCACCGTGTCGTGACCTGGCAGCTCGAAAACCGCCGCGGCATCGCCCGGGCTACCCGCGAACGTTCCGACGTTGCGCGCACCGGCAAGAAGTGGGGTCGCCAGAAGGGCGGCGGCACGGCTCGCCACGGTGACCGCAAGGCCCCGGTCTTCATCGGCGGTGGTAAGGCTCATGGTGCACGCCGCCGCGAGTTCGACGTCTCGCTGAACAAGAAGGTTCGCGCTCTTGGCCTCAAGATGGCTCTTTCGGCCAAGGCCCGGAACGGTCTCGTGATCGTCGACACGCTCGACGGCGACGCCAAGACCAAGGCGCTGGCCGGTCAGCTCGCCAAGGCGGGTTTCGGCAAGAAGGTGCTGGTGATCGACGGTGAAGCGGTAAACGACAACTTCGCCCGCGCTGCCCGTAACATCGCCGGTGTCAACGTGCTCCCCGCCATCGGCGCCAACGTCTATGACATCCTGAAGCATGATACGCTGGTGCTGACGCGTGCCGCGGTCGAAAAGCTGGAGGCGCGTTTCAATGGCTAAGACACAGGACGTGGATATCCGTCATTACGACGTGATCCTCTCGCCGCACATCACCGAAAAGTCGACGCTGGTCTCAGAGAACAACGCCGTCGTTTTCAAGGTGGCGGATTCCGCGAGCAAGCCCGAGATCAAGGCTGCCGTCGAGGCGCTGTTCGGCCGCAAGGTCAAGAGCGTCAACACGCTGGTCACCAAGGGCAAGACCAAGCGCTGGCGCGGTAAGGAATACCGCCGCAGCGACGTGAAGAAGGCGATCGTCACGCTGGCCGAAGGCGAGCAGCCGATCGACATCACCGAAGGCGTACAGGGCTGATCCGATGGCACTCAAGCATTACAACCCGACCAGCCCCGCCCGTCGCGGCCTGGTCCTCGTCGACAAGTCGTCGCTGTGGAAGGGCAAGCCCGTCAAGGCTCTGACCGAAGGCAAGACGAAGACTGGCGGCCGCAACAACAAGGGCCACGTGACTTCGCGCGGCATTGCCGGCGGCCACAAGCAGAAGTACCGCTACATCGACTTCAAGCGTCGCAAGTGGGACATGGAAGCCACCGTCGAGCG
>JARROF010000253.1:0-3016 GCA_037384205.1 Novosphingobium sp. | reverse complement strand
CGGGGCCGGTGGCACCGCCCGATAGGTAATAGCAGCGGGCATTGCCCCCCAGCCGCGTGAACACCCGCGCCACATTGATGCCGCCGCCGCCGGGTGCATACCATTCGTTTTCGGTGCGCATCTTGTGGGTGTGGTGCATTCTGGCGATGTCGTAGGAGACATCGATCGTCGGGTTCATCGTCAGGGTGGCGATGTCTTTCATCAGGCAGGCTCCGGAGCGTCGGGAATCGCGCGTGCGTTGTCCGTGTCCTTGGTTGGGCACAGGCCCGTGAAGTGCAAGAGGCGATGGGCCGTCGGCTCCCGAAGCGGCTCGTCAGTTCCCGCGCTTGCCCGGAACGGTCAGCGTGCGGGCGTGTTCGGGCTTGCCGAACAAGTAACCCTGGCCTTGCGTGCAGCCTTCGTCGCGCAAGTAGTCGCGTTCGGATTCGCGTTCGATGCCTTCGGCGGCGACGGTGAGGCCAAGGCTCTTGCCGAGCCCGATCACCGCGCGGATCACGGCGCGCGAATTGGCTTCGCGGTGCAGGTTGAGGATGAAGGCCTTGTCGATCTTGATCTTGGTGAAAGGATAATTGAGCAGGTAACTGAGCGAGGAATAGCCGGTGCCGAAATCGTCGAGCGAGATGCCGATGCCGAAGGCGCGCAAGTTGCGGATGATCGCGGCCGTGCGCGGGCCCTTTTCCATCAGCACGGCCTCGGTGATCTCCAGTTCCAGCCGCTCGGCATTGAGCCGCGAGGCGGACAGGGCGTTGATGACGGTGCTGAGCAGCTTGCCGTTGCGGAACTGCAGCGGTGAGACGTTGACCGCTATCTTGATGTGTTCGGGCCATTGCGCGGCTTCCTTGCAGGCCTCGAACAGCACGAAGCGGCCGAGTTGGTCGATCAGGCCCATTTCCTCGGCCAGCTGGACGAAGACGTCAGGCGGCACCACGCCGCGGCGCGGATGGTTCCAGCGCAGCAGTGCCTCATAGCACTCCACTTCCCCGGTGGAGAGAGAGACGAGCGGCTGGTAGTGCACTTCCAGTTCGCCATGGCTTATGGCGGCGCGGAAATCCTGTTCGAGCTGGTTCTTTTCCTGCGCGGCGGCGTCCATGCCAGCCTCGAAAGCCCGGCAAATGCCGCGCTGTTCGCCCTTGGCGGCATAGAGCGCCAGATCGGCGTAGCGCAGCAGCGTCTCGGGATCGCGGCTGTCGTAGGGGGAAGAGGCAAAGCCCACGGTCGCGCCGATATGGATCAGGTGCCCGTGTACGAAGAACGGATCGGACATCGCGGCGATGATGGATTTGGCCACCAGTTCCGCCTGCATCAGGCTGGAACGGCAGAAAATGATGGCGAACTCGTCGCCGCCGATGCGGCAGAGCAGGGCATCGGGCGGCAGCAGACTGAGCATGCGCGCGGCGGTGTCTTTCAGTACGACATCGCCGAAGAGATGGCCGTAAGTGTCGTTCACGGCCTTGAAGTGATCGAGATCGACCAGCGCGATGGTAATGGTGCCGCCGTGTTCGGTCTGATCCAGCACTTCGTACAGGCGCTCGCGGCAGTGGGCGCGGTTGGCAAGTCCGGTCAGCTCGTCATGCCGGGCCATGTGCTCCATGCGCTGCTCGATGCGGCGGCGCTCGGTCATGTCAAAGATCGAGATGATCGTGGCGGGATAGCCCTCAAGCTGGGAGAGCCGGGTGGCAACGACGACGTCCACACCCGATCCGTCGCGGCGCAGCATCTGCCAGAACTCGTTGGTATCGGACTGGTCGACCGCCAGCATCTCGGATGCTTTGTTCCAGAGCGATTCTGGAAATAGGGCCTGCGCGGCAAGGCCCGCCATTTCAGGGCGCGCGTATCCGAACAAGGCGCAGGCCGCTTCGTTGGCGGCGCGGATGATGCCGCTGTCGCGGTCGTAGACCAGCATCGCCAGCGGGTTGCGCTCGAACAGCAGGCGGAAGTTCTCTTCCTTCTGCTTGAGATCGGTAATGTCGACGCGGATGCCGACCGTGCCGCATCCCTCGATCCTGCGTTCCTCGATCATGATGCAGCGGCCATTGGAAAGCCATTGCTCGTGCCGGCTTCCGGGCTGTTGCAGCAGTTCGAGGCGGCTGGCGATCCATTCTTCCTCACGGCCGAGCGCTTCGGGGTAGTCGCCGCGCTGGACCCCGATGCGCAGTGTGTCGGCGAGCTTCACACCGGGCTCCAGCAAGTCGGCGGATCGGCTGTAGATCTCGGCGTATTGTTCGTTCCAGAGAATGTAGCGGCCGTCCTCATCAAGAAAGACAATGCCGTGGGGGAGCGCCTCTATCGATTCACGCAGCCGTTTTTCCGCCCGCGATGCTGCCTGCAGCGCCAGTTCGAGCGACTGCATGGCGTGTTCGCCGACGACCAGACCGGACTGTTCTTCAGGAAACCGACGATGCACGTTGACCCCTCATGATGCGAGTGACGCTATGGGGGGAATGTTAATTTTTAACCACCGAAATGGGGGTAAATTGCAATTTCTTGCAGTCGCTTATGGGAAAATGATCCCAACGCGGATGAACATTGAGGCGGATTTTTCACCCCCTTAGGGGACAATCCGTAGCAGCATGGTTGGCAGTCAGAAATTGACGGCGTCGGGCAGATCCAGACTCGGCGCGGCGCCGGGGCGGCCGAAATAGTACCCCTGGGCTTCGTCGCATCCTTCGTTTTCGAGCATGTAAAGCTGGCTCTCGGTCTCGACGCCTTCGGCAAGGACCGGGATCGAAAGAGTGAAGCCGAGCGACAGGACCGTGCGGATGATCGCCAGTGCCTGCGGATTGCTTTCCGCCCGCTGCAGGAACGACTTGTCGATCTTGATCTTGTCGAAGGGAAAGGCGTGCAAGGTATCCAGCGAGGAATGTCCGGTGCCGAAATCATCGATAGCCACGCTGACGCCCATGGCCTTGAACTGGCGCAGGCAATGCAGTGCGCGCAGTTTATCGGTGATGATGGCACCGGACATTCCTCGCTGGATACCTTGCACGCCTTTCCCTTCGACAAGATCAAGATCGAC
>JARROF010000252.1:0-3695 GCA_037384205.1 Novosphingobium sp. | reverse complement strand
ATGTTCGCAGGCGTGCTGTTCTTCGGGCTGTGGCGCGGCAAACCGATGCTCAAGGTCCTGCTCCAGTCCGCCTTCGAGGGGCTGAACGAGGAAGGCTGGATGAAGCTTTCGCGCAACTGGGCCTGGTTCTTCCTGCTGCTCGCCGTGCTCAACACCGTTCTGGTCTATACGGTGAGCTTCGAAACCTGGCTGCAGGCCAAGCTCTGGGGCTTCACGGTGCTGTCCTTCGTCTTCACCTTCTCCCAGCTTCCCATGGTGCTGAAACACGGCATGGGCGAGGAGGCGAAGGAAGAAGTGATCGAGAACCCGCCGCACGATTGATCCCGCGCGGCCCTCCCCGGCGTTTTCCCGCCCATCGCGAGATGGCTGCCCTTGGGTACGGGCAATGTGAAATACGCCCGGAATAGACTTTCAGGCCGATATCTGCGGCCTCATACGTCGAACGATGCCCCTTCGTCCCAAGCGAAGTCGAGGGATTGTGACCGGGCGAAGCGTCTCATGTTGTCGGCCCCCGCACCCGATGATGCGGTTTCAACACCTGCTTGAGCAGTTCGCCCAGCGCCCCCACCAGCATCAGCGCGGAACCGGCTATGAACATCCACGCGCCGAATGTCTGCCAGACTCGCATGGAGGGCAGAAACAGGATGCTGCCAAGTACGAAAAGCATGTTCCCGGCCAGCGGAGCGGATGGATCATGGGGAAGGCGTCCTTTGGGCATGGGCAGTCCGCATACCTCTGCCGCCTTTGTCCCGCACGAGGCAAGAGGGCACAGCGGAACGCCCGCCGGCGAACGCGGGATAACGCCCGTAAGGCATGCGAAGGCACGAAAGACATCGGGCCGGTGCCGGGGCGCCCTTGCAGGGGCACGGCATGGGTCTGCTGTCTCTTGCGAATGGCCGGATAGCAGCAGCGACAGTCCGGCTCGGCCCTGATGGACCGGTTCCAGGCGGCATAGCGGGCTCGCAAACGGGCCGCCCCATGGGATTACCGGGATACCGCTCCGGTCCGAAGGAGGGAACGGGTTGCCAGAATCGCGAATGAACCGATCCGGTCCGGACGCTGTCTGCACGGCCGCGGCTTGTCTGCCACACCCGAGCCCGCGGCACCGGCCCGAAACACCATCAAGGCGTGTACATCACCCCTCAGGATGCTGCGCCATATAACCCATATGGTTATATGTGTCAAGTTTTTCGTAGCGATATTGGCCAGGCTCAGGACCTGTTACAGGACCTTTCTCGAGCAGCAAGTGCCATCTGGAGCCGAACAGGCTTTCGATCAACGCACTACAACAATCGATCTGCGCTATTGCCTCGGGAGGAAGCCCGGCGCACGCTCTCGCACGATACCGTAAATGGAGGGGGCTTTTATGCGTTCGCTATCACCAGTTCTGCTTGGCGCCTGTCTTGCCGTTGCTTCCACGTCCGCATTTGCCCGGGACTTCGCGCCGCCCAGCGTCACCGCCGCATTGGCCGATCCACGTCGCGACGACGAAGCCCGTAATCTGGACGAGAGCCGCAAACCTGCGGAAATATTGGCTTTCCTCGGGCTGGAACCAGGCATGCAAGCCGCTGACATCATGACCGGCCAGGGCTATTGGGCTCAAATCATGTCGGATATGCTCGGGGCCAAAGGCAAGGTAACCGCCCTGGACCCCAGTGAATTCCACATGGGTCCCCAAAGCGAGGAACTCTGGGCCAGGCTGCCTGAAAAATGGCCTGCCATCACCTGGAGCAGCTATCCGTTCACGTCGTTTTCTCCCGCGCCTGACAGCTTTGATTTTTCGATCATCAATCTGAGCTATCACGATCTCTATTGGGAATCGGAGAAATACCACCTGTCCCGGATCGAACCGGCCGATTTCGTCAAGGCGCTCTACGCCGCAACGCGGCCGGGCGGTATCGTTGGCGTGATCGATCATGTCGGTCTGCCCGGCGACACGCGCGCCACCGTCGACAAGTTGCACCGCATCGATCCGGAAGTGGTAAAGCGGGATTTCCTTGCCGCGGGCTTCACACTCGAAGCGTCAAGCGACATGCTCGCAAATCCGGAAGACGATCACACCAAGCTGGTTTTTGATCCCGCCATTCGCTTCAAGACAGACCGCTTCGTCTTCCGATTCCGCAAACCAGCGGCATAACGGAGCTAAATCTCAAGCTGGCTTCCCAGTTCCACCACGCGATTCGTGGGCAGGCGAAAGAATTCCATCGCGCTGGCCGCATTGCGCATCATCCACGCGAAGAGCTTTTCGCGCCAGATCGCCATGCCCGGCTTTTCCGAAGGCAGCAGCGTCTGGCGCGAGAGGAAGAAGCTGGTCTTCATCATCTCGAACGGCCCCCCGCACATCGGCGCATGCGCCAGCCCGTGGGGCACATCGGTCTCCTCCATGAAGCCGTAGCGCAGCGTCATGCGGTAGAAACCCTGCCCCAGATCGATCACTTCGTAGCGATCCGCCGGTTCGACGTAGGGCACGTCCTGCACTTCGATCGTCAGTACCACCACACGTTCGTGCAGAACCTTGTTGTGCTTGATGTTGTGCAGCAGCGCCGAGGGCACACCGATATTGCTGGAGGCCATGAAGATCGCCGTGCCCGGCACGCGCGCGGCGCTGCCGTGGGCGCTTTTGGCGAAGACGTTCAGCGGCAGCGCGGCCTCGGTCATGCGGTCGCGCATGAGCTTGCGGCCCTTGTTCCACGTTGTCAGCAGCGTGAAGGCCACGCCGCCGATGAGCAGCGGGAACCAGCCGCCATCGGGAATCTTGGTGGCGTTGGCGGCGAAATACGTGCCATCGACCAGGAAGGCCGCGACAATCACCGGAATCGCCAGCCACAGCTTCCAGCGCCACAACACGATCAGCAGCACCGCCATCAGACAAGTATCGATCAGCATGGCACCCGTAACGGCGATACCATACGCCGAGGCGAGGTTCGACGAGTTCTGGAACACGAAGACCAGCGTGATCACACCTGTCATCAAGGCCCAGTTGACGAACGGGATGTAGATCTGGCCCACCTCATGCTCGCTGGTGTGGCGAGTGGACAGACGCGGGATGAAGCCGAGCTGCATCGCCTGATGGGTGATCGAGAATGCGCCCGAAATCACGGCCTGACTGGCGATGAAAGTGGCGCAGGTCGCCAGGATCACCAGCGGCAGGCGCCACTGGTCGGGTGCGAGATTGAAGAACGGGTTCTCCATCGCCTCGGCTGCGGAGGCATCATCGAGGCCGAGGATCATCGCGGCCTGACCGAAATAGTTGATCAGCAGGCACGGCATGACGAAGCCGAACCACGAAAGCCGCATCGGGCCGCGCCCGAAGTGCCCCATATCCGAATAGAGCGCCTCGGCACCGGTCACGGCCAGCACAACCGAGCCGAGCGCCAGGAAACCCAGCATCTTGTCGGTCATGAAGAACTGGATCGCGTACCACGGGTTCAGCGCCACCAGCACATGCGGCAGCTGCACCAGATGATAAACGCCCAGCAGCGCCAGCGTGGCGAAATAGAACACCATGACCGGCGCGAAAAGCGCGCCTACCTTGGCCGTTCCGCTCTTTTGCAGCAGGAACAGGCCGATCAGCAGGATCAGCGCGATCGGCAGGACGAACGGTTGCAGGTTCGACTGGACGACCGTGAGACCTTCCACCGCCGAGAGCACCGAAACCGCAGGTGTAATCATCGAATCGCCATAGAACAGCGCGG
>JARROF010000251.1:0-3359 GCA_037384205.1 Novosphingobium sp. | reverse complement strand
TCTATGCTCATGGTCTGCGTACAAATTCGCTCGGACGAATATAGTTCGGCACCAAAAATTCAGCTTCTGGTACCAATTTGCCACCCGGTCCAGCGCGCACGACATAGTTGTTGAACGGGTTGGGTGTGGCACGAGAAACCGGAATTCGGAACTCGTTCACTACGCCGTTCGGCCCAGCAAAATTCCGAGCCACGTTAGGATCGGTCGTCACGGAAATGAATGGACTGGCCGGGCTGGAACTATCAAGTGCGTGACTCTGGAACAGGTCATCGAGGTTGTTGCTGTCGATGATCCGCTGCGAACTGGCGTATCCTCCTTCTCTCGCCGCATTCTCTCTGCGGCAACAATGCTGCCCGTACGGGAGCCAAATGCGGCCTCTGGGCCGACAAGCATGGATCCGATAGCCGCTTCCAATCCCTTGAACACGCCGAACGTGGCGGTGCCGACAGCACCATCCAATGCATAGGTTTCAAGACTGATGTCCTGGCCCATGGCATACCGCGTCGCGACGCCGCCGTTTGAACTCGTCAGGAAGGCAGTCCCGCCTTGGGCCAGGAGACTGTTACCCAAGACGACCGGGGCCGCGATCGCTGTCGCTGCTGAGACAGGGCCAAATGCGGCCAGGCCACCGAATTCACGATTCACCTGACTTCCCGCCTGGCGATAGGCGTTATTCCATATCTGCTGATCGGAAACGGTAGATCGGTAACCCGGCCGACTTGCCTCCTGCTGATGATACTGCCGGGCGGCCTGATAATTCCAATAGAACCTTGTGCCCCGATCGCTGGATGGCGCCGTCTGCCTGACGGAGCCGCCACTGAACAGATGACCGACATCGTAAGCCAGCTTTTCCAGCCAGTTCATCTTGTGGCCGGTGACCACAATTCGACGATCTGCCCTACCGCCGCATCGCCCGGCGCCTCGGCATCACCATCGACGAGGTCGAGGCCCACATGGCCTGCGCCGTCAAGAGGCTCGGCCGCGCCGCGCGCGGCGAGGAGTAAGCATGGCTCCATCCGCATGATGGCACCGTGAACCTCCCCACGGTGCCATCAATCTCGTCAAAAAACGATGCGTAGGCAAAGAGTTAGGGGACCAACGGTGCCGTAGCTTATGGAATGGCCCGCCCTTTTGTTCGGCATGGGATATGCTGCCGGCATCAGAGAGGAAGGAGCGGAGCAATGTCTATTGCGATCCTTGGAGTTGATCTGGGCAAGAACGTATGCAGCGTGGTGGGCGTCGATGCCTGCGGGTCTGTGATTGTACGCCGATCGATGCGTCGGCAAACACTGATCGATTTTGTGCGGGCCTTGCCGCCCTGCATTGTTGCTATGGAAGCGTGCTGCGGTGCCCATCACCTCGGGCACCTGTTCCGTGCGCACGGGCACGAGATCCGACTGATGTCGCCGGAATACGTACGCCCTTACGTCAAAGCGCAAAAGAACGATGACCGCGACGCCGAAGGGATTGCCGAAGCGGCGTCGCGTCCGACGATGCGTTTCATCGACCTGAAGGAACAGGATCAGTTGGACATCCAGACACTGCACCGGGTGCGGTCGCGGCTCGTGGCGGAGCGCACGAACCTGATCAATCAGTTGCGGGCAATCCTTCTGGAACGAGGCATCATTTTTCCAGCGGGTCGGCGCAAGCTGGAACTTGGGGTCGAAGTCATGCTGGCGGGCAGCGATGAAACGATATCCCCGCGCATGCGCCAGTTGGTCAGCGACCTTCGCGACGAATGGACGAAACTCGACGTCAGGATCGAAGCCCTCAACGGCGAGTTCGTTGCGCTTGCGCGTCGCGATCCCGCTGCCCGGCGTCTGACCTCGATCCCGGGCGTGGGAGCCCTGAACGCGACGGCACTGGTGGCGGCCGTCGGCGATGCGAGTGGCTTTGCCAGAGCCCGCGATTTGGGGGCCTGGCTCGGTCTGGTCCCCAGGCAGCATACCACCGGCGGCAAGCCCCGCTTGCTGGGCATCTCGAAGCGCGGCAACACCTATCTGCGCACGCTGCTCATTCATGGCGCCCGCGCGGCCCTGCCATCGCTGTCGCAAAGCGACACGCCGCTGGGCCGGTGGCTCCAGGCTATGCTCGAGCGCGGTGTCCACCGCAATGCCGTGGTGGTGGCGCTCGCCAACAAGCTGTCCCGGATCGCCTGGGCCGCTCTGCGCAAGGGAGCGAGTTTCGAGCGCGGACACCCCGTCGCGGTATAACGGATCGGCTAGGTGGAGGCCCCGCGTAGGCCAACGAGGTCTGCAGGAAGGATCGCAGAGATGGCCTGACAGTCGACCGGCGCCCGGAAAACCCGGAAGATAAAATGGCACATGATGCCGAAGTTGCTTATTGTGGTTCCAGGCGCGCGGATGTCCATCTTGGCCGTGACCCCAGGTCACGAGACCGTATACGTTGACGCAGACTGATCAGACCAAATCCAAAAATCCCCCTTGCAGACAGGGCGGGCCATACGTTCTATCTTGCGCTCAATAAAACCTCATGCCGGGCCAACTGCCAGCGCATCGATTCGGTCTGATAGCCAAGCTTAAACACCTGCTGCATTCGCTCCATGCAACCGGCTTCATCACCAGAGGCCCGACGTAGAACGCCATCGTGGAAGAGGGCAATCCCGAGTTCGCCTAAGGCCATCCGGTTCGATTTGGCGATTTGGTATGCCGCTGGGAGTGACCGCTCCTTAGTCGCCCCTTCGAGCGCATCTTCAAAGCTCAGTTCCCCAAGTATTTGCTTCACCGTCTGCACTGGGTAGCGGAACAACGTGGGGCGCTTGTCGTATTTGGCGTTGAGTGCGCGTAGGTAATCCAATGCGTAATCGCGGTTTTGGTCGTCCCCGGCCGTTATGCCCATATAGTGCAGAACAAGCCCGAAGGTTGCCCCGCCAGCTTGATCGGGTGCCATACTGATCGCCCCCTCAAACATACTGGCACACAACTCGCGGACCAACCCAAGCGCTTTCTCGCACTCATCCAGATACCAATGCGCACAGGCCATTGGGAGCAACTGGCCGGGAGCGTCGGGGTTGTTGGCCTTCTGATATGAATGGACGCATTCCATATACGGTAGAGCGCGACGATAGTCTCCAGCGCCCTGAAGAGCCTTGGAAAGACCATCGGCGATCGCGATGTCATCGGGAGTGAGCGCCAGTTCTCGCTCAAACCCCTTCACGGCGTCAGGAAAGTTTCCCGCTATCAGTTCGCGTAAGGCGTTCATTAGAAATCAAATCCCCACCAGACATTACCCTGTGCGTCATACGTTACAGATTGAACCGACGAAGGGTTCATGCCCCATCTTTCTACTTGGCGATTGAGCGCCCGCAAGCCGTTCGCAGTGTTTGGCTTTATCTCAAT
>JARROF010000250.1:0-5228 GCA_037384205.1 Novosphingobium sp. | reverse complement strand
GTCCTCCATCCGGCGCCGATTGGTATCTGGAATGCTAATGCTCCACAAACTTTTCACGCTTCGGGGACAGCTAACGGCACAGGCTGGCAAATTCCCGCAACCGGCGGCTATTCCACGCTCACGTACGGCCCTTACGTTTCAGGCCTTCCAGCAGGGCATTTAAATGCTACATTCGTACTGATGGTCGACAACAATACGCACGATAACAACAAATTGATCGATATTGATGTGTACAGGAATTCCGACCACAGGACGTTCGCCAAGACTACTATCACACGTAGACAATTCAACGCGGCCAACGTTCTCCAACGCTTTACTTTACCCTTCGAGTACGATGGGCAAGGACAATTGGAATTTCGAGTGTCAGTATATGGCGATTCATACGTTTATCATGCATCAAGCGAGGTAGGATATTAGTTCGCAGAACTTACAATAGAAAGAGGACTGCGGCTGTTCCATCAAATTAACACCTTCTGCGGACTATTAGGAAGGTGCCCCCCGGGGAGGCAGGGATGACAACGGGGCGATGAGCGCTCGAAGGCTGCAAGGCGTTCCATCGCCAGTATAGGGAGTGCGAGGAGTCCTGAACGTATCGACGGCCCCTCGCATCTTTCTATTTGAGCGTTCTGCAAATTGCACGCCCCCTCCACCTTCCTGCGGATGGCTCCCTCCCCACTTGCGGGGAGGAGCGTGGAGCCCAGCGTTGCACGCAAGCCTCAGCCATCATGCCCTCACCTGCAGCGGTGCCGTCATAGCCGCCCGCGGCAACGCGACTGCCTTCCACGCTCCGGTTACTGCGCAATCCTCATTTATCGTTTAGGCGCCGCCGCTATTCTTCCCCCATCCTCAGCGCCGCAATAAACGCCTCCTGCGGGATGCTCACATTCCCGTACTCGCGCATCCTTGCCTTGCCCTTCTTCTGCTTTTCCAGCAGCTTCTTCTTGCGGGTGATGTCGCCGCCATAGCACTTGGCGGTCACGTCCTTGCGCAGGGCGGCGATGGTTTCGCGGGCGATCACCTTGCCGCCTATCGCGGCCTGGATCGGGATCTTGAACAGGTGGCGCGGGATCAGGTCCTTCAGGCGCTCGCACATGCCGCGGCCGCGTTCCTCGGCGACCGAGCGGTGGACGATCATCGAGAGCGCGTCGACCGGCTCCGCGTTGACGAGGATGTTCATCTTCACGAGGTCGCCTTCGCGCAGGCCGATCTGTTCGTAGTCGAAGCTGGCATAGCCGCGGCTGATCGATTTCAGGCGGTCGTAGAAATCGAACACCACTTCGTTGAGCGGCAGTTCGTAGGTCACTTGCGCGCGGCCGCCGACGTAAGTGAGGTCGGTCTGGATGCCGCGGCGGTCCTGACACAGTTTCAGGATCGCGCCGAGATATTCGTCGGGCGTGTAGATCGTGGCCTTGATCCACGGCTCCTCGATCGTCTCGATGCGGTTGGGATCGGGGTAGTCGGCCGGGTTGTGCAGTTCGATGGTCTGCGCCTCCTCGCTCTTCGATTTGGAGAGCTGGATACGGTAGACGACCGAAGGCGCGGTGGTGATGAGGTCCAGATCGTATTCGCGGCTGAGGCGTTCCTGGATGATTTCCAGATGCAGCAGGCCGAGGAAGCCGCAGCGGAAGCCGAAGCCCAATGCGGCGCTGGTTTCCATCTCGTAGGTGAAGCTGGCGTCATTGAGGCGCAGCTTGCCGATCGAATCGCGCAGCTTCTCGAAATCGGCCGCATCGACCGGGAACAGCCCGCAGAACACCACCGACTGCACTTCCTTGTAGCCGGGCAGCGCCTGCGTGGCGCCCTGCTTCACAGTGGTGATGGTGTCGCCGACCTTGGCCTGCTCCACTTCCTTGATCTGCGCGGTGATGAAGCCGATCTCGCCGGGGCCGAGTTCGGGCAGGTCCACGCGCTTGGGGGTGAAGCAGCCGACGCGGTCGATCAGGTGCTCGGTGCCGCCCTGCATGAATTTTACATTGAGGCCCTTCCTGATGGCCCCGTCGATCACGCGCACGAGGATGACGACGCCGAGGTAGGGATCGTACCAGGAATCGACCAGCAGCGCTTTGAGCGGCGCATTGCGGTCGCCCGCGGGGGCGGGGATGCGCTGGACGATGGCTTCCAGCGTTTCCTCGATGCCGATGCCGGACTTGGCGCTGGCAAGCACGGCCTCGCTGGCATCGATACCGATGATGTCGCGTCTGCGCCTCCACGCCCTGCGCGGCATCGACTACGAGCAGCGCGCCCTCGCAAGCGGCGAGGCTGCGGCTGACTTCGTAGGCGAAGTCGACGTGGCCGGGGGTGTCCATGAGATTCAGCTCATAGGTCACGCCGTCCTGGGCGGTGTAGTTGAGGCGCACCGTCTGCGCCTTGATGGTGATCCCGCGCTCTTTCTCGATATCCATATTATCAAGGACTTGTGCAGACATTTCGCGCTCGGTGAGGCCGCCGGTGAACTGAATCAGGCGGTCGGCGAGCGTCGATTTGCCGTGGTCGATGTGGGCAATGATCGAGAAATTGCGGATCTGGGCGAGGTCTGTCATGAAAGCGCCGTTAGCAGCGCTTTTCGTCCCTGTCAGCCAGCCCTTTTCATCCCGGCCTGCGCGGCGCCCTGCGGCTCTCTCGGACTACGCCTGAGATGGGGCGGTATGAACAGCACGCTGCCGTTGGCATCCAGTTCCATGTGCTGGGCGAACTGCACGCCCATGCGGTCTTCCTTGCTCCAGCGCGAAGTGGCCATCATCGAGTAGCCTTCAGCCAGATGCACGCAGAATTCCGTGCCCGGCGGAACGTTCCACAGCCCTTCGATCAGCGCTCCTGTCTGTGAGATATTGCGGATAGTGCCGTCATAGACATGCTTGCCATGCTCCAGCACCACCTTGCGGAGCATTGTCTGACGCGGTGCCCGCGCCGAACGCGGTCCCTTGGCGACAGCGGCAAGGCCCTCAGAAAGCCGTTGCAGGACGCCTTTCGACGTTAGTGGCTTTTCGTAGATATAGCCCTGCACATGGCTGCAGCCCAGCATCCGTACGAGATCGAGTTCGTCCAACGTCTCGACACCTTCCGCCGTCGTTTCCATACCCAGAGCCTCGGCCAGGCTGACGATGGAGGAGATGATCGCGCCGTTGCGGCTGCCCTCGACTGTAGCCCCGCGCACAAAGCTCTGGTCGATCTTGATCTTGTCGAACGGTGCTTTCTTCAGATAGCCGAGCGAGGAATAGCCCGTGCCGAAATCGTCGAGCGCCAATCGCACACCGATGGCCTTGAGCGCGGCGAACATGGTCTCTGTCGACTTGTTGTCGCCCAGAAAAACGCTTTCGGTGATTTCCAGTTCGAGACGCGAGGCCTGGACCCCCGCCGCCGCGATGGCATTGGTGACGGTCGCCGGCAGGGCCGGATTGGCGAACTGCAGCGGCGAAACATTCACGGCAACGCGCACATCTTCCGGCCAGCCCGCCAGATCGACGCAAGCCGTGCGCAGCGCCCACTCCCCGATCTGCGCGACAAGGCCGGTCTCCTCCGCGATCGGCACGAACTTGGCGGGCGACATATAGCCATGCCGGGGATGCTTCCAGCGCAGCAGCGCTTCGAAGCCCGTGATCTTCTCCGTCACCGTGCGCACTTGCGGCTGATAGTACAGCTCCAGCGCGCCGTTGGCGATCGCATCGCGCAAGTCTTCTTCCAGTTCCTGACGCTCCTTGGCATCGGAATGAAGGTCGTCGTCGTAGAAATGATGGCGGCCGCGCCCGCCGCCCTTCGCTGCATAGAGCGCAAGATCGGCATTGCGGATCAGCTCTTCGGAACTGCTGCCGTCGTCGGGACACATCGATATACCAATCGACGCGCCGATAATCACGCGGGCGCCATCAATGGAATACGGCTGAGAGAGGTTTTCGATGATTCGCCGGGCCATATGGGCCAACCCTTCGCGCTGGTGATGGCCGGGCAGGATCACCTGGAACTCGTCACCGCCCAGACGGCCGACGCGCCCCATGTCGCCAACCGTGCTGGTCAGCCTCTCGGCGACCTGCTTCAGCAACGTATCGCCGGCAGGGTGGCCCATCGTATCATTGACCTGCTTGAAGCGATCGAGATCGAGCAGAAAGACCGCGCAAGCCCGGCTGTCCACGCGGGGCGCACTCAGGACTTTCTCCAGCCACTCCGACATCTGGTAGCGGTTGGCGAGCTTGGTGAGCGAATCGAACCGCGCCAGCCGCGTCACGTGCTGCTGCGATTTTCGGGTCTCGGTCAAATCGGTGCCGGAGCCGCGAAAGCCCATGAAGTTGTGGAATTGGTCCATCACCGGCCGGCCGGAAATCGACCACCAGCGTTCGTCCTTCTCCCCGGTCGCGGCGCGAACGGAAAGCTCCTGAAACGAGGACCGGGTCGAAAGATGGAAAGGCAGCGTGCGTTCGCTTTCCTGCGCCTGCGCTTCCAGCAGGAAGAGGCTGGTGAACGGGCGGCCATCCAGCAGGTTCGGCTCATCGACCAGCAAATGCGCGATGTGCGGGGAGACATAAGTGATTCGGCCGCGGCGGTCCGTCTCCCAGAACCAGCCCTGTCCCGTCTCCTCGTATTCCATCAGCAATTCTTCCGCGCGGCGTTGCCGGCGTTCCTGCTCGGCCCGCCGTGCTGCCTCTTTCGCGACGTAGTGGGCGTGCCGCACGGTCAGGAACTGACCGAAGGCAATACCACTCCCCAACATCAGAAAAGAGGCCAGATCGCCGGTACAGAGCGTCACGCCCGTCCACAGCGCAATGGCGGCGGAGACAATAGACGTGAACCGCCCCTCCAGCAGGGCCATCGCAATCAACAGGACGAGCACATAAGTATGGATCGTTATGGTCCATGCGAGCCCATCGGCCTGCGCCGTCCAGCGCGCCGTGGCAAAGCCGTAAAACAGCATCGGTAATGCCACCGCCAAGACCAGCAGCGGATAACGCCGCAAATCCTGATAGTGCAGCTTTGCCTCCAACCGGGCGAGTGTCGGGCTGCAAAAGCAAACCGCAACCGCCGCGATCAGGCCGACAGTCGAATACAGATCGGGCACGGTTTCGGAAAGCAAGGCGAGCAGACCGGCCAGACCGGCCAGAACCGGCCCCATGGCCAGCCACCGACAGGGAACGAAGAAATGCAGGGGATCGCTTGCCGAACGACTGAGAAAGCGGGCAACGGCATTCGATTCTTGCGCAACGTCGCCGCTTGCCGCGTCGGCCGAACGCCGGGCACAG
>JARROF010000249.1:0-3107 GCA_037384205.1 Novosphingobium sp. | reverse complement strand
TCTCCCCAACTGACCGGGCCATTCACGCTCAGCGCGCCCGCTGCGGTCAGTTCCACAGTGCCGCTGACACTGAAAGTGCCACCGCCCGTCAGCGACAGAAGTCCGGCCGATGCCAGTGACGTATCGAGGCTATAGCCGGAACCGGCGCTCAGATAGACCCCATAACCGGCGGCCGTGGTCAGGCTGGTGAAGGAACTGGACGACAGGAAGGACGAGATGTCGGTATCGCTATAGGAACCCAGCGTCGCGATGTAATTGCTCCGGGTGCCGCTCAACGCGCCCGCCCCGGTGGAAAGGCGCAGAGCCGATCCGTAGATATCGAGGTCCTGCACGCCGGTTGCGCCGATCACGTCGGCGAAACCCGCGCCCTTGGCAGTTGCTCCATCGAGATAGCTCAGCGCGCCTGTGGACGCGATCGAGCCCGATTTTGCCAGAATATAGTAATAGCCGTTGGCTCCGGTCGTTGCGCTGCCGATCGCGGCCCCCGCACTGATCGCCGTCACGCCCGCGCCGGGCAACTTCAATGTGCCCGCATCGCTATAGGCAAAGCCGGAGACGGCGACCGGTGTCGTGGCATATTGCCAGGCGAAATAGGGGTAAAGGTACGCGCCGGTGCCCCAGACCGAACCTGAAAAACCGGTCGGCAGCGTGCCCTGAAGCTGGGCTGTCGTCAGGCCCGTGCCGTTGCCGCTGGTCACGCCCGAGGTCTGGGTGTCCCAGTAGCTTTGGGTGACGGTGCCAATATTGTAGGGGGTCAGGCCGCCATTGGTGCCGCTGCCCGTGACGAGGCCGGTGGCATAGACATGGGTCAGGATTGCGCGGTTGCCGCCGGCGAAACCACCGGCATAGGTTGTGGCGCTGACCGCGCCCGTAGCATAGGAATCGGAAATCGTCCCGTCGTTCACACCAACGAAGCCGCCGGCCGAAGAGGCTGTGCTGGTCACTGCCCCGCCCGCATAGGACAACGAAATGGTGCCGCTATTCTGCCCCACCAGACCACCCGCGAAATTACCGCTGGCGGTGAGCGAGGAGGTCGAATAGCTGCGCGTCACGCTGCCCGATCCATTGACGACGCCAACCAACGTGCCAGCTTGGCCGCTGCCCGTGAAGCTGCCGCCGATCAGACCGACATCGGAGACGGTGCCCGACAGGAACCTGAACAGGCCGACTGCGTTCGTCGAGCCGCGATTGATGGTCAGGTCGGTGATCGTATGGCTTTGGCCGTCGAAACTGCCCAAGAAGGTTCCGACCGGCACGAAGCCCGCCGTTCCCCAGATATCGCCGTAAGTGCCGCCGCTGGCGGTGAAGGCCCGGGTCATATCGAGGTCGGCACCGAGCCGGTAGCTGGCGGACAGGTCCAGCGACATCAGTTGCAGCGCATGCGGCGTGAAGATCACTTTCGCATATTCATTGCGCAGCATGGGCCGCGTCTCGTCCTCGGTCATCACCCAGGTATTGGTGAAGTCAAAACCCGGATAGGTCGCCTGCGTATAGGCATTGGCGTTGCTGATGCCGGTTCCGGCGTAGCTTGTGCTTTGTCCGGTGGAATCGGTGTCCCAATAGGCATTGTTGGCCGTCACCGTCCCGGCGAAGACCGCGCCACCGACGAGGCCGCCGACATTGGTCGTGCCCGAGACCGCACCGCTGGCGTAGACATTGGTCAGCGTGCCGCCCTGATAGCTGCTGCCAACCAGGCCGCCGACGTAGTCGGATGTGCCGGTCACCGCGCCGGTCGCGTAGGAATTGGAGATCGAGCCGACCCGCAGGCGCCCGACCAGCCCCCCGACTTCCCCGAACCCGATGACTGTCGCTGCAGAGGAAGAGCCGGAAATCTGCCCCTGGTCGCTCCAGCCTATCAGGCCGCCAACCTGGCCGCCGGCACCGACAGACTCAACGCTGCCGGTAACATGAAGATTGCTCACGCTGCCGTTCGAGAGCCTGTAAGCCAGTGCTCCGGCGGACCCGCCGCTTACCACCGAAATGTTGGACAGGGTGAAATCCCGGAACGCGCCGCCGGTGATGGTGAACATTCCGACCGAGGCCGACCCCGCGTCTTGGATTGTCAGACTGTTGATCGCATGGTTGAGGCCGATCAGAGATCCGTTGAAGCCGCTGATCGGCGCGAAACCGGCGCCGGAGTTCCATGCGCTGGTGCCCGAGGCATCGATGTCCCCGGCCAGCGCATAGTTGCCGCTGCCGCTGATATTCTGCAGCGCGGCGGCATCGTGAATCAGGGTATAGCTCGTACCACCTGCGGCAAACGTCGCGCTCGCGCCGGAAAGCGTCACCCGCCCGCCGTTGCCGAAACTGTAATTGCCGCCGTAGGTCAACGCCAGACCGGCACTTGCACCGCTTGCGGCGATGTCGTTGTTGATAGCGATGTTGCGCACCGCGCTGAGCGTCAGCGTCGTGTTGGCGCTCCAGTTGATCGCGTCATTGACGAAGATATCGCCGTTGCCGGATGCCGCGCCGTCATTGCTGGACAGCACGACGTTACCACCCGCAAGGTTGGTGGCTATGGTCGCCCCGGTGATGTCTCCCCCGCTCGCCGCAATCGTGAGATCGTTAGGGTCGATCAGCCAGGTGCCGGCAAGGCCATTGTTCGAAAGTGTCGTGACTCGGGCCGTATCCGCAATGGCCAGCGAGGCGCCCGATGTTTCGACGAAGCCTCCGCGACCTCCTTCGCCGCCCTCAGCCGCGATCGAGCCGGAGAAAGACAGCGGACCGGCGGCGAGCGCCGTCACCGTGCCACCTTGAGTACCGGAACCGGTAGCCGAGACATCGAGCGAACCGGCCAGATCCACCGTGCCTCCGGTCACCGCGATTTGACCTCCGTCCCGGCCTGCCCCCAGCGCCCCCGTGGTCGCGGTAAGCTGAGCGGAACTGCGCACCGTGCCGTCATCGCCCGCGGTCAGGAAAATCCGCCCGTCGGACGAGGCAACGCCGGTCGCCTTGATCACGGCATCGGTATTCCCCGCCAGCGCATAGACGTTGCCGCCGTTGGCGCGCATTTCCACTTGCGCGGCACGTACCGTTCCGGCGTTGACGACACCGGTATCCGACCCGCCGATCCGCACAGAGATCATGCCGTTGCCGCCTGCATCGTC
>JARROF010000248.1:0-3110 GCA_037384205.1 Novosphingobium sp. | reverse complement strand
CTGGCATCCCCCGAAATCGTCATCTCAAACGTGCAAACCTTCCGGCGCGGGAATGAAGTCGTCGGATGGGTCAGCGAAGAAGCTCATGATATCGGTTCAAGGCCTGTCGGCGCGAACGTCGTAGAACTTTTGCGCGATGAGGACGTCCTCGACACCTGGTTCTCCTCCGCGCTCTGGCCCTTCGCCACGCTCGGCTGGCCGGACGATACCAATCTGGTTAAGCGCCACTACCCCAACGACCTGCTCATCTCCGGCTTCGACATCCTGTTCTTCTGGGATGCCCGCATGATGATGCAGGGCCTGCATTTCATGAAGGAAGTGCCGTGGAAGCGGCTCTACCTCCATGGCCTCGTGCGCGCGGCGGACGGGGCGAAGATGTCCAAGTCCAAGGGCAATGTGGTCGATCCGCTGGGCCTCATCGACCAGTACGGCGCCGATGCTCTCAGGTTCTTCATGGCCGCCATGGAAAGCCAGGGCCGCGACATCAAGATGGATGACAAGCGCGTCGAGGGTTATCGCAACTTCGCCACCAAATTGTGGAACGCCGCCCGCTTCTGCCAGAGTAATGGTATTTCTGGCGGCATCGGCGATCAGACCGGTCCCGGTATCGTACCGCAGAGCGCGGTCAACAAGTGGATCGTCGGCGAAGTCGTCGAATGCCAGGCCGAACTCGACAAGGCCATGGCCGACCTGCGTTTCGATGCGGCGGCGAACACCGTCTATCACTTCGTGTGGGACCAGTTCTGCGACTGGTACATCGAACTGGTGAAAGGCAATTTCGACGCGGAAACCAAGGCTGTTGCAGGCTGGGTGCTCGATCAGATCCTCGTCATGCTCCACCCCTTCATGCCCTTCGTCACCGAAGAGCTGTGGAGCAAGATGGGCGATCGCGAGAGCGCGCTGATCACTGCCCAATGGCCCGCGCCCGAAGCCGCCGTGGATGCCGACGCCAAGCGCGAAGTCGAATGGCTGATCGCGCTGATCGGCAACTTGCGCGCCGCCAAGGCCGAACTCGGCATCGCGCCGGGCGCGCGCCTGACGGCCTACCTTGCCGATCCCTCGGACGCCACGAAGGCGATCATCTCCCGCAACGGTACGGCGGTGGACCGCCTGGCCCGCCTCGATGCGATCCATTTCGAAGCCGCACCGGCGGGCGCGGCCATGCAGGTCGGCGCGGGCGATGCGATGCTGACGATCCCGCTCGAAGGCGTGATCGACATCGCCGCGGAAAAGGCCCGCCTCGAAAAGGCGCTTGCCGCCGCGCAGAAGGAAGCCAAGTCGCTCGAAGGCCGGTTGTCTAACCCCAAGTTCGTCGAGAAGGCCAGGCCCGAAGCGGTCGAGAAGGCGAGAGCCGACCACGCCCACCACGCGGCGGAAGCGGAACGGCTGACGGCGGCGCTCCAGCGACTGGGGTGATGTTCCAATCCTCCCTGTTCCGCTTGCGGAATGGGGAGGTGGCGCGCACGTAGTGCGTGACGGAGGGGTTTCTTCCCCTCCACCACCCGCTGCGCGGGCGGTCTCCCTCCCCATTCCCTTCGGGAACAGAGAGGATTTGGAGAGCCGTGGTTGGGATACCCCCTCCCCCTTGATCGGGGAGGTTTACAGCGCCCTGCCCGCGATTTCATTTTCCTACCCGCGCGCGTTCTGCCAGTCTGGCGCGATGTCCGCCCTGCTCCGCCTTCACCCTGCCCTTACCGCACAAGGTGCCCTTACCGCACAAGGTGACAGTCCGGCGCAAGGTGGCACATTCCTGCCCCTCTGGACCGTGTAAAGCGTGTCAACCTGACGTGTAACCTTGTGACTTTAGTTCTCGCCACCACCACTCCGGGCGAACCGGAACTCTTTGCCTCGCTGCAGGGCGAAGGCGTCTCCACCGGGCGTCCGAGCACGTTCGTGCGCCTTTCTCGCTGCAATCTCGCCTGCCAGTGGTGCGACACTGCCTACACCTGGCGCTTCGAGGGCGACAACCGCCCCCACCGCGACGAGGCCGCGTTCGAGCGCAAGGCCAACCAGCTTTCGCTCGGCGAGGCGGACGTGGCCAAACGCGTGGCCGCGCTGCCGCCGGACCGGCTCGTCATCACCGGCGGAGAGCCGCTGCTGCAAGGCGCCGCGCTGGCCCGCATGGTGGAGGCGCTGAATGCCATCCGCCCCGGCTTTCACATCGAGATCGAAACCAATGGCACCGTCGCCTCCCACCCGGCGCTCGATCCGCTCATCCACCAGTTCAACGTCAGCCCCAAGCTGGCGCACAGCGGCAATCCCGCCGATCTGGCGCTGATCCCCGAACGCCTCGTCGCCTGGGCCGCCGACAGCCGCGCCTTCTTCAAGTTCGTGGTGGCACAGCCCGGCGACCTGGATGACGTGCTCGCCCTGCAACAGGCCTATGCCATTCCCGGCGAACGGCTGTTTCTGATGCCGGAGGGGCGCACCGGCAATGTCCTGCGCGAACGCTCCGTCTGGCTGGCCGATATCTGCGTGCAGCATGGTCTGCGCTTCACGGACCGCTTGCACATTCACCTCTGGGGAGACACGAGGGGAACATGACCGAGGCTTCCACCATCCCCCCCGGTGACGATCCGGCCGGCAAAACCGAAACCCCGCCGGGCAAACCGGCCATGAAGGGCGACCTCACGCAGGGGCCGATCCTCAAGACGCTGTTGCTGTTCTCGTTGCCGATGCTGCTGTCCAACGTGCTGCAAACGCTGAACGGATCGATCAATGCGATCTGGGTCGGCCGCCTGATCGGCGAAAGCGCGTTGGCGGCCACGGCCAATGCCAACGTGCTGATGTTCCTGCTCTATGCCGCGATCTTCGGTTTCGGCATGGCCACCACGGTGCGCGTGGGCCAGCACTTCGGCGCGCGCGATATCGATGCTGCGCGCAGGACTTTCGGCTCTGGCACCGGCTTCTGCTTTGCCCTTTCGCTGATCATTGCCTCGGCGGGCTGGATCTTCGCGCCGCAGATGCTCGATGCGATGAGCACGCCCGATGCCAGCAAGGTGCAGGCGCTGGCCTATCTGCGGGTGATCTACATCACCATTCCCTTCGGCGGCATCAACCTGATGATCTCCATGGCCATGCGCGGCGCGGGCGATTCCAAGCCGCCGATG
>JARROF010000247.1:0-3117 GCA_037384205.1 Novosphingobium sp. | reverse complement strand
AGCTCTGGTCGTCATTTCAGTCGGTGCAATGCTGATCGCAACACGCATTGCGGTACACAGCTAGAACAATGTGGGCTGAGAAGCTGTCTGCGCAAAACGGGGCTACCACTCGCAACAATCTTCCCACGGCCCTCGTGGTAGCTTATGCCCAGATCTATCTCCCATGAGGCTCGCCTCGTCTCGCGAGGAGGCTACGGAAATCCGGGACGCTTCGAAGCCCCTCCAATGAGGCTGCGAACGTCTTCGACGCCGTCTTTACATGTGCCTCGTAGCGCTGCTTTTGCGACTGAACCAGTCGCGATCATTGTGATCTTTCAGATCGGCGAGGAAACGGGTGGTCTCTTGATTGAACATCGGTCCTCACTTTGGCGGCAGCGAAAGCGCATGGCTGAGCGCCAGCGATTTCCATTTCTCAAACAGGGTTTCGGAACACTCATCCGCCTCGACGAAGTAGAGCCCGCTCATGACGCGGCCCCCCTGTTTCATGACCTCGCCGCCACCGATCTTTTCGGCACTCGCAGCGTTCTCCTTGCCAACGCGGAACATGAAATAGCCGGTTCCATCCTTCTCGCGATGCGCACCGCCCAGCATGTTGCCGTTCACCATGAAACAGACGCCGCCCATCATCTTCTTCTCGGTCACGCCAGGCACGTCGACGAGCGCGATGCGATAGATTTCGTTCAAGCCTTCATCGACTGCCATCTGTTCCCTCCACGGCCGGTGTTCCAAACTTCGCATAGATCAGTCCAAGAGCCAGTCCGAAAATGGCGAACTGGAGGGTGGAGGCACCAGCCTCGACAAGCGCCCATTCCAGCTTGGACGAGATGAGGTATTTCGAGGGTTCGGTCAGTGCGATGTAACTCGCCAGGAATGTGCCCATCACAAGCGAGAAGGCGAGACCGCCTGTCAGGCCGGCGAACCGGGACCGCAGACGCGAATACAGGAAAGTCAGGATCACGCCCTGAATCACAATCACCGCGAGGCCGCCCCAAAGAACGGGCTCGGGCGCAATGATTTTCTCGCGCGCATAATGCGCAGTGTTGATGACAAAATGGTTCGCAGCCTGAACCCCGAAGGTGACAATGAAATAGGCGACGACAGACAGAATATGGGCCTGCATGGTCTTTGTCCCTCTGTATGCGCGCGCCGCCGGTCGGTGAGCCCAGCCAGAGACCGGCGGCGGGCTCTTTATGCCTTGCTATAGTCGATAAAGGCGATCTGCGCGCCGAACGGATCGGATATGGTCGCCATGCGCCCGACGCCCGGCGCGGTCATTGGGTCGCGGACAATCTCGGCACCCGCAGACTTTGCCTTTGCGACCCGCGCATCGACATCATCGACGGTAATGTAGAGAAGCCAGCCGCCCTTACCGGGCATGGGAGGAAAGCCGCCGACCGGTTTGTCACCGACCATGATCGCCGGATAAGTAGAGCCGTCCTTCATCGGCATTTCGCCGATGGTCCAGCCAAACACGTCCTCATAGAATTTCCGTGCGGCTTTGGGATCAGCGCCGGAATGTTCGATCCAGCTTGGCGCGCCATGGGTGGTGTTCGGGTCGGCCATCGCAAGTCTCCTTATCATAAGCGATTTCGCGCGCCGCTTTCGCAGCGCGTGACCGAAGGACGTTTGGCTACGCGCGAAACGGACAGCCTCTTCAAGAATTTCTGCAGCACTTGTTTGGTTCGAGCCTGGCTGGAAGGGCTCTTGACTGCCGCATAACTTTTTATAATCATATTGTTATGGAACGAACTGGTTATGAAGATTCAAGCCAAACCCTTGACGCGGTCTTCGCCGCGCTCGCCGATCCAACGCGCCGGGCCATACTCACGCGGCTGGCGACAGGCGACGCGCCGGTCAAAGACCTCGCGGCGCCCTTCGACATCAGTCAGCCTGCGGTATCCAAGCATCTGAAGATCCTGGAACGGGCCGGTCTGATCGAACGCGGCATCGACAAGACCCGCAGGCCGGCGCGCCTCAACCCCGAGCCCATGGCCGAGGCTGTGAGATGGCTTGAAGCGGTTCGCGAATTCTGGTCGTCGAGCTTCGATCAACTCGATGGACTGCTGCAATCAATGAAAGATAGTGAAGAGGGAAACCCCAAATGAGATCATTGCCAACCTACGTTCTGGAACGGACTTTCGATGCGCCGCGTGCGCTGGTCTGGAAGGCCTGGACGGATCCGAAACTGCTCGCCCGCTGGTATGGCCCAAATGTCGAGACGGTGATCCACAAGCTCGATGTGGCGCCGGGCGGACTGTGGCTCAACGAAATGAAGATGGGAGGGAATTCGAGCTATCAGAGGGCTGAATTCACGGAGGTTCAGGAACCGGAGAAACTGGTCTGCCTGATGTCAAACACCGACGCTGACTGGAACATCGCGTCCAACCCCATGATGCCGGATTGGCCGAAAACCCTGCTGACGGTGGTCACCTTCAAGGAGACGGCGAACAAGACCGAGATGCGCCTCGAATGGACGCCGCACAATGCGAGCGCCGCGGAGATCGCGTGTTTCGAAAACGCCATGGAGAATATGGGCAAGGGCTGGGGCGCCGGCATGGAGCTGCTTGCGGAACTTCTGGCCGAACTGGCGGCGGCCTGATTTCTCGAATGAAGGCCCCTTCGCTTCGCATCATGCAATCGGAGGGGCCAGTTTTTTGCGGAGGAGCATGATCCTCCCGGTCAGATAGTCGGCCTCCAGGCTCGTGGGCGAGCAGCCAAGCGCCGCCTCCAGCGCTACGATCGCAGCTTTTGCGGCCCCTGTTTCCTCCAGCAGCGCTGCTCGGACCGCATGATAGGGTCGATAGCGTTGAAGGTCCTCCGCTAGCGGTGCCAGGAGGTTCAGCGCCGCTTCGGGCCCCTCCACCTTGGAGACGGCGACAGCTCTGTTGAGCTGCACCACTGGGCTTGGCGCAAGAGCTTCAAGCGCTACATAGAGCCGCGCGATTTCGGCCCAGTTCGTGTCCGTAGCGCGCTTGGCCGCGCAGTGCACGGCGGCAACCGCTGCCTGCACCTGCAACGACCCCGGACGCCCATGCCGCAACGCCTTTTCGATCAGGACACGCCCTTCTTGCATCAGTGCTTCGTCCCAAAGCGTTCGGTCCTGATCTTCCAGCGACA
>JARROF010000246.1:0-3131 GCA_037384205.1 Novosphingobium sp. | reverse complement strand
CGGACCTCCTCCGCGAATCTGCGCCAACAGTTACTAATCGCCGCAGCGAATAATACTTTGATCGCGGTCAAGCGGCGAGACGGGAAGCGCGGCCTTCAAGGGGGCGTCACCCCGCGCGCAGCCGCTCCACCGCCGCCTCGCGCCCGATCAGCGGAAGCAGCGCGGCCATGTCCGGGCCGTGGTCCATGCCGGTGAGCGCCTGGCGCAGCGGCAGGAACAGGGCTTTGCCCTTGCGCCCTGTCGCGCCCTTGAGCGCCTCGGTAAGCGCTTTCCAGAGACCTTCGTTCCAATCGAGCCCGGCCAGCGCTTCGGCGGCCTGCGCCAGATAAGCGCGATCTTCCTCTGAGAACGCGGGCGTCGCGACCGGGCCCGTCACCACGCGCCACCAGTCCGCCGCTTCGTGCACGTGCGAAAGGTTGGGGCGCACCGCGCTCCACGCGGCCTCGTCCATGCCTTCAGGCAGGCGCTCCGCCACCGCCGCGAACGGCAGGCTATGGACAATGGCGGCGTTCACACGTTCCAGCTCCGCCTCATCGAAGCGGGCAGGCGCGCGGCCAAAGCGGGAAAGATCGAAATGCGCGGCCAGCTCCGCCAGCCCCAGCGCCGGATCGACCGGATCGGAGGTGCCCAGCCGCCCGAGCAGCGCGACCAGTGCCTGCGGTTCGATCCCAGCCTCGCGGAAATGCGCCGCGCCCAGCGAGCCCAGGCGCTTGGACAGCTTGCCCTCGGTGCCGACCAGCAGCGCCTCGTGCGCGAAGCGCGGCGCACCAGCGCCAAGCGCAGTGAACATCTGCACTTGCGCGGCGGTGTTGGAAACATGATCCTCGCCGCGCAGGATGTCGGTCACGCCCATCGCGATATCGTCGATCACCGAAGGCAGCATGTAGAGCCACGATCCGTCCGCGCGGCGAATCACCGGATCGGACATCATCGCCGGATCGAAATGCTGCGGCCCCCTAATCCCGTCGGTCCATTCGATGGACTCGTCCCGGTTCAGCAGGAAGCGCCAGTGCGGCAACTCTCCCGCCGCCAGCTTCGCCGCCTTGTCTTCCTCGCCCAGCGAATGCGCCGCGCGGTCATAGATCGGTGGCAGCCCGCGCCCGAGCAGGACCTTGCGCTTCAGTTCCAGTGCCTGCGGCGTTTCCCAGCAGGGATAGACCCGCCCGACGCCCTTCAGCCGTTCGAATTCGGATTCGTAAAGATCGAAACGGGCCGACTGCCGCTCCTCACCTTCCGGATTGAGGCCCAGCCATGACAAGTCCGCGCGGATCGCTTCGACATACTCCTCGCGGCTGCGCGCGGCGTCAGTGTCGTCGATGCGCAGCAGGAAACGTCCGCCTGCTTGTTTCGCCAGCAGAAAGTTGTGCAGCGCCGTGCGAATATTGCCGACATGCAGATGCCCGGTGGGCGACGGGGCGAAGCGGGTGACAGTCATGGCCCGCGCGATTACGGCGCACGGGCCCCCACGTCAAAGGGTTCGCTCAGGCGCGAGGCGGCGATGCGTAGAGGAGGCTGCCTTCGCCCAGGTGTTCGAGGACCCCGGCGATCTGGCTCTGCGCCACCGAAAAGCATCCGAGACTGCGGCCGATCTGCCCTTGCGAGCGCACCAGATTCCGGTCGACATAAGCAGCGCCGTGGATGACGATCGCGCGCTCCAGCGCCAGATTGTTCTGCAGATCGAGCCCCATCAACCGGCGCGAGGCACCGTGCTTGCCGTAATAACGATTGGCGATCACAAAACTGCCTGCCGAGGAAGCGTTCGAACCCGGGCGGTTGGAAAGCCGTTCGACCCAGCCGGTGTGACGCGGGTCCGAACCCCGACCGTGCGCGACCAGATAGGACCCCACGATCCGCCCGTTCGCGACATCAACGATCTGGAAGCGTTTCTCGCTCGAATGTTCTGCGAAATCGACAAGGCCCACCCGCTCGCGGCTGCCGACACGCGATCCATGCACATCGAGCGCGGCCAGCGCCTTGGTCAGCAATGGCGGCCGGTCTGCCGCTTTCGGCACGGCGGGCACGAGTGCCTTGATGGCTTTGCCATGCGATCCGGCAACGGCTGCAGAAGCAGGCCCGCTCGCCAATGCAGCAAGCGCCCCGCCGACGAAAAGACGGCGACTCAATTCCATATTCTGTTCGACCCCGGATTATTTCCGATGCGATACAGTTAAACCCATACGAGTGAACTTCAAGTTAGACTGAGCTTTCCAAATCGGCGGATCGGCACGAACAGTCGCACAGTCTGCACGGTTCGTCTCCTCGCTTGAACGGGCCGGGAACAAATGCCGATCTGGCCGCGCAAGCTTTTTCTCACGGCATGCGAGTCGCGCCTCCGCGTCAGGCGCTGCGGAACGCGTGCGTGATCGGGTAGCGCCGGTCGCGCCCGAAGTTTCGAGCCGTCAGCTTCACGCCCGGCGAGGCCTGGCGGCGCTTGTATTCCGCCAGATGCAGCAAACGCTCGATGCGTTGCACGGTTTCCCTCTCGAACCCTTCAGACACCACCTGCTCCACGCTCTTGTCGTGCTCGACAAGACCGATGAGAATCGGGTCCAGCACCTCATAGGGCGGCAGATTGTCCGAATCGCGCTGATCCATGTACAGTTCGGCGGTCGGCGGCTTGGTCAGAACGTTTTCGGGAATCACCGGACCAGCCGGGCCCAGCCCGACGCGCGCGACGTGGCGGTTACGCCAGCGGGCCAGCGCGAAGACGGTGGTCTTGTAGGCATCCTTGAGCGGATTGTAGCCGCCCGCCATATCGCCATAGATGGTAGCGTAGCCGACGCTCATCTCGCTCTTGTTCCCGGTGGTCATCAGCATCGGGCCGAACTTGTTGGACAGCGCCATCAGTGCCGTGCCACGAATGCGCGACTGCAGGTTTTCTTCGGCCACGTCCCGATTGGTGCCTTCAAAGGCTTCCCCGAGCATGGCATCGAGCCCGTCGACCGCCGCGCCGATCGGCATGACGGTATAACGGATACCCAGCGCATCGGCGCAAGCCTCGGCATCGCCGAGGCTTTCCTGGCTGGTGAAGCGGGAGGGCATCATCACCCCCCACACCCGCTCCGGCCCCAGCGCATCGGCGGCGATGGCCGCGCTCACGGCCGAATCGACCCCGCCCGAAAGGCCCAGCA
>JARROF010000245.1:0-3159 GCA_037384205.1 Novosphingobium sp. | reverse complement strand
CCAGGAGGCCAATGTCGACCAGTTCGCGAATTGCTTCCCGGAGAGGTCCCCGGCTAATTCCAAGCGCACTGGCGAGACTTGTTTCCGTGAGCCGGCTGCCGGCGGCCAAATCGCCCGAAACGATCAACAGCTTCATCTGGTCAACCGTTCGGCTGCGCAGCGTGCTGTCGGAAACAGGTTTGATCAGGGTACTTTCAACCATTCAATTGGTCCGCGATATTGCGCTCTATCAGGTCCTTGTAGAGCTCCCGGATGCGTGCCGTGACGGCGCGGTTGCCGTCGCCGATCGGCTTGCCATCAATCGAGGCGACCGGGGTCTGGGCACCGAAGGTGCCGGTCAGGAAGGCTTCGTCGGCGCCATAGGTCTCGTAAAGCGAGAAATTCTTTTCAAACACCGGGATGCCGTCCTGTCTGCAGACCTCGATGACCTTGGCGCGGGTGACGCCGTTCATGCAGTAGTCTCCCGTGGAGGTCCACACCTCACCGCGGCGAACTATGAAGAAATTGCAGGCATTGGTCGTATTTACGAAACCGTGCGGGTCGAGCATCAGCGCTTCGTCCGCGCCGGCCTGTTCGGCCTGAAGGGCGGCGATCACGCAGTTCAGCTTGGAGTGGCTGTTATACTTCGCGTCCTGTGACATCGGCAGGCCCCGCACCTGGGGAACAGTGGCCAGCCGGATCCCTTTTTCCCGCAGGTCTTGAACGGGTCGCGAGTGCTCCATGATGATGACCAGCGTTGGTCCGGAGCGCGAAAGGTGCGGGTGCTGGAATGGCTTGGACTTGACGCCGCGCGTCAGCATCATGCGGCAATGGACGTCATCCGTCATTCCGTTCGCTTCCGCTGTCCGCGTCAGGGCATCGAGAATGCCGGCTTTATCCATCCCCACATCAAGCGATACAGCTTTGCAGGAGTTAAAGAAGCGGTCCATGTGCTCGTCGAAAAAGGCCCATTTGCCGTTGTAGAGGCGCATGCCCTCCCACATTCCGTCGCCAAGCATGAAACCCGAATCGTAGACTGAAACTTTTGCCTCGTCGCGATGAACAATTTCGCCGTTGACATAGACTTTAATGTCACGATTGCGGATGTCCTCATCGGCATCATGGGTGGAGTGGCTGTCGACTCGATCGATCGCGTTCATATTCCGGTTCAATCTATCTGAGGTTCAGGCAAGCGGAACGTATTGTGACCGCGAAGGAAATTCTTTGTGGCGTCCTGCTTGGGGTAGGTGAGTACTTCGGCGGGCGTGCCTTGCTCGAGAATATTGCCTTGGGAAAGAAACAGCACCTTGTCCGCTACGGTGTAGGCAAATCCCAATTCATGGGTGACGATCAGCATGGTCATGCCTTCTTCGGCAAGTTCTTTCATCGTTTCGAGAACCTCGCCGACGAGTTCGGGATCAAGCGCGGACGTCGCTTCATCGAACAGCATGATCTCCGGTTCCATCGCCAGCGCACGCGCAATGGCTATGCGCTGCTGCTGACCGCCGGACAGCTGGGACGGAAAAGCGTCCGCTTTCCAGCCAAGTCCCACCTTGTTGAGATATTTTTCTCCTCGCCGCCGGCATTCGGCTGCGTCGCATTTCAGGACCGTTCTCGGACCTTCCATGACGTTCTGAAGAGCCGTCATATGCGGGAAAAGGTTGAAATGCTGGAACACCATGCCGACACGTGACCTGAGTGCAGTCAGTTCCCGTTCGTCATACGCAACCGCACCATTTCGGTCCGCCCCCACGGCTTGCCCGTCGAAGTAGATGCGCCCGCCGGTCGGGACTTCCATGAAATTGATGCACCGCAAAAGCGTCGATTTACCTGAACCGGAAGCGCCGATCAGCACGATTGTCTCGCCCTTGGCGACGGACAGGTTGATCCCCCTCAGAACTTCCAGTTCCCTGAAGGCCTTGTGCAGGCTTTCGATCCGCAGAACCTCTGTCATTGAGTCACCGTTCGGCCTTTCTGTCCGTCTCGAAGCGACGGATCAGGATTGTCGCGGGAAAGAGAACCGCGAAGAAAATCAACGCGACGCTCGTATACATTTCGATCGGGTTGAACGAGATGGTTGAGATGACCTTCGCCTGGTACATCAGTTCGCCGTAGGCGATGACCGAAGCGAGCGATGTCATTTTGAAGAGCTCGACCGCCCTGTTCATGAAAGCAGGCAACATCCGGCGTACCGCTTGCGGCAGGATGATACGGCGCATTTGCTCCCAATAGGTCATTCCGAGCGCCTTGCCGGCCTCCCACTGACCTTTGTGGATCGATTGAAGTCCGGCGCGATAGATCTCTGAAGAAAAGGCAACCGTGTTGAGCGTCAAACCCAGCGTTGCCGCGGTGAAGGCATCTATCCTGAACGGCGCGATAATCGGAAACGCGAAGAAGAACCACATGATCTGGACGAGAACCGGTGTGTTGCGGAATACTTCGACGAAAACCGTTGCCGGATAATACAGCATGGGTCTGCCGGAGAAGCGCGCGGCACCGACAAACAGCCCGAAGAACAGTCCCAACGAGAGGCAGACCGAGCCCAGGATCAAGGTGTTTTCCAACCCGATCAAAAGCAGTTTCCTGTTGGCCAGGACAGAGGCGAAGTCCCAATTGTAATCCATACTGCCGCCCTCAGTTCACAATCGTTTCGCCTGTTCGCGACAGGCGTTTTTCAAGGCGGCGAACCGCGATGGAGCTTGCGAGAATGACAACGAAATACATACCGGCCGCGACCGTGAACACTTCAATCGTGCGATAGGTCGACTGGGCGATGTTGTTGGCCTCGTAAAGCAGGTCGGCGTAAGAAATCGTGCTGACGAGGGTTGTCGTCTTCATCAATTCGATCGCCCTTTCCAGGAAGGCCGGTATCATGCGTTTTACCGCCTGCGGCAGGATGATCCTGCCAAGGGTCTGGTTCCGGTTCATGCCGATAGCCTTGGCGGCCTCCCACTGCCCGGAATCGATCGACTGGATTCCGCCACGGAAAACTTCCGCAAAAAAGGCCGATGATTGTAGCGAGAACGTGAGGACCGAGGCCCGGAAGGGATCGATCTCGACACCAATCAGGATGGGCAGGGCAAAGAAGAACCAGAACAGCTGGGCGATCGGCGGTGTTGTTCTCAGGAACTCAATGACCAGGCCGACGGGCAACCGAACCATGCGATTTCCGTAAAGACG
>JARROF010000244.1:0-3163 GCA_037384205.1 Novosphingobium sp. | reverse complement strand
GACGAGGCCGTAATCGATAACGGGATAGTCCGCCGCCAGATCGTAGTTGTGCGCAGAGCGCGCGCCGCGCCCGGCGGCAAGCTCAGAGAACAGCAGCGCGCCGCTGCCCCAGTCGAGCACGTCTGTCCGCGCCCAGTCCGGCCCCGCTTCCCGCTCGATCAGGTCCAGCACACCGGTGAAATAGGCATGGTCCAGATCGTGAAGCGCATCGTTGCGGGCATGGTGCTTGTTGAAGCGGGTGTAGTAATCGGCATAGGCCTCCGCTCCCGAAGGCGAATGGTTGCCGACAAAGCCGCAGTCCTTGCACACAAGCACCGCCATCTCGCCGCTTAGCGGATAGTCTTCGGGCACGAACATTGCCATATGATGCGTGATCCGGTCGAGGTTTTGCCCGCTGCAATGGCGGCAGCGCGCCGTGGTGGCCGAAAGGGGCGGTTGGGAATTCATCCTCGTCTCCAGCTGATATCAGGCGGCCATGCCATATTTCCCCGGCGGCGGGGGAGCGGTGAATCGACTTTCCACGCTAATGGCCATAGCAATGGTTAACTTCGCGTGTTGGCAAGGATAGGACTCTTGCGAAAACCGGGCTTGCGGTGCTCTGTACGAGGGCGCTCCCCAATGGCTTGTTAACCTTGGTTTTATAGGAAGCCTGGACGGCCTGGAATATGATAGGGGTTGGCGATCACATGCGCCGGGAAATAGCAGACAAGGTTCAGCCGAGAATTCAGGCGGCGCGTACCCGTCTGGGCGATGTGGTGCCGTTGCGCACGCCCTACGTCGTCTTCATCGATCCATCGAGCGCCTGCAATTTCCAGTGCACCTTCTGCCCCACCGGGGACCGCGAGCTGATCCGGTCCACCGGGCGTTATCAGGGCCGGCTGTCGCTGCCCGATTTCGAAAAGGCAGTGGGCGATATCGCCGAATTCGAGGACAGGCTGAAAGTCCTGCGCCTCTACAAGGATGGCGAACCGCTGCTCAACAAGAACCTGCCCGCGATGATCCGCATGGCCAAGGACGCCGATATCGCCGAGTGCATCGACACGACCAGCAACGGCTATCTGCTGAGCGGCGAAGTGGGCGAGAATCTGGTCGCCGCCGGGCTTGACCGCATCAACCTCTCGATCGACGGCATGAGCGAGGAGCAGTTCCTCACTTTCGCCAAGACCAAGGTCGATTTCCCCTCGTTCGTGGCCAATATCCGCGATTTCTATGCTGCCGTTGCCGGCCAGTGCGAGGTTGTCGTCAAGACCACGTCGGAAATCATCGGCGAGGATCTGCACGATAAATTCTACAACACCTTCGGCGACTACTGCGACCGGATCTTCGTGGAGAATGCGTCCCCCTGCTGGCCCGACTTCGATGTCGAGGAGCGGATGGACATTGCCATCACCACCGGCCTTTACGGCAATGAGATCGAGGACGTGCAGACCTGCCCGTACCTGTTCTATTCGATCTCGGTGAATTCCGACCTGTCTGTGAGCGCCTGCTTCGTCGACTGGTCGCGCGGGCTCGATGTCGGCACGCTGAAGGAACGCAGCCTCAAGGAAATCTGGACCGGACCGGAAATGCAGGCGCACCGCCTCGCGCATCTGCAGGGCAAGCGCTCCAACCACGCCATCTGCGGCAGTTGCAGCCAGGTCACCCACTGCAAGGCAGATAATGTCGATGCCGACCGCGAAAAGATGCTGAAAGCGATGTCGGCTCTGCCTGCGGACAGTTTCAGCGCCGATGTGGCGGGGGACTATGCCGATGCCGGCTGAAGCTGCCGCGTCCAACGTCTTCATGCTGCCGCAGGCCTATGCGCGCGAGCCGCTGGCCGATGTCCTGCCGCTGCCCAATCCGCTGTCGCTGCAGGTCGATCCTGCATCGCTGTGCAATTTCAAGTGCGCCTTCTGCCCCACCGGCGATCCCAGACTGATCAAGCAGTCGGGCCGTGCGCAGAATTTCATGAGCCTTGATCTTTACCGCAAGATCATCGCCGATATCGCCACTTTCGAACGCAACCTGAAAGTGCTGCGCCTCTACAAGGACGGCGAGCCGCTGCTCAACCCGCACGTCCTCGACATGGTGCGCCTCGCCAAGGCCGAGCCCAGAATTGAGCGGGTGGAGACAACCAGCAACGGATCGAGGCTGGAACCCGGCTTCAACGAGAAGCTGGTCGAGGCCGGGCTGGACCGCATTGTCCTCTCGATCGAGGGCGTGACATCGGAGCGCTATCTCTCCTTCGCGCGTGTCCGCCTCGATTTCGAGCGGTTCGTGGAGAATGTGCGCCACCTCCATTCCATTCGCGGCGATCTGAAGATCCATGTGAAGACCGTGGCACAGAACCTCGATTACGAAGCGGGCGAGGACAAGAAATTCTTTGATACGTTCGGGCCGATCTCGGACGGTATCTATATCGAGAATACCGTGGCCTCCTGGCCGCAGTTCGATGTCGATGGCGCCGCGCCGGAAGAGACCGACCTTTATGGCCGCGAGACGGTGCGCAAGACGATCTGCCCTTATCTCTTCTACACCCTCTCGATCAATTCTGACGGCACGGTGAGCCCGTGCTGCGTTGACTGGAACCGTGAACTGGCGCTCGGCTCGATAGCGAACGAGGGCCTGCTCGATATCTGGAACGGTGCGGCGCTGCAGGCGCTGCGCCGCCAGCACATTGTCGAGGGGCTCGCCGCCAATCCGTCGTGCGGTTCCTGCGGGCAGGTCCACACCTGTACCAACGACAACCTCGACGGCGCGCGCGAGAAACTGGAAAAGCTGTTCGTGAAATGACCAGCGACGCCGACCTTGTCCGGGCTCTTACCAGCGGCCGCTATGCGCTGATCGGCGCGGGCCAGCTTGGCGCGATGTCGCTGGCGATGTGGCCGCACGACGTGCCCCGGCCCGAGTTCATTCTCGACAGCCACAAGACCGGGGATATCGAGGGCATCCCGATCGAGCCGCTGGCCGGCCATGTCCGGCGGCCCGGCGTCACTTATCTGCTCAGCGCCTTCAAAATGCCGGCGGCGGAAATCCGTGCGATCTTTGAGCGCATCGGCCAGAGCGACGTGATCACCGTCTATGATTTCTTCGAGCAGTATACGCCTGCGCTGTTCTCCAACGGCTGGCGCAACCTCGCGCCTTCTGCCGAAGAGCAGGCGCGCGCTGCCGGGCTGGCCGCCTG
>JARROF010000243.1:0-5844 GCA_037384205.1 Novosphingobium sp. | reverse complement strand
AAAACGGCATGGCGCGCGCGCTGTCAGCCGTTGCTTCGATTGCAGTGTTTGTGATCGTCGGTCTTCAGGTCGCCTATTTCGGATTCGGGCGCCTGTTCGAGATGCTCCCATCAGCACCGGCATTCTTCCTGATCCTGCTTGCCCTTCACCTGGTGCTGCCGGTGTCTGAGTGGGTGATCTACCGACGTCTGTGGGCGATCCCGGTCAGCGGTATTGTGCCACTGCTGCGCAAGGGCGTGATCAACGACCTCGTCCTGAGCTACGGTGGGGAGCTTTATCTATACGACTGGGCGCGCAAGCGGGTGAAGGAAGGGGTGATGTCCTTCCAGGCGATCAAGGATGTAAGCATCCTTTCGGCAATGGTCGCGAACCTTGTAACAGTCGCGATGGTCGTCGTGACCGCGCGTTGGGTTTATCCCGTTATATCTCCAGGTTACGTCGCGCCGCTGGCCTGTTCGGTTGCTTTGCTTCTGGGTATTCCGCTGTTGATCGGATTGTTCGCGAATCGCGTGTTCAGCCTTACGTGGCGCGACATCCGGTTCATATCGATCGTTCATATCGGCAGAACTGCGATATCGGTTGCACTGACAGCGATGCTATGGATGTGCATCCTGCCAGAGATTGCCTTTCAGCAGTTGCTCGCATTGCAGATTTTGAGGCTGCTCGTCTCACGCATGCCGCTGGTCCCCAATGACGATATCCTGTTCGCCTCGATCACAATTCTGATTGTCGGATACGATTCCGCAGTGTCGATGGCTGCCTCGCTTACCGCCATGTCGCTGGCTGCACTTCATATCGCGACTTTTGCCCTTCTTCTTGTGGGCGATCTGATCGCGCGTTTGTGGCGGGCCCAGGACGCCCGGTGAAAAGTCTTTCGTCGATTGCCCACGAGACTCGGCTGATCCCGGTCGCAGTCGGGATGACGCGTACCGCCCGGCGTGCACACATGGCCGCGCACCTCCAAAAAAGAACAGAGTGAACGATGAGAATTGTCGACGTTAACGGGTTCTATGCGCTGCGTGGCGGCGGTCGCTGGATCATGCATGCCGATCCACTGGCCGCCTATGCTTATCGCTGGTTCGGGCGAGTGGCCAATGAGGCCACGATCGATCGCTGGTTTTCCTGGTACTGGCGCCACTTGCTCTCCCTTGCACCGTCCTTCCACAGCGTCATCTGCGCGAATGCCGGATTGAGCGCGCGGTTGCGCCGAGGGGGGATCGGAAACGCGTGTACGATTGGCTTCGGTGTCGAGGCGGCGGCATCAGGTGTGCTGGCGGTGGTGCCTGACCGAGGGGGGGCGGCCGAAGCCGCCAGCGATGCTGCCCTGCATTACGATGCGACGTGTGGACTGGACATGGTCAAGGCCATCGCGCGCCTGGCCACGCACCGGGGCGTCATCGCTGCGTCTGTGCAAAAGGCAGCGCGTGAGAAAGTACGCACCATGGACGACCATTTCGATGACCTGTTCTCGGCTTATCGTCAGCCCGAGCGGGTCGCGGTATGACGCGGCGTGCCCGCAGCCTCTCGCCGCTGGCCAGGCTCGCGCGATTGTGGACCGTCTTTCGGTCCGGGCGATGGCTTGAAGCAGGGCAGTATCGAGCAAACTATCGCCGGATGGACAGGATCTATCTGCTCGAAGACCCGTGGAACCTGACTTCGCCGCGAGAGAAGGCGCGTTTCTCCCTAGTCAACGCAACGATATCCAGCGTGGCGCCGGACTGCGGCATGCTACTTGAGTTGGGGTCGGGCGAGGGAATACAGACGGCGATCTTGCTGGATGTTGCGCGTCAGGTGACCGGACTGGAAGTGAGTTCTGTTGCTGTCGAGCGGGCACGCGCGTCGGTCCCGTGCGCCGAATTCATCACCGGACGCGCAGAGGATGCGGCGTCGCTGCTCGCGGGTCGGCGGTTCGATCTCATAACAGCGTGCGAGATCCTTTATTATGCGCAAGATGTCGAAGGCATCCTTGCCGGGCTTCGTTCCCTCGCGCCGATGATCCTTGTCATCAACTATGAACGGCGCGCGCATTTGCTGGCCCATCACTTCATGAGGTCGGGTTGGGTGCGTCTGGATGATCTGGCGAGTCACGGGATGCGCTGGCACTGCCATCTCTGGCGCGCACCCGCCCTGTCCGTCCGCAGGGAGTTGTCTGAACCGACCCCTGGGGGGCGAACATGACGATTCCTGCGGCGTTAGCCCTGGTTCTGGTAAGTTCCGGCGCCGGTCCAGAACAGGGTTCGCAAGCCGCTTTGCCAGGGACGGGCGCCCAGGATGTGCCGCTGCCGTCGGCAAGCAGTCCTTCGATCGGTGCGCAGGCGGCGCTGCCTGCGCCCGCTGCGGCTCTGCCTGGGACGGATGTAGAACAGATCAGTCCGGCGCCGCCGGCTGAACAGACGGCAACGGAAGGGGAGATCGTCGTCACGGTCCGGCAGGGTCATGTGCCCAGCGATCCGCTCAGGAGTGTAAACGCTGTATCCTTCATGCTTACCCAGAAGGTCGACGATGCCGTTGTGGGGCCTGCTGCTCGGGCCTACAAGCATGTGATCCCAAAGCCAGTCCGTAGCGGATTCCGCAATTTCTTGAATAATCTACGTGAACCTGTGGTGTTCGCGAACTATCTGATCCAGCTCAAGCCCGGCAAGGCGGCGGAGACTGTGGGACGCTTTGCGATCAATTCCACCGCGGGGCTCGCAGGCGTATTCGATGTGGCAAAGCGTTGTCCGTTTAATTTGCCGCGGCGTCCGAACGGCTTTTCAGACACCCTTGGCGTCTACGGGATAAAACAGGGGCCTTATCTGTTCCTTCCTCTTATCGGTCCCACTACCGTCCGCGAGTTGATAGGAGGTGCCGTGGACCGTGTAGCCTCGCCGATTGCGCTCGGAGGTCCGTTCCGTTCACGGGCTTACGTGATTGGTTCCAGCACCTATCGTCTTCTCGATCGACGGGCAGAGAAGGAGGACGAGCTTGCCAAGAGAATCCGGCATCCGGTGACGCGAGTGCTGACACTTTCGTGGACCCCGACGGATATGCCCCCCAAATGGATGATAACGGTCTGAAACCGCGATGCGGCCTTAGGCCGTAAACTCATAAACGGCACCACCGAGGTTTGAGGCAAAATGGCTCAGCGCAAGGAGGGAAGGCGCAGGAATATGTCGATATTTTCAGACTTCTCGACGCAGCGATGGGCCATTTTGGTCAAATCCCTGCGGGAAGTCTGAATGGCTTCCATCTCGAACCAAACCGCCCTTGGAAAGGTAACCAGCCTTCCCGGCGGGCGCTTTGGCCCGATATGTTCGCCATTCGGACGCCTCGATGGCGCCGTTTATGAGTTGACGGCCCAGCCTTGGGATCAGGCATTCGGTTTCGATGACCTGCATGTCCGATACGCGTCGAAAGCCGATCAACGATGCGCACGGGAAGGGCTGCGATACCCGGCCAGCGCAAAGAACACCACAACTGCCAGAATTGCGATCATCCCGGCAGCCGTCGTCAACAGCACCGCGTGGGCCTGAGTGAAGGCGACCTTGCCTGCATCGATCAATGCTGCACCTTGCTCATCCGTAATCCGGCCCGCGACGATATAGGTGTCGCCGATCGTTTTGGATGCCTGTTCGGCCAACTCCTGTGACAAGTCGGAAGGGATTTCGATAGCACGGCTGAACACGGTCGACGTGAAAACGCCGAACAGGGTGATCCCGAGACCGGTGCCCAGTTCATAGCCCGTCGCCTCCAGCGAACCGGCTGCGCCACCCTTGCTTGCGTCGACAGAGCCCATGATGGCGATCGAAGAGGCGGTCAGTCCGATGCTGAGCGTCAGCCCGAGAACGGCTAGCGCGAATGGAACGTGGAAACCCGGATCGTGAAAGTCGCTTTGCGCAAGAAGCACCAATGCACCCGCAGAGATCACAAGCGAAAGCGTGGCGACCAGTCGCAATCCGAACCGGTTGGACAGATAGCCCGCGATGGGGCCGCCAATGGCCGCTGCCGCCATGATAGGGATCATGAAGACGCCAGCCTGCAGCGGCGACTTGCCCAGCACATATTGCAATTCCTGCGCCAGCGTCAGTTCGACGCCGGCCAGTGCGCCCGATGCTACGATCGCCATGATCAGGCCGGCAAATATCGCGGGATTCGACAGGAGCGACAGGTCTAGCATCGGCTCGTTCGAATGGAGTTGCTTGCGTGCAAACAGCATCAAAGCCGCCATGCCGAAGACGATGACGGGGACGATGATCGCCAGCGGCTGCCTGCCGCCGAACCCGGCCTTGATACCATAAATCAGTGAAATCATGCCAGCGATCAGCAGCAGCGCCTGGCCAATAGCCCACTTTTCGGGCGTCGTCAGTTCCATGCGCGGGAGCAGGATATAGCAGACGGGGGCAACCACCAGCATGACCGGCACATTGACCAGAAATACCGATCCCCACCGGAAATGCTCCAGAAGAGCGCCGCCGGCGAGCGGCCCCAGCGCGGCACCGGCGGCTCCGACCATGCCCCAAAGGCCAAGAGCCATAGCGCGCTCCCCGTCGTCTTCGAAGGTCTTGCGGATAAGGCCCAGCACGCACGGTATGATCATCGATCCGCCCAGAGCCAGAAGCACGCGGGCGGCAATCAGCATGGCGGAGCTATATGCGAATCCGGCACATGCCGAAGATATTCCGAAGGTGACAAGGCCGATGAGCAGGATTTTGCGCTTGCCAACCCGATCAGCGAGTGTGCCCATTGGCACCAGAAGCCCTGCCATCAGCAGTGGATAAATGTCGATGATCCATAGCACTTCGGTGCCGGAGGCATTCAGCGATTGTGTCAGCGTTGGGATGGCGACATGCAGGACCGTCATGTCGAGGACGACCGGGAGGAAGGCCAGCGTGACAGCGATGAGAACAAACCAGCGGTTGGCCGGGAGAGAAGCGGACGACATCATTCACCTGAAACAGGATTGCGTTCGCCGTTATAAATACATACGTATGGAATTCAATAACGAGTAAAAGTGAAGGAGTGGCGGGTTGGGCAGAAAACCGACGATCACGCGGGAAGGTTTACTCGAAATCGCCGAAGGGATCGTTCGCACTGAAGGTGCTACTGGCCTGACCATCGATGCCCTGGCCCGGGCTGGTGGCATCTCTAAAGGCGGCGTCCAGTACGCGTTCTCGTCGAAAGACGATCTTATCCGCGCGCTGATCGAGAGATGGACGCATCAGTTCGACGATTTGCTGGGTGAAATGGACGATGTTGCGCCTGCCAATCTCGTCCGAAAATACATCATGGTCATGCGCAATTCCCAAGCGGCTATGAACGCCAAGATGGCTGGACTGATGGTTGCCTACATGCAGAACCCGCAAAACGTCATGGAAACCCGCCAGTGGTACCGTTCCATGTTCGAGCGTCTGTGCGGTGGAGCGCGCGATGCGCAGGCTGCCCGCGTGGCCCTGTTGGCCATCGAGGGCCTTTTCCTGCTGCGTATCACCGGCATAGATGCAGATGGCGAATGGAGTGCTTTTCTTGATGACGTAGAGAGCGTCTTTGAGCGCCTACTGGAGAAAGAATAGGCCTTTTTTCAGGCAATCCCCATCGCTGCGAAGGCTCTTTACAACGATGAGCATATCTCTTTCGGGCGTTGCTATGCCGGTCCGGCTGCGGCTCTTCGCGCCATTGGCTAGTTAGGCATAGTTCTCTGCGTCGCCGACTTCTCGGCTCATTGACACGAATTTTGCGATTGGTTCGCAATAAGCGAAGTGCTACGCCTCCCGTTGATACACTGATTGACAAGGGGGAGCCGGTGCGGGTGTCCAGGATGGATTCCCTCCAGGTTTTCATCGCCGCCCAAGCGGAGCTCCTCCGTTA
>JARROF010000242.1:0-4151 GCA_037384205.1 Novosphingobium sp. | reverse complement strand
TCCCACGCTTACCGAAGCGGGGCGACGCGTGCATCTCAGCCAGTCGGCCATGAGCCATGCCTTGCGGCGGCTGCGCGATCACTTCGATGATGATCTGGTGGCCTATCAGGGCGCGCAGCAGCACCTCACCCCCCTTGGCCTGGCCCTGCGCGCGACGGTACGCCGAGCACTGCAAGAGGCTCACGGTGCGTTTGAATTCTCGCTGCAGTTCGATCCTCAGACCTCAATGGAGAGCATCACCATTGCGACCTCGGAAGCGATCGAGCAGATGCTGCTGGCACCGGTCCTGCGGAATCTCTCGCGTGAGGCGCCCTACGTCACGGTGAACCTGACGTCGCTGGGCCGGAACACGCCGCGTCAGGCCCTGGAAGCAGGGGCCGATCTGATCGTGCTGCCTGAGCAGGGGGCGGATGCGCGGCTGGAGACCGCGCAAATCCTGAGTGACCGCGTCTCGTGCATGGTCTGGAGCGAACACCCGGTACTTGGCGGTCAGGATGAAATGACCGAGGCTCAGTATCTCTCGGCCCGGCACATCGTGGCAAGCAGCGAGGCGGCGCCGGCGGTTCCGCTGGGCGCCGCTGCAGCGGATATCCTCAAGGCGCGCAAGATCGCGATACAGGCGAGCTCTCAGGCGACATTGCCGGCCATCGTCATCGAGAGCGATCTGATCGCAACCGGCAGTTCCTGGCTGTTCCAGTACTACGCTTCCACAATGCCGCTGAAGGTCCTTGCTGCGCCCTTCCGAACGGTAGAAACACCAATCGTGGCCCAGTGGGCGAGCCATCGGCGCAGCGATCCGATGCTCGAATGGTTCCTGCAGCGGCTGATGGAGCGACGGCCGCTCTAGGCCGGATCGACATCCAGTTCAGATGGAGCCGAAAAGGGCGGTTTCTTGCGCATCGGAGCGCAGCTTGCTTCAAGGTAAGTGAGCCGCTTTTGTGGCGTGCATGTTTGAGGCCGACATGGGCTGATGCCGATCCGGCCCGGGCATCCACGGCGTTCATGGCGGGTATGAAGAGTATGCGTTTGTCCGTCACATGGCTGCAGCATAGGATCGATTGCGTTGGGACAGAGACCTCCGGCGCATCGCTCGCCAGATGAGGCCACCCGGCAGCAGGAGGACGGCCACGGGAATGCGGGCAATGCGCCCACGACCTGGCTGCAAAGTCTGTTGGAAGTGCCGCCAGAGCAAGGCGTGGGTAGTCCGCGCCCGGTGAGGTGTGCCTATGAGGGGTGTGAGCATGATCAATATTTCGGCGGGTGCGTGTCGGTTCCTGGGCGCAGTTAGTCTTGGCACGATGACCATGGCCTCCTTGACCGCGCCAGCTCCGGCGGCGGCTCAGAGCAAGCATGCGCAAAATATCAGCGTGCCAGCCATGCCGCTTGGCCAGGCGCTCGAAGAGGTCGCGCGTATCAGCGGCACCAAGATCGATTATGATCCGGACGCAGTTCGTACCGCCACCTCCAGGCCGGTGAGGCATGCCGGATCGGCGCGCGAGGCTGTCGCAGCCGCGACCGCCGGCATGAACCTGGCGGTCGAAGTGAGCGCTGATGGCGCGATCACCGTCTACCAGGGTATTGTGGTCAGGGCCCGGCGCGACGAGGCGGAAACCAACACGCTGGTGCGTCAGGCGTCCACTTCGGACCGCAGCGGCCTGTCCCTGCGCGAACAGCCGCGCAACAATCAGGTGATTTCGGCCAAGACCATCCAGGATCAACAGGCTCTCAGCATCAGCGAGATCCTGCGCAATGCGGGGGCGGTCTCCACACTCTCCAACAGCCCGGGGAGCGGCTCGTCATACACGGTTCGCGGCTTTTCGAGCGGCGGCCTCGTCAACGGCCTGTCGAGCTCGGGCAACTTCGGCGTGTCATCGGGAGCGAACCAGCCGATCGCGAGCATCGAGCGGGTCGAGATCCTGAAGGGCCCGGACGCGCTGCTGGTCGGCTTCGACAACCTTGGCGGCAACGTCAATGTCGTGACCAAGAAGCCCGACGCTGAAGCGCGGATGATCATGAGCTTCGAGGTTGGCTCGTACGGTTTGGTGCGCGGCGTGCTCGATGCCGACCAGGCGGTCACCGCCGACAAGAGCGTCACGGCGCGTGTCATCGCCAGCGCCCAGACCATGAACCACAACTACGGTGGCTATACCGGCAACAAAGACTACCTGCTGGCGCCCTCGGTGCGGTTCACTGACCGGCGGACCGACATCATCCTTGGCTTGAGCCTGTCTGACACGACCACCGGGCTCACCCCGTTCACGCTGTTCAATGAACAGACAGGCCAGATTGTCAAACGTGACCTTGGAACGCCGATCTTCTCGGGCGATCAGTCGATCAAGGTCAAGACCACCCGCGTTTACGCGGACCTGAAGCGCGAGTTGACGCCCAATATCACGTTCATTGCTCGCGGGCTGCACGATGACAACAAGCTGGGGCTCAATGTCTATCCGTTCTATGTCAGCTCTGCGGGCATCCCCACAGTGTCGGTCCGCGGCACCGGCCAGGTCGGCAAGTCCGACGCCGCCGACGCGTTCTTCCGCATCCACTTCAAACCCGCCGAGTTCCTGTCTGTGCGCCTCAACGCCGGGTACAACTACTCCAGCGGCTATTTCGAGCCGAGAAGCAGCAAGGCCTACGATATCATCCGGCCGGTTCCGATCGGCGAGAACACGACCATCCCGGTTCCGCCGCGGCCTGCCGCGACCGAAAGCTCGTTCCGGCTCAGTTCGCAGCAAGAGGGTGTTTTCGGGCAGGCGCTGCTCGATTTCGGCAGGGTGAAGCTGCTCGGCGGGCTTCGCCGCAACTGGTACGAATCGACCTTCGACGTCTTCGGCTTTGACCCGTCCCCGGCTGACAGGGACGCTGCCACCGTTCCGAATTTCGGTGCCGTCGTCGACGTGACGGACACTTTCTCGATCTTCGGAAACTACGTTGAGGGCCTTGTTGCCAGCACCTCGACCGACTTCCGGGGCGCGCGGTTGCCCAATATCAAGTCGACCAACAAGGAAGTCGGCATCAAGCTCGACCTGTGGAACGATCATGCGACGATCAACGCGTCCTACTTCGATCTCCAGCAAGACAATACGCTGGTCAATGATCCGGAGCATCCGGGATATTCGATCCCGGGGCCGGGCCAGCGTGGGCGCGGCATCGATCTCAATATCGTTGGCCAGGTCATGCGCGGCTGGAGCGTCCAGGCATCCTTTACGCGGACGAAATACCACTACCTCAGCCCGTCGGACTACAAGAAGGTTGTCGCTCGCCAGCCGCGCGACACCTACAGCATCTACAGCAACTATCGCACGCAGTTCACGCCTGACATCAGTGGCGGTGTCGGCGCCGGGCTGTTCGGCCGGTCGAGTTCGTATGCTGAGAATCTGGGAGAATATGTCGTACCCGCCGCGCGGCAGGTCGATGTGAACGCCTTCCTGACCGTTGCCGGCTTCGACTTCAATCTGGGCATCAGGAACATCTTCGACCGGCGCAACTACGGCACGACCACGGCGTCGGACTTCGTCCCGGTTGACGAGCCGCGCAACGTGCGCCTGACAGTCACCAAGCGGCTTTTCTGATAGGCCTTAGAACCCATGATGCCGTCACCAGACAATGTCGAAGAGACCCGCCGCGAGGCGGGTCTCGATGGGCCGCAGCCCGGTCGGGAGCGGTGGGCCCACGCCTGGCGGCTGACCAGCCGCTACTTCGTGTCGGAAGACTGGAAGGCGGCGTGGTTCCTGGTTGCCTGCTACGTTGGGCTTCAGCTTGGCATGGTCTATATCTTCGTGCTGTCGAATGAGTGGCAGCGCGATTTCTTCGACACGATCGAGCAGCGGCAAGCCGGGCTGTTCGTGCCGCTCATCTTCACCTTCATGATGATCGCCGCGCTTGAAGTGGGCACGTCGCTGATCAACACGCTTGTCAGCTGGACCCTGTCGATGCGCTGGCGCCGCTGGCTCACGAACTGGTACATGAATCGCTGGTTCGCGCGCGATCGGTTCTACGAAATCGAGCGTCTGGGCATGATCGACAATCCGGACCAGCGCATCGCCGAAGACATCAAGGCGTTTACCTCGTTTGATTCGGGCACCTCGATCATCGGCGTTGCGGTGGGAATTGTGACCAGCCTTGTCAGCGCCGTCAGCTTCGGGGCGATC
>JARROF010000241.1:0-3221 GCA_037384205.1 Novosphingobium sp. | reverse complement strand
TCGACCACGAGGTTGATCCAGGAACTCTTGGGTCTTTCCGCCGTGGCCTGACCGGTTTCAGTTTGATTCATCACGCAATTCCCGCAATGACGCGGGCCAGAAGGTCATGGTTGAAGGGGCGCAGGTCGTCGATCTTCTCGCCCACGCCGATGGCATGGATTGGCAGCCCGTACTGTTCGGCCGCAGCGACCAGCACGCCGCCGCGGGCGGTGCCGTCGAGCTTGGTCATGATCAGGCCGGACACACCGGCCACTTCCTTGAAGATCTCGATCTGCGAGAGGGCATTCTGCCCGTTGGTGGCATCCAGGACCAGCACCACGTCGTGCGGTGCCTCGGGATTGAGGCGGCCCAGAACGCGGCGAATCTTGGCCAGTTCGTCCATCAACTCGCGCTTGTTCTGAAGGCGTCCGGCGGTATCGACGATCAGCGCATCGATGCCCTGATCGGTCGCGGCCTTGACCGCGTCGAACACGACCGAGGCCGGGTCGCCGCCTTCGGGGCCCTTGACGACAGGGATGGAGAGACGGTCGGCCCAGACGGCAAGCTGGCCGATCGCGGCTGCACGGAAGGTATCGCCCGCTGCCAGCATCACCGAATAGTCCTGCTCCTGGAACAGGTGCGCCAGCTTGGCGATGGTTGTGGTCTTGCCCGAACCGTTAACGCCGATCACCAGGATCACCTGCGGGCGCGGAAAGGCGACTACGTCGAGCGGTCTGGCGACCGGGCGCAGAATCTCGGCGATCTCGCCGGCGACCACTTCCATGATCGCGCGTTCATCGGCATCGCGCTCAAAGCGCTCCTCGGAAAGGCGTTCGCGGATGCGGGCGGCGGCGCGCGGGCCGAGGTCCGACATGATCAGCGCATCCTCGATATCGTCGAGCTGCGCATCGTCGAGCCGGGTCTTGCCGACGATTCCGGCCAGATTGCCCGTCAGGCGTTCAGAGGTCCTGCGAAAGCCGCCGAAAAGACGGTCAGACCAGGCGTCGCCCGCCGCGCCTGTCGTGGCGCTGTCCTCGCTCATGCTTCCAGTATTCCTTCGACTGCCCTTGCGGGCGTAACGCGGATCAGTGCGCCGGGCTGCGTGCCTTGCGGCAGGCGCACGGGCGCGAAGTTTTCCGCATGGCCGGTCCCGCCCTTTTCGGCAAGGACCGATAACGGCTTGTCCCGTTGCGCGGCAAGCCAGCAGGCGCGCGTGGCGGCCACCTTTTCCCTGAGCTCGGCCGCGCGAACCTTGATGGTGGCGGGATCGGTCTGCGGCATCCGCGCGGCAGGCGTGCCGGGGCGCGGGGAGAAGGGAAAGACGTGGCCGTGGACGACCTCCAGTTCCTCTACGATGGACAGGTTCGCGGCGTGGGCCGTCTCGTCCTCGGTCGGGAAACCGGCGATCAGATCGGCGCCTATGGCGATATCAGGGCGGCGCGCGCGCAGGCGCTGCACCAGCGAGACGGCATCGGCGCGGCTGTGGCGGCGCTTCATGCGCTTGAGGATCAGGTCATGCCCGTGCTGCAGCGACAAGTGCACGTGCGGCATTACCCGCGTCTCACCGGCGAGCAGTTCGAACAGCGTATCGTCCACTTCCGCGCCGTCGATTGACGAGAGGCGCAGGCGGGGCAGGGCGGGGAAGCGGGCGAGGATCGCCTCGCACAGCGCGCCCAGGCGCGGGCTGCCGGGCAGATCGCCGCCCCAGGAAGTGAGATCGACGCCGGTAAGGATGATCTCGTTCACCCCGGCATCCAGATGGACGGCGACGTCTTCCAGCACTTCCGCCACGGTGCGTGAGCGGCTGGGGCCGCGCCCTTGCGGGATTACGCAGAAGGTACAGGCATGGTCGCAGCCGTTCTGCACTTGCACGAAGCCGCGCGTATAGCTGCGCCGCTCGCGCTGCGGCACGGCGACCGGCACGTTCCAGGCGCGCGGATCGAGCTTGGCGGTATTGGGGATGAGGCCATCGACTTCGGGCATCGCGCCCAGCATGGCGCGCTCGACTTCGGCGGCGCAACCGGTGACGATCAGGCGTGCATCGGGGCGCGCCTTGCGGGCGCGGCGGATGGTCTGGCGGGTCTGGCGCACGGCCTCGCTGGTGACGGCGCAGGAATTGACCACGACCAGATCGCCCGCTTCGGCCAGCAATCCGCGCAGATCCTCGCTTTCGGACAAGTTGAGGCGGCAGCCCAGCGAATGAACTTCGACGGTCAATCCGGGCTCCCGGCTGCGAACTCCCCATCCGCGATTCGATAATCGGCGGGATCGAAGCTGCCGCGAAAGCTCTCTGCGGCAGGGCCGGTCATGACGATCCCGCCATCCTCGCGCCATTCGATGACGAGCGCTCCACCGGGCAGCGTGACTGTCACCTTGCGCTCCACCAGCCCGCGCTTCATCGCGCCGACCGCCGTGGCGCAGGCCCCGGTGCCGCAGGCAAGCGTGAGCCCGGCGCCCCGTTCCCACACGCGCAGGGTGATGGCATCGCGCGCGGTTATCGCGGCGACGTTCACATTGATGCGTTCGGGAAAGACCGGATCGGTCTCTATCAGCGGGCCCAGCCGCTCCATGTCCACGGCATAGGGATCGTCGACGAAGAAAATCGCATGCGGATTGCCGACATTGACGCCGACCGGATTGGTCAGGTCTTCCCAGGCCAGCGGCATGGTATGTGTGTCCATGGCATAGGCGAGCGGGATAGCGTCCCAGTCGAAGCGGGGCTGGCCCATTTCCACGGCAATGCCGGTGTCTGACGGGGCGGCGGAAAGCAGCCCGCCCAGCGTCTCGATCCGCGCGGGCGCGCCGTGCAGCAGGCCCACCGCGCGGGTGGCATTGCCGCAGGCTTCCACTTCGCTGCCGTCGGCATTGAAGATGCGCATGCGGAAATCGGCGGCTTCCGACGGTTCGAGCAGGATGAGCTGGTCGCAGCCGATGCCGGTGCGGCGGTTGGCCAGCGCGGATGCCAGAGTGGCATCCATCGTGGGCAGCGCCGGTGCCAGAGCCGGATTGCGGGCGTCGAGCACGACAAAGTCGTTGCCGAGTCCATGCATCTTGGTGAAGTCGATCCGCATGACGCGCGATCTAGGTCTTCGCAAGTCTCAGGTCCAGAGGCGATAGCGGAGTGTCACAGGTTGTTGGCGCGTTTCCCGGCCGTCTCGGTGTCGGGCGCGTCGGCACTTTTCGTATTCTTCGCCGGTGCCGGTGCCGGTGCCGGTGCCGGTGCCGGTGCAGGATGCAGCGGT
>JARROF010000240.1:0-3223 GCA_037384205.1 Novosphingobium sp. | reverse complement strand
GTGGAGAAGAGCCTGGCGGACATGGACAAGGCCGGTGTGGAAACCGCCATGCTCTCGCTGAACAGCCCCGGTTTGTTTGCAGGGACTCCAGAGGGCAACCGCGCGCTGGCCCGGCACGTCAACGAGTATGCCGCGCGCGCGCAGGCGGACCATCCCGGCCGTTTCGGGCATTTCGCAAGCCTGCCGCTTGCCGACACCGAAGGGGCCCTGAGGGAGATCGTATATGCGCTGGACGTGCTGAAGGCGGACGGCTTTGTCGTGCGAACAAGCGACGAGGACCGGTGGCACGGGGACCCCTCCTATTGGCCGGTATATGAAGAACTCAACCGCCGTAAGGCGGTGCTCTTCGTCCATCCGGCGTCAGCGCTTTGCTGTCAGAAGATGAACTATGCCTTCCCGCCTGCCATTATCGAATATCCGTTCGATACGACGCGGGCGATCACGAACTGGATCTTCAGCGGCGCGGCCGCGCGGTTCCCCGATATTCGGCTGATCTACACCCATGGCGGCGGCTCCACCTTGATGGTCCAGGATCGTCTCGAAGCTTTCGCTAAAGTACGACCTGACCTTGGGGAGCGGCTGCCGCAAGGCAAGGACGTTATGGAAGTGATCCGTTCGCACTTCTACGATACCGCGCTCGTCTACAATAAACCGGCCTTTGCCGCCATGCGCGAAGGATTGCCGCTCTCACAGATTCTGTTTGGCTCCGACGTTCCTTATCGGCAGCTGGGCTCCGAGGTGGCGGCGCTGCCGCTGCTGGTGCGCGACGCTGCGGAATTCCGCGCTATCGAACGCAACAATGCGGAGGCGCTTTTCCCCCGGCTAGGCCAGCTTGGCATGACCTTCGAAAACTGATCCGCTACGCACGTTGGGCGGCGTGATCGACCGGCGTTTGCGTTCAGACGGTAACAGCGGTCCGATCCTGTCCCGCTCCTCGTCCGGCGAATCTCCGCGCTCCCGGGCTGCTCCCCAAAGAGCAGCCCGGGAGCGCAAGTCAGGCCGGTTGAGTATCCTCTTTCGACACAGCCTGGCTCTTTCCAAGCAACTCCCTGGCCAGATTGCGATGAATCTCGTCAAACCGCGTGTTAAATCCATGCGACCGGGCGGTTGATATGTCGCGGTAAATCCGCTGCATCCGCTGCCCGTCGAACATGGGCGATGTTCCGGCCACGCGGTACAGCAACTGCATGGCCTCCCAGCACATTTCCATGACCTCGCCGCATATGACGTTCGACGTGATCTCCAGGTGGTTGTCCGGGGTCTTGAGGCCAAGCATGTTGAGCCGGGCATCTTCAGTCCATTTGTCGCAGGCATCATAGAATGCCGCCTCCGCTGTCGCGATCTTGGCCGCGGCAGCCCCATACCAGCGCTGAAAGTCGGCATTTTCCACTTTCAGGGTAATCGGCGGTACCGGGTTCGTTTTCGTTGTCATCAACGTCGCGCATTCGTCCAGTGCGCCCTTGACCATCCCCAGGGTCATGGCCGCGGGCTCGAGCAGCCAGAGGCTCAAGGTGCCGCCGTAATATACCGGATTATCAAGGTGGGCGGTTGCTTCGTTCCTGGGCGCCGACCTGTGTTCAACGTGCTGCCTATTCTCACGCACGAAGGCGGCCGGAATATGGGCTTTGTCGAGGCGTACGCTGTTGGAGCCGCTCCCCTTCTGCCCCAGCGAGCCGCCCCAGTCATCGATTATCGTCCATTCGCTTCGCGGCGCCACGAACGTCATGACGCCTTCGGGCTTCCCATCGGCATCCAATGCAATGGTGTGGCTCATGAAATGCGAGGAATAGGGGATTCCGGAGGCGTAGTTGAAAACGCCGTTGATTTCCCAGTCACCGTCGGGCCGGCGGCGGGCCTCTCCTTGCGGGCGGGCCGTCACCGCGCAAATGAACGGCTCGTCTATATCGAAAATCTGACGCTGGGCGGCCAGATCGTACATGCCGCAGATCGTCACCGCATGAGCGGATCCAAGGCAATACTGCCAGCCCGTCGAAGGGCACCCCTCCGAAAGGGCCATGACCACCTGGTAGTAGGTCTTGACGTCCAGGTCCAGCCCGCCGAACGCCTTCGGCACCATGATATCGTAGAAGCCGGCTTCCTCGAATGCCGCATGCGTATCCGGCGCATAATGCGTGCGCGCTTCGGTCTCGGCCTGCCGCGCCACGAGTTCGGGGATCATGGCGCGAGCACGCTGGACGAGCTTTTGACGCACATCCTCGTCATTCGTAGTCACCAAGGGTTGCATGACTGCAAGATTATCAGACATTTTCGTCTCCCATGTAGATAGATCGGATCGCAGTGCCCCGGAGACCTTGATCCGGTCTCAAATCGGCAAGCACCGTTCGCCTGGAAGGTGTTCGATATGGATTGCATTCCATCGGCCGTATCCGCTTGGCCCGGGCGATAGCCCGGAACCTCTGCCGATCAGACGTTCGGGAAGCGTTTGACGTAGCCGGTCCAGCCCGCGTTGAAGTCGGGTATGCGCTCCTTCATCTCCATGGCGGCGCGTGTGAATTCCATCGGATAACGGGTCTCGACCAGAACCGAGATAAGGTCGTTGACCCGGTGCGGATCGAGGTTGGCTTCGCGGGCCGCCTCGAAGGCCCTGGCGTCCGGTCCGTGGGCGCCCCAGTTGTTCGTCACGCCGATGCTTCCATTCAGGTCGACGCCGTCCTTGACCGGCAGGCCGCACACGATGCTGCTGATTTCGGTAACGGAGTTGCGATGGAAACCAGGCAGATGCAGGGTATGGTCGCCCACGATCCAGCGCGGCGGGAGGATCATGAAGTCCGCGTTGCAGCCGCTAATGTAATGGGTGGGGGAGGTGAGCGCGCAGAAGATCGAAGGATCGGGGTGATCGACAGTGGCGGTGCCCATCGAGACGAACTTGCGCATGTCGTACTTGTAGGGCGTCAGGCTGCCGCGCCAGGCCACCACATCGAAGGGCGAGTGGTCGAGATCGATCGCCCAGAACTTGCCGGCCAGCTTCTGGATCACCTGGGTCTGGACGTCGAGATCCTCGAAGCTTGCGACCGGCGCCTCGAAGTCGATGGCGTTGGCGTTACCGTTCGAGCCGATCAGGCCCAGTTCGGGCAACATCCAGGGATGGCCATAGTTTTCGTAAACAAGGCCGCGGGCAAACGCGCCCATCAATTCGACGCGGAACTTGACCCCGCGCGGGATCAGTACCAGCTCGCTCGGCGTCGCTTCGATCACGCCGAAT
>JARROF010000239.1:0-3249 GCA_037384205.1 Novosphingobium sp. | reverse complement strand
CGCAAGCGCTTACCGAACTGATTCGGGCGCATGCCGTCACGGATGTGGTGCTGTTCGGCGATTGCCGTGACCATCATCTGGCCGCCACGCAGGTGTGCCGCGAACTGGGCATACCCGTCCATGTGTTCGAAGAAGGATATATCCGGCCTGACTGGGTCACGCTCGAACTGGGCGGGGTCAACGGCCATTCCTCGCTCTCACGCGATCCGGTCTGGTATCGGGAGACAGCCGCGGTTCTTCCTCCGGTTCCCACGCACAGTCAGGTCCCGTCCTCGTTCCGGCGCCGTGCTCTCGAAGGGTTGCTTTACAACGTCGCGGACGTATTCACGCGATGGTATTATCCGCACTGGAACAACCACCGCCCCTGGCATCCGCTGGTGGAAGGTATGGGCTGGATACGCAAGCTGCGGCACCGCAAGGAACGCGAAGCGGACGGTTCCGCATTGATTGCCCGGCTGGTATCCTCGTCCGAACCTTATTTCCTGTTTCCCCTGCAGCTCGATTCCGATGCCCAGATCCGCTTGCATTCCCCCTTCGCCGGAATTGCCGATGCACTGAAACTGGTGATCGCATCCTTTGCCGCCCACGCTCCTGCGGACACGCGTCTGGTCGTGAAAGAGCATCCGCTAGACAACGGCGTGCGAAACTGGCGGCAGGAAACGGCGGACATGGCGGAGCGCTTCGGTGTCGCCGGCAGGATCGACTACCTGGGCTGGGGCGATATCGTGCCGGTTGCGCAGCGCGCGCAAGGGATGGTCACGATCAACAGCACCAGCGGCACGCTGGGCCTGGCCATGGGCATACCGGTCATCGCGCTGGGGCAGGCCATCTACGACATCGCCGACATCACCTGCCAGAACGGCCTTGATGCCTTCTGGCGTGATCCGGGCATGCCTGATGCCAAAACCTTTGCCGCATTCCGCCGGGTTCTGATCGATCGCTGCCTGATTCCCGGCGGGTTCTTCTCGGAAGAGGCGCTTGAAAAAGTGGTCACGCACGCGATTGCCCGGTTCGAAGGCACCCCGCTGCCGCCAGAATAGACGATCCCCATCCCCCGACAACGCAAGCCAGGCAGGCCCCGGAACAACGGGGCTACGGAACCTGGCCTCAACCGGCTCCAGGATAGCCGGTCAGCTTGCAGACGCTCTCTGCAAAAAGCCTCGCATCCCCCCCGGACGATTGCGCCAGGGCCGCAACAGCCATGGCCTGCCACTGCGCCTTGTCCCGGGCTAACAGTTCCATCATCCAGGCCATGCCTTCCGGATTGTCCGGCTCGACAACAAAGCCTTCCACCCCGGACCGCACGCGCCCGTCTCGCGCACCGCAATTTTCTCCCAGAATCACCGGCAGACCCATCGCCTGCGCTTCCAGCACGCTGATCCCGAATTGTTCCTCGGTGCTGGGGAGCAGCAGAGCCAGGGCACGGCCCAACATAGCCGCAACCTGTTCGGGAGCCAGATTGCCGTGAAGAGTAACATGCTCGTCCAGCCCATGCTCTTTGACAGCTTCCTCCAGCTGACCGCGAAGCGGGCCATCACCGCATAGATGCAGGTGTCGCGGCCGGGCGACCCTTGCCGCATAGCGAGCATAGGCATCGATAAGCATCGTGTGGTTCTTTTTAGGCACCAGCCTTGCAACGCACACGAATTCGCGGTCTTCCCAGGCCATGCCTTCCGGAGCGGGAGAATGGGCCGCTTGAGTGCGTACGCGGCCGATCGAAATAGTATCGTACCCTCCAACGATCCGTTCGGCCGGAACGCCGAGGAAACGCAAGTAGTCGGCACTTCGCGGACTGGCTGCTATCCCCCCTGCATAGGGGTGCATATACAGGGACTTGGCGTATTCTCTCCAGAGTTTGCGCTCATAATCGTCGAATTTGGAATCCGACATGACATAGACCTGAACCCCGCGCATCCGCAGCCACCATGCCGCAAGCAGGGCGTGGGTTTCCTGATAGTGGCACAGGAAGACATGGCGGCATTTCTGCTCGATGCAGGCCCGCACGATCTTGCGGGCTGTATCGAATGCTGATGGCGGGCTGCTTCTGCCACCAGGATAGAGCGTGATTTGGGTGAAACCGGTGCCGATATGACGGCCCCAGCCATAAGCCGTGCTGCGATCCAGAAGCTCTATGCCTACGACACGCGCCTCACCCTCCAGAGCCTGCTGGGTCGCTTCCAGTTCGTCGAGATGAACCGGTCCGAAGTTTTGCCAGTAGAACGCAACGCCCGGCAGGGTCTTCATATACTTCTGGCTCCGAACCGATCGCCCAACCTGACCAGCAGCCGACGAGGATCGGAGATCAGGGTCGTCACGCGCTCTATCTGGGCCCGGACCCGATCCCAGCGATTGCGAGGGCGTGCAAATTGCCGAACGAACATCCGCTCGCAATCGGCAAGATAGCGTTGATGGGCCTTGCCGCTTCCCGTCATGGAGTCGCAATGGAGCCGGAACAGCCCCCAGTCGCGCCATACCCGTTTGAACTGCCTGCCTTCCCGCGCCAGATCCAGATAGGCCTCGCCATCCCAGCTTGTCCGGTTTTCAACGTTGAAGCCACCGATCGCGCGCAACGGTTCCGTGCGATGGAAAGCCCCCTGCTGGAAAATGAAGACGCTTCCGCGCGCGTAGCGATCCGCATCCATCTTCCGGCTTGAAATCAAATGCTTGAGCTTGCGATCCTGCTCATCGATGAAATGGCCGTTGCCACAGACAACGTCGATTTCGGGATGCGCTTTGAGAAAGGCTGCAGCCTCCGCCAGCGCTCCGGGAACGAATGCGTCATCGGCATTGATATAGCCGAAGAACTCGCCCGTCGACGCCGCCAGCCCCCGGTTTAGCCCGTCCGCCGGACCATCGTCCTTATCGTAGATGATCAGGTCGATCTGGTCACGGTAGCGCTCGATAATGTCCCGGCTGCCGTCGGTCGAGCCGGGGTCAACGACGATGTACTGAACATCGACCCCTTTCTGATCAAGCACCGAACGGATCGCACGCTCGAGAAAAGCTCCTTGGTTGAAGGAGATGGTGACAATGCTGAAGGTCACAGTCTCGCCCCTGTCTGCTGTTCGAATGGTAAATTACCGTGGTCGGCACCCGGCAGTTCTGACCGATACAATGTGCAGCCAGCGCCTTCCGGCATCAAACCGGGACAGTCGACTGCTGCCAGGCCCCTGACGTTTTCCCTGTCGCGGATTCCGATCGCAAGAGCGCGCATCATGATTCTCGAGAGCGCATAAACAGGAAATCGGC
>JARROF010000238.1:0-7198 GCA_037384205.1 Novosphingobium sp. | reverse complement strand
GATTGCCAAAAAGACCCTCGGCTGCCGACGCTATGACGATATCGACCCGCGGCCTGCCGAGCTGCGCGCGCGGGATCACGTCCACGCCGGTCACCTTGCCGCGCGCATCCCATACCGGCCTGGTGCCCAGCAGATAGAAGATCTGCGATTCCAGCACGCCTTCATGGCGCATGGTCTCGTCGCCCCAGATCACGAAGGAAACCTTGGCCGGATAGCGGCCATGCCTGCGCTTGAAATCCTGGAGCATCTCCTCGGCCATTTTGGAGCCCATATCCCATGCGGCGGGCTTCGGAATCTTGTCCGGGTCGATGCCGTAGAAATTGGCGCCGGTGGGATAGGCATCGGGGTTGCGCACGGGCTCACCGCCCATGCCGGCCGGCACGAACCGACCGCCAAGTGCCTTCATGAGCCCGTCCAGCTCGCGCGGCCCGGATGCAAGGATGCGCCGGGTCATCTCGTCGCTCAGCACCTTGCGCTGATCGGGCAGCTTGGAACGATCGACGCTGACGATTGCCGAAACCGTACTCGCGATTGCGTCCGCCGCTGGCACGCGCCCGAACGCGTGCAATCCATAGGGGATGGTCTGCTTCTTGAGGTCGAGCAGATAGTGCTCGACCTGATGCAGCTGTGCGTCCGTCCAGTCTTTCGCGGCGTCGAAGCCAAGGTCCTTGTCGATGCCCATCTTGCCTGCCTGCTCACGTGCCTGCCGGGCATAGATTGCAGCCAGTTCGGGATTCTTGGTCTCGTTCCGGCCATGGTCGTCGATCAGTTCGCCGAGCTTCGCGAGCTCCTCGGTCAGGCCGCCCGCCACGAAGGGCGGCACCATATGGTCGATGAGCGTCGCCATGCCGCGCCGACGCGCGACCAGTCCTTCGCTGACCACATCGACATTGTAGATATAGGCATTGGGCAGATCCGCGATCAGCGCGTCGGGTGCATCTTCCTCGCCGAGGCCGGCATCGCGTCCGTCCAGCCATTCGAGCGTACCGTGCGTGCCGACATGGACGACCGCATCAGCCTTGAAGCCGTTACGCAGCCAGGCATAGCCGGCGACATACTGGTGATGCGGCGCCAGATCCTTGGCGTGGTAGAGCTTTTCCAGATCCTCGCCCCAGGCGCGCGCCGGTTGCGGCGTCAGGATGATCTTGCCGTAGCGCACGACCGGAATGATGTAGCTGACCTGGCCGTCCTTGCGCTCTGTCATCAGCTTGTTGTCTTCGGGCGGCCCCCAGTCCTTGATCACTTTGTCGCGAAGGGCCGGCGCCAAGGCATCGAGCCAGCGCCGATATTCGGCAACCGGCACCCGCACGGCATTTCCCTGTGCGAGCATGTCTTCCAGCTCGCCAGGCGCATCGCCGCCGACATTGCGGGCCTTGGTTGTGATTTCCGCGAGCACCTCATCGGGCGAAGGGAGCGTATCGCCGACGTCGTAGCCATCTGCTTTCATCCGCTTCAGGATGTTGGAGAGGGATTCCGCGACGTTGAGATAGCTGGCGGCGATCCCGGCCTTTCCGGGCGGGAAGTTATAATAAAGGATCGCAATGCGTTTTTCGGCATTGGGCTTGCGGGCGAGTTCCGCATAGCGAAGCGCCCGTGCGACCGCCATGGACACGCGCGACCGGATCGGGCTGGTTATGACCGAATTAAGACCGGTCGCCGGGTCGGCGATCTTCTCCTTGGTCCCGACCACAGTGGGGGCGATCGTCCCGGCGAGCTCGGGGGCAGCCAGGTTGAACGTCCCCTCGAAGGCCGAAAGGCCCTGCGTCGAGCTACGCCAATCCTTCTCGCTGCGGCCATAGAGCGTGATGAGATTGATGACCGGAATGCCGACCTGCTCGAGGATCTTTGAAGACTGCGTGTCGTTGAACTGGAAGAAGAGGCCAAGGCCCGCATCGGCGCGAACATCCTTGCCTTCGCCGAGCAGCTTGTGGAAGGCGGCCGCGCCGGGATAGCCGAAGACCGGAACGGCTTCCGTGCCCTGTTTCTCCACTTCCGCGATGAGCGCATCGAGCAACCTGGTGTCACCTGTATAATAGGTTGCCTTGAAGAAGCCGATAGCGATGCGCGGGGCGCCCGGCCTCAGCTTGCCATTCTGCGCCCGCCATGCCTGGAACGAGTCCCAGTCGGCGAAGACGCGTCCATCCTTCCCGTCCGGATAATAATAGCCGAAATCCAGTGAGGGCTCCGGGTCCGGAAGGGTGAAGCCGGTAATGCCCGCCTTCGTCAGCGCCAGTTTCATGAGCGCGAGCTGGTTCTGTGGGCCGCCATGCTGCCAATAAGCGCGCGCCCGGCTGTCCCAGACAACACCCTTTTGCGCATAGGCTTCCTCGCCCTGCAGGCCCTGGCCGACGCCGAGCACAGTGCCGTGTGCCTTGATGGCTGCGACAAGATCCACCTTCTTTTCGGTGTCGTACCGGCGCATGAGCTGCTCGTTCATGACGTCATAGACGAGCACGTCGCTTCCACCGATCCTGGACGGCGCCGTCTCGTCAAAGGTCGATTCCGTCAGCAGCTGCAGATCGACGAGCCCGCGCAGGTCCGGCCGTTCTGCCATGAGCTTGTGATAGGCCGCCAGCGTGCCGGAAATGTTGCCGTCGGAAAAGACATAGGCGAGGCGCACGCGATGGTTGCCCGTTGCGGGCGTCGGCGCTGGATCTTGCGCGCTGGCGATCGACGGCAAGAACGCGAACGCGAGAAGGAGCGCGCTAAGGAGCCGGAACAGGCGCATTGGCTGGTGTCTCGCTGTTCTTGTCCGTCGTGTCCGGCACATAGATGATCTGGCCGTTGGCAAGGCGGTAGGCCGCCCCCAACCGTTCGCCATTGCCGGTGCCGGTTGCGCCGGAGAGCTTGTAGGCCTTGATGCTGTGGCCCTTCTTGACGATGATCTCCTGCCGCCCTTTGGCGTCGGTCTTGACCATCGTGATCTCGCTCTGCCCGTTCATGAGGTCGCCCATATTGTAGACGGAGAACAGGGTGATCATGAGGCCGACGATGAACACGATGGAAGCGTCGAACAGATTGGCCACGCCGGCCAGCGGATCCTCTTCCGCCGGCTCGTCAGGCGGCGCGAGCTTGATGAAGCGGCCCATCAGCGGCCCTCCATCTCTGCCACGACGACCTCGGCGAGATAACGCTGCTCGCGGGTCGAGGCGCTGACCCAGCCGCGGCCTCGCGGGTATTGTCTGCCGCATCTTCGAGCACGCGGCCTTGCTGGAGCCAGCGCTTCAGATCGAAACCGGCACGCTCGCGCCGGCGGGCGACCGCTTCCACCAGATAGGTGCCGATGTAGTAGAGCACCAGCGCGACGCATATCCAGAGCAGCAGGACGACGGGCAGCCGCAGCACCTGGCCCAGCGCGAAGAGCCCGTTTTCGAGAATGTCCATGAATTTCATCGTCTCACCCAAATTCCTCTGATGACGCCGGCAGCGAGTGCCAGCACGAGAATAATAATGGTCCAGACCGGCGGCGTAAGCGCGGCAACGGGCTGAGCCGCGCGATTGAGCACCGTCGCCGATTGCCAGCCATAGGCGACATCTGCCCAGAGACCGATCGCCGGAGCGGCCAGAGCCGCCATCACCAGCACATGTTCGCGAAAGGAAACTCGCCCTTCAGGCACACGCCCCAGGACCAGGCCCGCGCACAGCAGAGCGGCGACCCCCAAAGCGGCAGATGTCCAGTATGGCAATCCGCCTGACCACTGGAGAGCGGCCGCGAGCGCGGCGCAGGCGCCGGCGATACCGGGCCCGATCCGCACCATCGGGCCCGAGATGAGCCGCCAGAACGCGGCGATACCGATCAGCACGCCGACCCAATTGGGCTGCGGCGACAGGAAGGAAGCGGCTGCGAAGGTAAGCCCATAGGCCCCGACCGCACGCGCAAGTTCGGAAGGCGCCAATCGCGCCGGCGCCATATGTGCGGCGCAGGCGAGCATGGCGAGCAGCCAGATCAAGGATACGGACAAGGCCGGAGTCACGACCTGCTTTCCTGCTTGATGGTTCCCCGGCTGCCGCTCCTTCTCCACAGCCATGAGGCAAGACCGGCGATCGCCACGCCGGCGGTCGCCAGCCCAACCAGGCTGACGAACAGCTTGTAGGGCCAGCCGAAAAGGTCGGCTGTGTGCAGCATCCGCAGACTTTTATCGATGGCATCGGCCTTGGTTGCTCCGAACGGGGCCCGGAATTCAAGCAGCCGGCCGGACACGTCGTCGAACCAAACCGCCGTCGAGCCCATATCGGTCGGACCGTCCAGGCTCGTTAGCGCATAATAGCCCATGGCATTTGCCGCCGGATTGAAGCTGAGCGCCAGGGGCGCGCGAACCGTGAAGTCGCGTTCGCGCGCCTGTTCGGCCATCAACCTTTCGCCGACGACCATGGCCCGCTCGGCGCTCATCGGCGGTCCCTCGTCCGGCGTATGATTGATGACCGGCTCATAGAGCCCGTTTGCACCGAAGAATTTCTGGACGGGATCATGCACCGCGGCCAGGTTGAAGGCTACGGCAGACCAGGCGAAAACCAGCATGACAGGCCAGAGCCACAGGCCGGTCGCGCGATGCACGTCACGGGCAAGGACCTTGCCGCCCTGCCGGCGACGCAAGCCCCATGCCGATCGCCATCGTTTGAGCGTCTGGGAAAGTCGTTCTCCGGCGCGTCGGTTCGGCAGGCTGAGCCAGATGCCAACGAGGCACTCGACAGCCCAGATCAGCGCGGCGATGCCGAGCAGGAACCGGCCCCAAGTGCCGAGCGCCAGACTGTAATGGAAATTGACCAGCGCGGGTACGATGTTGACCAGGCCGTCCCGCAGGTCCGCATAGCGCAGCCGCGCCCGGATTTCACCGGTATAGGGATCTACGATCACCTCCCGGAAGCCGAGCGGCACACCGCCCGGGCGTCGACTGACAAAGACGGCCTGCGCCAGGCCCGGTTCCAGAACCAGGGGCATGTAGCTGACCCGGCCGCCAGTCTGCTGCTCCACACGGTGCATCAATTCGACGCCCGAGAGCAGTTTCGCCCGCGGCGAAGGCGGCTCTGCGTGCCAGAGACGGGGAGCCGCCATGCGATTGAGTTCGCGCTTGTAGGGCAGGATTGCGCCGGTCAGGCCGGTCGTCACCAGCACGAGTGTAATGGCGAGGCCGGCCCAGCGATGGGCGATGAGCAACATTGTACGGATCAAACGCCCATCACTTCACATTTTGACCCGCACGCCGCCGAAGGCAGTGCGCGGATAGGTGCCATAGTTGAGGACGGTCTGATACTTTTCGTCGAAGGCATTCTCGACACGAGCGTAGAGCTCGATCTTGTCGGTGATCGGATAGGACAGGCGGAAGTCTACGAGCGTATAGCGCTTGAGTAGCTGATTGTTGGCCGCGTCGTTATAGCTGTTGCCAGACACATGCACCGAAGCGGCCGTCTCCAGCTTGAAAGGCCAGGTGTAGCTCACGGTTCCGTTGAAGGTGTTGCGCGGGCGCCGGGCGAGGCGCTTGCCGAGATTGGAATCGCCCGGCGTCATATTCTGCGCATCGAGATAGGTGTAGTTGGCCGATGCCGAGAAGGCGCCAAAGCGCACGCTCGTGCCGAGTTCCACGCCCCGGGCGCGCACCTTGCCGACGTTGGTGTAGAAGCCGAAGCGCCCGTCGGCGCACAGCGGATGGGTGGCGACGCTCGTGCAGTTGGTGAAGTTGATAAGGCTCGTCGTGTCGCGGTGGAAATACGTCGCCGAAAGGCGCTCCCCACCGTTTTGCCGCCGAAGGTGGAGTGGTCTTCCTGGCGCAGGCCGCCCGTGACCGTGAGGCCTTCCACCGGCTCGGCGCTGAGCTGAAGATAATAGCCCGTGGTGTTGTCGGACGCCCGGGCCGGGGCCGGATTGGGCGTAGCGACAGTGGGAGAGGCCGTCCGCATCGAGTTGTCCACATGTTCGACGCCGAACACGGCCGAATAGCCCTTCGCGATTTCGAGCGTGCCTTGATATTCATAGCGATTGGTCCGGCCGAGCGCATCGAAGGTCACGGGCTGCGCGACACGCGCGGCGGAATCATCGTAATTGACCCGACCGATGCTGGTGTAGCCGTAGGCCACCCGGTTCTTGAGACGGCCAAACAGATCGAAGTTCTCGCCGGCATAGCCGAGATAGTTCTTGTCCTTGCCGTAGACCGGTGCATCGCCGTTGAAGCTGTCGAAATCATTCCGACCGTAGGCATATATGCTGCGCAGATCCAGTTCGACGTGATCGGTCAGGGCATAGTTCAGACGGCCGTTGAGAGTCAGATTCCGGTATCCGTCCGCCTCTGTCGCGCGACCGACGCCGCCGGCGCCCAGCGTGCTTGCGGAAACGCCGTCCGTTGTCGCGTAAGTCGCGCCCAGCCGCCAGCTAAGGCGACCGGCCTTGCCACCAGCCGCTGCCTTGGCGAGGTAGGAGTTAAGGCTCCCGGCCTCGACCTGACCGTTCGCCTCGAAGGGGCTGCTTGGCGTACGCGTGATGATGTTGATCACGCCGCCGATGGCCTGGCTTCCATAGAGCGTTGACTGGGCACCGCGCAGTACCTCGATGCGGCTGATGTCTCCGGTCAGAATATCCGCCAGAGAGGCGCCGCCATCCGTCGTGGAGGGATCGTGCAGCCTTACACCGTCATAGAGAATGACTGTCTGGCCGGTTTCGGCGCCGCGGATATAGATCGAGGTCGCCTTGCCGTGACCACCGTTTCGCGCAAACTGGACACCCGGGGTCTGGGCAATGAGTTCCGTCACGCCCACCTGCTGGCTGGCCTCGATCGCCTTGCTGTCGATCACGGTGATGCTTTGGCCTACTTGATCAAGCCGCATCGGCTGCCGGTTGGCGGTCACGACGATGTAGCTGTCATCGGTTGCCGGCTGGTTATGCGTAGCCGCCGCTTGCGCAAGCGCGACGCCAGGCGTCGCTATTGCAAGTAACGGCAGATATTTGAAACCGGACTTTATCATTCGCATCCCCCCTCACGCGGCACCAAATTGCCGCTCGATTGGCGCTAGGATCAGCGATTTGTCCGTAAGTTATCTAGCTATTAACGGTTCGTAACGACGGACTCACGTTACAGAATCCCGTAAGGCGCTGAATTTATGAATCACCATGCCGGCGGTCAGCGTAAGCGATGTTCCGAGGGCCGCCCGTTGGCGTCTACTCGACGTTGAGCAAGTATCGCCGCTTGATTCGTTCACCGCGTGCAAA
>JARROF010000237.1:0-4124 GCA_037384205.1 Novosphingobium sp. | reverse complement strand
AGGGTGCACCGAGCGCCGTGTAGACGTCCGTAATGCTGGCGCCATCATAGCCCGGCGCGGAAATCTTGACGGTGTAAGGACCGCCGGCGCGCAAGCCACTCAGGACGAACGAACCGTCGGGGCCGCTGACAACGGTCTGCGTCGTGTTCGAAGGAACGTGGGTAATCACGATCGTGGCGCCGGCCACAGGCGTGCCCGCACTCATGACGGTGCCACGTACGGAAGTGGACGTTTCCTGCGCATAAGCAGGCACTGCAGCCAAGCCGCCAGCAACCGCTACAACAGCAGTACCGACCGCGAGTGCGCTGGTCGCGGATTTCAAAAAGGAATGGAACTTCATTCTAGCCCCCTGAGCTCTTCAGACTGGGTGGACACAAAGTGCGACGATGCGGTTTTTGCCCTCCGCCGCAATTTTGCTGCGGCTGCTAAGAGCAGCGGGATATGACAACTTTCTGACGTTTGGGATTCATTTACGTTCGCAACCGCGAAATTTTGTGACATCATCGTCACATTTTTCCATCTCATGGATTTTAATTTATATATATCAATATCTTATGTTATTATGCGAATTTTCCACTGCGGCAAAAATATCACGCAGCAAGCATTCCCCCTGCGTCCTGCATTCTCTGTCACCGAACCCGGCCGCTTTGCCGCGCCTGCAACACGTGTGATGTTACGTCATAGCTTGATGAAACGGCGCGAACCGTGCGACAGTTCTTGTATGAGCGCAGGCAACCACCATCAGGGTCACGGACACAGCCATGGGCTTGGGCATGGGCATCACCATCACGCCCCGCCCTCGACCAGTGACGCAGGGCGGGCTTTTGCGATTGCGGTAGCACTCAATCTGATCTTCGTTGTGGCGGAAGTCGCGGCAGGATTCACGAGCGGCTCGATGGCGCTGCTGGCCGATGCCGGGCACAACTTGTCGGACGTGCTATCGCTGCTGCTGGCCTGGGGAGCCAATGTGCTTTCCGCCCGGCCGCCCTCGGCCCGCTTCACATATGGCCTGAAAAGCTCCTCGATCCTGGCCGCCATCGCCAATGCCGCGCTGCTGTGGGTGGCCGTGGGCGCCATTCTGGTCGAGACGATCCGGCGGCTGGCCGAACCAGCCTCCGTCGCGGGAACCACGATGATGATCGTGGCCGGGATCGGGATCGCCATCAATGCCTTGTCCGCGCTGCTATTCGCCAAGGGCTCCAAATCGGATCTGAACTTGCGGGCCGCATTCGTGCATCTGCTAGCCGATGCAGTGGTCTCCGTCGGCGTAGTCGTAGCAGGACTGGTGGTTCTGCTGACAGGCTTCGAGCTGATCGACCCGATCACCTCGCTCGTCATCACCGCCGTGATCGCCTGGTCGAGCTGGGGCGTGCTGCGGGACTCCCTGCGCATGGGCATGCTCGGCGTGCCGGAGAGCATCGACGGTCCGCAGGTCCGTGCGCACCTGGAGGGACTGCCGGGCGTCGAGCGCGTCCACGATCTGCATATCTGGCCGATGAGCACGACCGAAACGGCACTGACTGCCCACCTCGTCATGCCTGCTGGCGCCCCCGGCGACGGATTTCTGCGCGATCTTGCCCACGATCTGGAACACCGCTTCGGCATCGGCCACCCGACCATCCAGATCGAGGCTGATGGCGATTGCAACTGCCCGCTGGAAAACGAGGCCCTCGTTTAGCCGTCTCTCCGGCAAGCGGCATATCACTCCTGATCGAGTCCTCCTCATCGCGCCGCTAAAGTGAAGCCGAAACAAAAAAAGGGCCACAGTGTGCGGGCCCTTTTCGTATTCGCTATACCAGCCTGGGCAATCAGGCGGCCGCCGTTTCCGATTTGTCGCCCTTGAGCACGCGAACCGGTTCCTTGCGCCCTGCGACCACTTCGGCATCGACCACGACTTCGGCGATATCGCTCGCAGTCGGCAGGTCGAACATGGTATCGAGCAGCAGTCCCTCGACGATCGAGCGCAGGCCACGGGCACCGGTCTTGCGGTCGATGGCCTTCTGCGCGATCGCTTCCAGCGCGTCGTCGGTGAACGTCAGCTCGACGTCTTCCAGCTCGAACAGCTTGGCGTACTGCTTGACCAGGGCATTCCTCGGCTCGCGCAGGATCTTCACCAGCGCGGTGATGTCGAGATCCTCCAGCGTCGCGATCACCGGCAGACGGCCGACGAATTCGGGGATCAGGCCAAACTTCAGCAGATCTTCCGGCTCCGCCTTCTGGAGCAGTTCGCCCACGCGGCGCTTGTCGGGATCGGCGACATGCGCACCGAAACCGATCGAGCGCTTCTGCAGGCGGTCGGCGATGATCTTTTCGAGGCCCGCGAAAGCCCCGCCGCAGATGAACAGGATGTTGGTCGTGTCCACCTGCAGGAATTCCTGCTGCGGATGCTTGCGGCCGCCCTGCGGCGGCACGCTCGCCGTCGTGCCTTCCATCAGCTTGAGCAGCGCCTGTTGCACGCCCTCGCCCGAAACATCGCGCGTGATCGACGGGTTCTCGGCCTTGCGGCTGATCTTGTCGATCTCATCGATGTAGACGATGCCGTGCTGCGCCTTCTCGACGTTGTAGTCGCTCGCCTGGAGCAGCTTGAGGATGATGTTCTCCACGTCCTCGCCCACATAGCCCGCTTCGGTCAGCGTGGTGGCGTCGGCCATGGTGAACGGCACGTCGAACGTCTTCGCCAGCGTCTGGGCCAGCAGCGTCTTGCCGCAACCGGTCGGCCCGACAAGCAGGATGTTGGACTTCGACAGCTCGACGTCGCCCTGCTTGCTGGCGTGTTTCAGCCGCTTGTAGTGGTTGTGGACAGCCACGGACAGGACGCGCTTGGCGCGCTGCTGCCCGATCACGTAGTCGTTCAGCGTCCCGCAGATTTCAAGGGGTGACGGAACGCCGCCGTCCTTCTTGCCCGCGATGCCCGCCTTGGTCTCTTCCCGAATGATGTCGTTGCACAGCTCGACACATTCATCACAGATGAAGACCGTAGGCCCCGCGATCAGCTTGCGCACTTCGTGCTGCGACTTACCGCAGAAGCTGCAGTAGAGAGTGCTTTTCGCGTCAGATCCACTCAATTTCGTCATTTTCCGTCTTTAGCCCCCGCTGAGGCGACTCGTACAGTCTACTCTGGCGGGGGGCAGTTCGTTTCGAAGACTTTGTCGACAAGGCCGAACGACAGGGCTTCCTCTGCTTCAAGGAACGTGTCACGGTCCATCGCCTGCTCGATCTCGTCGAGCGACTTGCCGGTGTATTTCACGTAAAGATCGTTGAGGCGCTTGCGCATCCGCAGGATCTCACGCGCCTGAATCTCGATATCCGCGGCCATGCCCTGGGCGCCGCCCGAGGGCTGGTGCACCATGATGCGCGCGTTCGGCAGCGCGACACGCATACCCGGCTCGCCCGAGGCCAGCAGGAAGCTGCCCATCGAGGCCGCCTGGCCGACACACAGGGTCGACACGCGCGGCTTGATGTACTGCATGGTGTCATGGATCGCCATGCCCGCCGTGACCACACCGCCCGGCGAGTTGATGTACATCGCAATATCCTTCGAGGGATTTTCCGATTCGAGGAACAGCAACTGCGCAACGATCAGCGAAGCCATGTGATCCTCGACCTGCCCGGTCACGAACACGATACGCTCACGCAGCAGACGCGAGTAGATATCAAAGCTGCGCTCACCGCGGCTGGTCTGCTCGACAACCATCGGCACCAGGGCCCCGGTCACGGGATCGGTAGTAAACTTTCCTTGGGCGCCCGAGGCGCCAAACAGGTCGAGCATGGGAGTCCTCTTCTGAATTGGACCGTCTATGTCGCGCGCCCGTCACCGATGTTCAAGGGCTTTAACCCTTCAATCGGCGTCGCGTTTGCGACAATCTTTGCCGCTGATGGGGAATATTGTACCTCCCGATCAATATCGGCACGTTTCTCCGCAAGAATCGGGCCAACTCTCTGCCGACCATTCCCCCGCTCCATCCAATCGTAAAGTCACGCCGCCCGGCCCCGCAGGAGCCTCACAGGAAATGACGGACTATGGACTTTCCCTGGGTTCAAGCGAGCTACGAAAAGAGCCTGCCCCTGCGAAAGAACCTCCGCCCCCCGGAAAGGACAACGACCCGGCACGCTGTCCTGCGCGC
>JARROF010000236.1:0-3707 GCA_037384205.1 Novosphingobium sp. | reverse complement strand
GTTGACGACATACGTCACCGCGTCGCCCGCCATCCGCCGCCGCAAGCCATCGGCAGCGTCCGCGATCAGCGCCACGTCGGGGCCGTCAGCCTCGAACAGGCTGACGATGTCCCGCTCCTCAAGCCGCGCGCCTTCAAGCGCACGCGCGACAATCTCTCGGATCTGGCCGGAACGCACAGTCACGCCGGTGCGACGTTCGGCCGGCATCGGCTCGGACGTACCGGGATGCCAGCCATCGACGATCGGCAATCCCCGCGCGTCGACCGAGCGGCGGACGACTTTGGCCAGAGCCGGTTCCATCCATTCCTCGGGTCGCCGCGCATAGGCCGGGCCAATCGCAAGCCGCTCACGCAGCACGCGGCCCGCCGCCTCGGTCGCCCGTTCGAGCAAATCGAGATGCGGCCAAGGCGCCTCGGGGGGAGATTGGGCGGCGCCTGGAGGACCATGTCCGGCCCCAGGATCAGCCGGGCGGCGGCGATCGTCCAGAGATGCTCTTCCAGCGGGGGCTCGGCATGACCGGCCATCCGCGTGCCCGGCTTGGCGCGGAAGTTCTGGATGATCACTTCCTGAATATGGTCGTGGCGGGCATGGCTCTCGCGGATCGCCAGAAGCGCTTCGATGCGCTCCTCCCGCGTCTCGCCGATGCCAATGAGAAGCCCGGTGGTGAACGGCACTTTCGCCCGTCCGGCGGCCTCCATCGCTTCGAGCCTGCGCTCGGGCAGTTTGTCGGGCGAGCCATAGTGAGGGCCGCCCTTTTCGGACAGGCGGTCCGACGCCGTCTCCAGCATGAGCCCCATCGACGCCGCAACGGGGCGCAACGCGGCGTAGTCGGCATCGTCCATCCATCCAGCGTTGAGGTGCGGGAGCAGGCCGGTCTCGTCGAGCACGGCCCTGGCCATCGCGCCGAGATAGGCCAGCGTGCTGTCATACCCCATCGATGCCAGCGCATCGCGCGCGGCCGCATAGCGGGCCTCGGGGCGGTCGCCGAGCGTGAACAGCGCCTCGCGGCACCCGGCTTCCACGCCCGCGCGGGCAATCGCCAGCACCTCGTCACGGCCGAGATAAGCCGAGCGCACTTCACGCGGCGCCCTGGCGAACGTGCAATAGTGGCAAACGTCACGGCACAGCATCGTGAGCGGAATGAACACCTTGCGCGAATACGTGACGACAGACCCGAAAGAGCCCACCGTCAGCCGCTCGCTCCGCGCCAGAAGGTCCGCCAACGGCTGCTCAAGCAGCCAACTCGAAAACTCTAACTCAGTGCTTACCATGCGCCGTCAATCCCAGTTTTCAATTTGACTCGTAGGACTACCCTCTGACAAATCCATCTTGTCGCGGCAGTCGACCTAACCGTCGTCAATCAACACACACCCTTTGTCTCGTTCCCTGTCAGTTCGTTCTTCGTCAGCGCGTACTCACTGTTGGCATGCTTGAAGGGAAGACACCTGCGGCATCGTCCTTTCGTCCTCGCGGTCTCCCTCCAGAACCGATCGAATTCACTCCAGGCGGACCAGTCTACGGGCGAGGCTCCTATGCCTACCGTCTCAACTTCCTATCGCTCGTGCAAGGCCTCGTTTATCGCTCAAGGAGGCAACGGCCAGTATTGCCGCGGCCCCGAACAGCGCCGCCCCCACAATCAGGACCGATGTTGTCCCAAAGGCGTTGGCCATCGTCGCAGCCATCGCAGGGCCAGCCGCTGCCCCAAGCGATTGGGCGGTACTCATCTGCAATCCTGCTTTTGTTGACGGATCGGCCTGTAGCAGGAAAGGCATGTGGAGGGATCCGCCAAACATCCAGGTGAAGCCCATCAGCGACAGACCGGCTATCAGCCCAATCCCGCCACCCACCAGTATGAGGCCCACAGCAGCCGCGGCCGCTCCAATACAGCCGATCAGCGTGGGAAGGCCCTTGAGCCTGGGAGCAAAAATGCTCGCACTCAAGCCGCCGGCAATTTGCGCCGCGATAGCCGTGGAAATTCCCAGCCGTGACGTCTCTACCGAATTACCAAGGACGACTCCGATGGGCTGGGCATAGACCCATATCGAGAGCAACCCCGCGAAATGACAAAAAACGGCAAGGAGTGCTACCAATCCTCGCCCTCCCGGTAGGCCAGGCCCTTTCCCGCCCGTCACGAACGCAAAGGCGGGCGGAAAAACTGGCAGCAAAAGCAGACCCATAATGTCCAGTATGGCGATCAGGGCATAGCCGGACGTTGCGCCATAACGCGGCAATAGAAGTGTCGACAGGATGTAAGCGAACAGTAACGCCGAGCCGGACATGGCAGTCGCGAAAATGGCCAGTAGTCGCCCCGGATTCGGAATGCGCGTCAACATCGTGACGAAAATCCAGATGAGTATGCCGCAGGTGACGCCATGACACAGGCGGATCACGACCAGCGGCAGCATGCCTGTTACCTGCATTGTCAGAACGTTCATCGCCACTGCGACAGTCAGCGCCATGACCAGCGCCAGCCGCTATCGTACCGGCTTCAGCGCCGCCGAGTCAAAGCCCGTCCCGGCCGCCGCCGCCAGCCCCTCGGCCATCGCCACCCAACCAATGTTCGAGGCATCAATACGCCCCGCCTCCGCCAAGGCCCCCAGGAGCAAGGGCTGCAACAAGGGAATAAATCCGCCGAGTACACCCAGAATGGCGACGCTCGCGATCTGTGGCAGCGCAATCGCCTTCTCCGTCCCCATTCCCATCTCGCTACTCCTCTTCGCCTCCGCAGGACTGGCGAAGCGTTCCCGTTAATCCTGGGCATGGACGACTGTCCGTTAGCGGCCGGGGACTGCGCTCATGCCGGTAAATTTGCCGGCGGGCCGGTATTGAGGCCAGGCTTCAAGCAGCGATGTAACGTGACTGGGGCGGCTCCCGTGGATCAGTATGCCGCTGGAACCGGCGTCGAACCGCTCCACATATGCCTTTGCGCAGTGATCGACGTCGCCGGTCGCGGTAGCGTCCCGGATCCATTCCTCGGGATAGGCATCCCGCATCCGCCGCAGCTTGTCGAGATCGCGCGTCAGGTTCTCATCGCCCAGAATGGAAGAGCCGCCGCGATCACCTTCGATAGCGTCAAGGGTGGCCCGGATGCGCGGAAGTTCGCCGGCGTCCCACCCATTGACCCGGCAAAGGTCCTCGAAGAAACCCGGAAAGATGATGTAGGTGTTCATCCGCCGCACGATGAAATTCAACATCTCCTCCTCGGAGACGTCGCAGGCGGTTATAAGGATCGTCCAGATCTTGACCGAGGCCGGGTCCCGTCCGGCTTCCTCCGCGCCCTGCCTCACCTGCTCGATACTGTGCCGCACGGCGGATGCACTCCACATCGAGTTAATCACGACGCCGTCACAATGCGCACCGGCCCAGCGGAATGTCTTGTCACCCTGCGCCGCGGCGATGAGCGGCGGCGGATTGTCCAGCTTCAAGCCGAGCGAAACGCCGTTCAGCACGCCGGCCGGGCCGTTGTAGTCGACCTTTTCCCCACGCCACAAGGCGCGCAGGATCGTCACATAATCGGTCATGATCTGGAAATTGATGCGCGGCGTACCGGTCATGTCGGAAAGTGAGGCCAGCCCGCGGCCGAATCCCAGGGCGAAACGGTCTCCCGAAAGCTTGGCCATGGTCGAGCCATAGGAGGCGACGACCAAGGGATGGCGGATGTTGATGTTCGATATCAGACCCGAAACGATACCCATTTTGCTGCTGAC
>JARROF010000235.1:0-3373 GCA_037384205.1 Novosphingobium sp. | reverse complement strand
CCGCCATGTAGACCGCGTCGGCATCGGCATTGCCGCGATCGAGGTTGTCGAGCCGGATCGCCGCGTTGGTCTGGTTGAAGGTCTCGGCCACGGTTGGGAACAGCGGCGCGGGCGTCGGAGTTGGCATCGGCGTGGGAGTAGGTGTCGGCGTCGAACCATTCGGCGTCAGAGTGAGCCCCACATCGTTGCCGTCGCCCGCAGTGTAGCTGACGGTCGGCGAAAGGAAGGCATAGTCGTTCTGCACCGTGCCGAAGGTCCCGTCGATCGCGTCGGTTCCGTCGTTCTCGACGATGAGGTAGTTGAACGGGTCCGAACCGGCGAAAGTCCCGCTTTCGACCACGTCGAGCGTCGCCCCGCCGAGGCTTACCCCGCCCCTGACGACCACCCGATCGCTGTTCCCGGCGTCGTCAAGTGTACCGAACCGTGGTTTCAGCTCGCCACCGGCGTGATCGCATCGGCATAGCGATCTGGTGGCTATGCCGAGCAGGAAAAGACGGTGTTCGAGTTAAACAATGGACCTGCGTCAAACCAGTTTGGACTGACAGCTTGTAATTTTTGAACATTGCATTATATAGAAGTTGCCTGACGTCGTTTGCGACGGAATTTGATAGCCGCGTCGTCGGCCCACTTCTTCCCTTTCAATCTGCATGGCTCTGCGTCGGGACACGCCCGTTCGTGGACGATTATTTGTACGCAAGGAACTGGTTTGGCGAAGGACGAGCTCATGACGGTGGCAAGCAAGATCAACGAGATCCTGCCTGATGGACGCTTCGGCGTGACACTCGACAATGAGCATCGGATCATCGCCTACACGGCAGGTAAAATGCGCCGCCACCGGATCCGCCCGGTCGTTGGAGACCACGTACACGGGGAAATGATGCCTTGCGATCTGACCAAAGGTCGGATCATCTATCGCGAACGGACACCCGGCCAAGGGCCAGGCGTCGTCCGGCAGCGTATGATCAGGCGCTAACCCGATTTCAAAAAGGCGGCAGCAAAACCGCTGCGCGCAGGGATATAATGAATTGTATGAATGCCGGCGCTGCTAGGCGCCACACCATCTCGCCGCGCAAAAGCGCGGCGGGGAACCGATCCATGGAACGGCACCCGACTTTCTCCGCCATGCTTTCGACCCTCGAACTGCGACGGCTGGTCGCCGCGATGGTCGACTGATCAGAAAAGCACCTGCGGGGAGGCCCGCGGCACGACCGCCCCAAGGAGAATATTTCCCATGGATATCAACAAGGAATACGCCGCTCACCAGCATGCGCTGATGCGTGCCGATCATTCGGCCTGCAAAGACGATCGCAGGGCGCATCTCGCCCAGGCCTCGTCCATCGCTGGCCGGATCAGCGCCTTTCAGCGCGACCTCGGCGCCGCAGCAGCCTGTGCCTGGAGCATGACACAAGTTTCGGCGCGTGGACGCGCCTGACAACACTCGCCAGCACCATGCTGGTGCCTTAATCCTGCTCTCGTTGAAGTTCGACGGGTATCGACGGTTTGGTTTCAGATCTGGGAACTTCGTTTCCATTCCTGCCAAACGACGACTTCCTTTCAAGTAACGACTGGACGCACGACACCGTCAGTGACCGCTGGCGGCCACTACCGTTTCTTGAAAGGAAACGACCATGACTATCGGAACCGTAAAATTCTTCGACGAAGGCAAGGGCTATGGCTTCATTCAGCCCGATGACGGCGGCAAGGACAGCTTCGTCCATATCTCTGCCGTGCAGGTCGCTGGCCTGGGGACTCTGAGCAAGGACCAGCGCGTGTCCTATGACGTCGAGATCGGCCGCAACGGCAAGGAATCGGCGATCAATCTCAGCAGCGCCAACTGATCAACGGGTGTTCCGGCAGTCCGTTGGGGGATTGCCGGGGCATCTCATTTCTCAGTCCCCCGGACCAGGAGTGGATGCTTGTGGCGCATTCTTATGAATTCCTCATTGAACGCGCGGAACAGGCGGCGCAGGAAGCAGCATGCGCCGTGCTGGAAAACGTGCGGGAACGCGCATTGCGCTCGGAGACGGCATGGCGAACGATGGCCAACCGGGTCCTCGACGTCGCACGCAACCGCGAGCTTGCCGCACAGGAAAGATGTGTCGCGGGGCAATGGCTCGGCGCTCCGCAATGACAGAAAACCCCTACCTTACCGAAAAGGCCCTGACTGAAGCTCACGAGGCGTCGGATGTTTCCGCGATCAATGGGATTGTCAGCCTGGCCAACATCCTGCGGAAGCGCGGCCTCCTGACCGACGCGGAGACTTCGGCCATGCACGAGAGTATGAGCCTGCCGCTCGGGCTACCGAAATACGCCGAAAACCCTGCAGTTCAGGAACTGCAGTTGAACCTTGATCGGCTGTTTGCGGTGGTCATGGCGCCGAAGTAGCTGGGACCAGTACGCGTACGCTTCTCGAATAACTGCACGGAGGATCATTCCATGGTTGATGCAAAGTTTCGCCCGTTTCTTATCAAGAAGGGCGACGACGGAAACTTTCGGCTCACGGTAAGAACCGTCCGGTACAATTCGCAGGGCTACCCATTGGTCGATTCGGCTCTTCAGGAAGAAACCTTCAAAACTGCCGCGGCGGCGCGAACTTTCGCGCGAGACATGTTCGGGGCTCAGGCCGGTGAGTACACAACCAGGTAGACCGGTATGACCCGCTTGGCCAACATCACCTTGCTCCCGCTGCCGCCCAAGTGCCCGGAGCTCGACCCGGTCGGGAATGTGTGGCAGTTCATGCGTGAAAACTGGCTCTCCAACCGCATCTTCACGTCTTACGATAATGTCCTCGATCACGGCTGCCATGCCTGGAACAAATAACCCACCAACCATGGCGCATCATGTCCATCGGCTTGCGAGAATGGGCCCATCGGTTCTGATCAGCAAGCCTTGGCATGAGTGCCGGGCACGGCACGAAAGTCAGACGGTCCCGACATGGGAGTGAGGGCTCGCGCGACTCCACGAATGGCCGTTTTCGCCGCAACCGGACATCTCAGACCCAATGCGTGAACGACGGCGTGGTCCCAGACTTCGCCTTTCAGGCTGGTCATCTTCCAGCCTCGGCGAACGGCAGCGTTCGGGATTGTTGATCGGCCCATCGAACGACCGGCGTGGGTGCAAAGCTGCCGCTACCGAATGTCCTCAACCGAATAGAACATCGGATTGCGCATCCATTCGTTGACGGCGGACTCCCGCCATCCCGCACAGCGCGTGGCAATGCGGACCTGCCTCGGGAAAGTGCCATCCTGAATCTTCCGGTAGAGTGTCGCCCGTGACAGGCCGGTGCGATCGAGCACGGTGTTGAGGCGAAGAATGCGGTCGGGGGGCTGATCGGTCATGATCTGGATCTCCTGCGGTTAGGTCGGTCGTCTTG
>JARROF010000234.1:0-3409 GCA_037384205.1 Novosphingobium sp. | reverse complement strand
CAGGCTGAAGCTTGCAGTTTCATACAAGCGGTTGCAACTTCGTATTCATGACATCGTAGATGACCAAGCCTATTACAATGATGGACGTATGGTTGGCGATCCTGTCTATGGATGCCTACCAAATTACGGTGACAGTGCACTTTTTCCGTCTCGGCCTGGCGGGATCACGCCGCAGGAACGGTCAAGTGCACTGTCACCGTAAGCCGACGGGGATCTTGCGGTGATGAGTCTTGGACGATTGGTGGGGCCGATCTGTGCGGTTCTGACTTTCTGGTTGCTGGCGCTCCACGTGGCGACAGGCTTTTTGGATTTCATGATCAAGGATGGGGTCGGCGCTCGCTCGGGAATGGTGAGGTTGATCGACCAGGTGATCGAGGCGGTGCTGGTTGCACCGCTTGGGCGGGGGCCCGCGGTGATGGTGCTTGTGGCGCTGGGCGGCGCGATGGGCCGGATTGTGCATCGGGCATTGACGAAAAATGGAGCGACGAAATGACCGCCGTGTGGATGAGTAGTATCCTGAGCAATTCTGCCATCGGTCAAAAGCAGGGCCTGCGAACCAAGCACTTCGGACAGGCGTGGGATCCTGCAGAATTTAACATTCCCACGGCTACCGCCAAGGTTCTTGACGCTATGAGCCGCGCGAGCCGCGGTTATGCGCTTCAGCGCGACGAGTTGCCGGAGGCTGCGGCAGTGTGGGATGAGAAGAGTTTCGCAAAAACGCACGAAGTCTTCGCTTCGGGCGGCATTTATGTCGTCAGGGGCAAACTCGCGGACATCCTTTCGCGGTTCGATCTTGGCGAGGGCGGCCTGGTGCCGTTTCCCGTTTACAAGGCCGATCTTGAGACGCCCTATCCGGGTGAGTTCTTCCTGCTCAATTTCGGGGCGCGGAAGAATACGCTGGTGCCCGAAGCGAGCCCGAATGTGGCCGAGAGAGGGGTGAGCCCAAGAACGGGCCAGATGCTTTGGAAAGTCCAGGAATGGGGCGAGGGGCAAGTGGCGCTTTCATCGGCGGCGCTGGAAGGACCTGATCTCTGGGTCGAGGAAGTGCTCTATAACAAGATATTCATGTCCGATGCGCTCGCGCAGGCACTGATCTCGGCGAAGCTGGACAAGGATTGGCGCCTGACGCCCTGCACGATCGTGGAGGAAATCGACGTGATCGCTAAGCAGAGGGCTGCGAAATGACCGCCGTGTGGATGAGCAGTCTGCTGAGCGCCAATATAGGCTACAAGCAGGGGACGCGGGGCAAGCTGTTTGGGCGGGACTGGGACCTGGAGACCGGGCTTCGTTCACCGCGAAGCCCGGAGTATATCGCTGGTCTCAATCAGTATTGTCGAGGCATCGCGCTCAGCCGCGAACAGATGCCCGAAGCGGCCGCAGTCTGGAACGAGAAATACTTCAAGAAGGTCGGCGATCTCTTCGCGGAAGGCGGCATCTATGTCGTCAGGGGCAAGCTCGCCGAAATCCTTTCGCGGTTCGACCTTGGCGAGGGCGGCCTGGTGCCGTTTCCCGTTTACAAGGCCGATCTAGAGACGCCCTATCCGGGCGAGTTCTTCCTGCTCAATTTCGGGGCGCGGAAGAATACGCTGGTGCCCGAAGCGAGCCCGAATGTTGTGAAGTTTGCAGTCGATTCCAGGACGGGCCAGCAGATTTGGAAAGTGCAGGAATGGGTCGAGGGGCAAGTGGCGCTTTCGCCGGCGGCGCTGGAAGGACCTGACCTCTGGTTCGAAGAAGTGCTCGAAAACAAGATATTCATGTCCGATGCACTTGCCCAGGCGCTGATCGCGGCGAAGGTCGACACGGATTGGCGCCTTACGCCCTGCACGATCGTGGAGGGCGCGCGATGAGCGACGGTTACCTCTTCCTGTCCAGCTTTCAGACGCAGCACAGATTGATCGCGCGGTCGAGACGGCGTTCGTAGCGCCGCTCGGGTGGGTGGATTTGCAGGCGAGCACTCCCGTTAGAACATTGGCAAATTTTCAGCAGCGATTGACAAACTAGACCGGTAGTCTAATTATTAGACCGTCAGTCTAATGTTGGCACGCAGATGAAATCGAAAACCCGATCCACCGACAGAATGTTCGAAACCACCCCGCGTGACAGGCTTGCCGCCCTGCCGCCGGAGCGGCAGGCGCAGCTTCTCGACCCGGCCGAGGCAGAATTCGCCGCACAGGGCTTCGCTGGCGCTTCGCTCAATCGCATCCTCGAGCAGGCAGGGATGAGCAAGGGGCAAGCATATTACTACATTTCCGACAAGCTCGACCTCTACCGTGCGACGATCGACCGGGCTTTCCGTCGCCTTGCTTCGCAGATGGACTTCACCTTCGGCACACCGGCCGGACCGGAAGAGTTCTGGGGCCGGATGAAAGCGCTGTTCACCCGGATCACCGAAATCATGCTTGCTGACGAGCGCCTCGCCGCTTTGGCCTGCGGGATTTACGAGAGCGCCGAGACTCGCGGCGTGTTGGCGGCAACCGATGCTTCGATCCGAAGCACTGCCGCAGACCTTGTCACACTCGGCCAGAAGCTGGGCGCAGTGCGCGATGACATGCCCCACTCGCTTCTCTTCGACCTGCTCTTCGGCATGGCGCTGGAGATGGACCGTTGGCTCGCCGCCCATTGGCATGAACTCGACGAATCGGAGGCCCTGCGCCTCAACATGGCAATGTTCGCGATGCTGCGGGCGGCGGCCTCGCCTGTGAAGGAGTGACGACCATGGTTGGGGCCGCGACGATTGCAGAGACCATCGAAACACAGCTTGATGCCGCCCGTCTGCGCGTGCTGATCATCGGCGCGGGCATTGCGGGCGCGACTTTGGGTGCACTGTTACGTCGGCGCGGTGAGCCGGCGGCGATCATCGAACGCGGTAGGCCCGACGATCCCGGCGGTTACACGCTAGGCTTGATGCCGCTGGGCGGGCGGGTGTTGAACGGCCTCGGTCTCGCAGAGCAATACCTGTCAGGTAGCGTGGCGACGAATGACTATGTGATGCATGATCGCAACTGATCCCTGGAAAGGACAGCAAGATGACGAACCGAAAACGTCTCCTGCGGGAAGTGGTCGGACTTCCCTACTACGGTCGCAGCTTTCCCTTCGTGCCCTGGACCCTGCGCACCAAGCTCAGGGTCTCGCTCACCTTTCTCGGCGAACTCAGACGCGAGCTGGGCTGGGGACGTTTTCTCGGCTTCTGGCTGGCACTGCCCTTCCGCATCGTTCCGGCACTGCGTGAGGGGCACGAAGGCTACCGGATGACGCGCCGTAGCTTTGGAGTGCTAGCCGAGATGGAATGGCTCCTCCTCGTCATCATGTTCCGCATCCTAACCCGGATCGAGGGTCCGGAGCGCGCCTATAACTTTACCCGCCGCGCGATCCAGAAGGCCGCGGTCTACATGATGCCGGAATATTACCA
>JARROF010000233.1:0-3417 GCA_037384205.1 Novosphingobium sp. | reverse complement strand
TCCGCAGCTCACCGATCGCGCCAACCGTGACGGTTGCGGATCCATTTAGCTCAGGCCACGCTCGATAATTAACTTACATAGAAATATATAGCTGACAATCGATATGTGCCCAGTGGCTATAGCAAGCAAAACCAAGAACGGCGATGCGGAAGGGCGGCGATGATCCCTTGAGGACTTCATGGATCTGTCCGCACTGACCCGGCTGGAGGCTGGTCGTGCTGCATCGGGTCTCACAGAGGCGAAATATAAATTCGGGCGCTCAGAAAGGGAGATCAGCAAAACATGGCCGAGGGATTCAGGCGCGAAAGACGCCGAAGAAGCGCCGGCGGAAAGTTGCCCTCCCGCCGACGCCCTGCATTCTTCGCCATCTCATAGATGTTCGACTGGCCATTTTTGATCTCGATGGCCAGCGTTCATCCGTATTTAGAAGCTGTACCCCAGCGTCACGCCATAGGTACGGGGCGCGGAAGGTTGCGCTATGTCTGCGCCTCCGGACACCCCGGCCTGGAATGTGTAGAAGTACGAGTTGGTCAGGTTGTTACCCCAAACCGACACGCGCAGCCCATCGTCGCCTTCCCAGCCGAGGGACGCGGACAGCACCTCATGCGCCTTGACGAAGAGACGGTTGTCCAGTTCGTTGAAGGTCTTACCGGCATACAGCAGATTGCTGCTAAGCCGGATCGCCCCGCCATTGACCGGCTGACGATATTCGAAGCCGACGTTGCCCGAAAATTTCGGAGCATTCGGCAGACGATTGCCCTTCGCGTTATACGGCACGCATGACGGGTCCGTCAGATCGCAAAAGGGGATGCCAGTATCGTTAAACCCATTCGGCAAGCGGTTCGTATTGGGGGCGTTGGGGAAATCGCCAATGCGCGAGTGCAAGTAGCCACCGTTCGCACGCAGGGTGAGTTCCGGCGTGACCCTGCCGTTCAATTCCACTTCCACCCCGTAGAGCTTCGCGGACGGCCCGTTCACGGTCGTAACAACGCCGGCGACTACGCGCTGGAACTGAATGTTCTTGAAATCGTAGTAGAAAGCCGACGTGTTGAATTGAAGCTTCCGGTCGAACAGTTCCGTTTTCAGCCCAGCCTCGTAAGCATCAAGCCGTTCGGGCTGGAACCCCTGATTGACGGCGGGATCTGTTCCGAGGGCGAAACTCCCGGATTTCACACCGCGGTTATACGAAACATAACCCAGGATATCAGGCGAGAACTTGTAATCCAGAGAGAGCCGCCAGGTCGGCTTCTTCATCACAAGATCCTTGGTCTGCTCGGGAGAGAGGATCTGCGACGAATCCGCGACGGTTTGGGACCCCGTGTAGGTCACCTTGTCCCGCGAGTACCGGATACCCGCGGTCAGGTTGAGCTTGTCCGTCAGCGGATATGTACCTTGAGCAAAGCCCGAGATCGACCGCGTCTTGTCTATCCCGTAGATCGACACGCCGGGAATGCCGCCAGCGGCGAAAGCAAGGCCCGTGATTTTCGTGGGATCGATACCGGCATTGTAGTTATAGTAGTAAATACCCGCGAGCCACTGGAACTTCGCGTCCGACGGAGCCATGACATGGAACTCTTCGGATATCATACGGGTGTGAATGTTGAAATCACCCCTGACGACATGCAGCGCCGTAGCGTCCTGATCGATCGTCTGGGTCGCATTGAATTTCTGGTAGGCCGTAATATTCCTTATCTGGAATCCGCCGAAATCGTGCGTAGCCGTGAGCGATCCACCGTAGCCCTCGCCATCGATTTCCGCATCGGCATCCCCCGCGGTCCGATAGCGCCCGAGATAGCCCTGCCCTGCACCGGGCGGGTTCTGGAGGGCAATGTTATGGTGACTGAACTTTGCATAATTGCCCGACAGCGTGATATCGGTTGCATCATCGGGCGTGAACAGAAGCTTTCCGCGCGTATTGAAATCACGCGCATAGAAATCCTTTGTGCCCAGCGTGATGTTCTTGCCCCAGCCATCATTCTGATTCTGATACTGAACAGCCAGGTTTGCCGCCAGATTGTCAGTCAGACCGCCGGAAACATAGGCCTGCCCCTTGACGGTTTCGTAGTTGCCATAGCTGACGTCAAAGTTCATTTCGGGATTGAAGCTCGGCGCTTTCGTGATGACCTGCACCACACCGCCCGTCGCATTGCGGCCAAACAGAGTGCCCTGCGGCCCCTTGAGCACTTCGATGCGCTCAAGACCGTTGAACTCGAACACGTTGGCATAAACGGATGGCTGGTAGACACCATCGACATAGATCGCAACGGAGCTCTCTGCCGCAATGTCAGCCGAAGAAGATCCGATACCACGCAGGAAGGGAGCCGCAGCACCAACCGATTTGACAACGACCAGGTTCGGAACGACGGACTGAAGCTGTGATGTACCGGTGATCCCGGTATTCTTCAACGCAGATGCGCCAACCGCGCTGATCGAGATCGGCACATCCTGAAGCCGCTGATCACGCCGCTGGGCCGTGACAATGATATCACCAGCGCCTTGGCTGGAATTGTCAGTTTCCGCCTGAGCAGGCTGCGAAGTACCGGCCGTCTGGGCCTGCGCCGACTGCGCCAAGACCGCAAAGGCCGAAGCCCCGCCCAGCAAAAACAGCTTGACCTTCATTTTAGCCGATCCTCCCATTCCAATTTATTGTTTGCACGCAAAACAATTGCAAAACATTGCTCTACGCCAGCCACCAGAATCGATCCGATAGACTGGCATCTTTCGAAAGCAGCCGGTATGATAGGGGGGTTAATTTGTCAAGCCGGTTGAGGCTCGCTTCAACCCGTTTTGCGGCGCCCTCAAGAGATCACGCGCCCCCTGATCGGTCATCCACCGTGCGGCACCGCACACTTGGCAATATGCCTTTGAACATGCGTAACTTTCTTATGTCTATGGGTATGATATCTGCCTTAACCCGGCCATCCTGACATCTCCCGCCGCTCCATGCCAGGTACTACCGCGGGCGTTGAACTACGTATAAATATTTCGTTCGCGCCGCTTGCCTGCCTTCACGACTACCGCGTGAACTGCGGCCGACAGCTTCACAGGCACGCTGAGCCGCTCAAGCGCTCACGCGTGGACCTTCCCGAAGAGCGTCTTGCACCGGCAACCAGCCCCCGGCGATCCCGGTTGCGATGGCGGAATAATGTGACAGCCGATGGTGTATCCATAGCCGATTCGCAGGCCGAAGCCCCCAGTCGGCTACTGCCGAGCGGGGGCCTCAAGGCAGGATGCTAAAATTCATCGCCATCCCGCGCAATCACCACGGGGCCATCGAACATGTTACGCACACCCTGCGTATAATGGCGCATGTCGGTTTCATCGTCTGCCCCCGGCCCGACATGGGTAAGAACAACCATCTTCACCCCGGCCCGCGCGGCAATACGTCCCACTGCCTCGGGCGTTAAATGCTCATCG
>JARROF010000232.1:0-3486 GCA_037384205.1 Novosphingobium sp. | reverse complement strand
CGACCGTGTGTCGGGTCTCGAACACCCGCTGGAGACCTATCTGCGCCGGAACCTGTATCTCGGCGCGAGCGGCATGTTCTCCTCCGAGCACCTGCGCCGCGCCCTTGGTATTGTCGGGCCGGAGCGCCTGCTGTTCTCCACGGACTTTCCCTATCAATACCGTCCGGGCCGAGAGGCCCGCGGTTTCCTCGAGGCGAGCCCTCTTTCCGGGAAGGAACGCGAGGATTTTGCGTCCGGAAACTGGTGCCGACTGCGCGACGCCATTCGTCGGTCGGCAGAGCCCGCCTTTTCCGAACACCGCGTTCCTGTGGTATGAGCTATGACCTTCGACCGCGATGCGTTGCCGTTCCTTCTGTTCCTCGGCGGGGCTGCAACGATGCTTGCACGGTCGCTGCGGCTTTGTTCTTCCTGGTCCTTGCGGTTCTTCTGGGGCGGTAGCGGCAAAAGGCCGCTCCCGCCAGCCAAGCCCCGGATCACGCGCGCCAGCGTTCGGGGCAGGCCGGACCTGGCGATCAATGTGCCGTCCCGGCACGCGCGCCAGTGCCGGGCAGGAACAGGAAATCGAACAGACGGCGCAGTGATTTCAGTTCACTGTGAGACCGCGAGCCATTTTGCATAATGGCGGCACGCATTCCGGACGACCGGTTCGAAAACTGCAAGCACCGACTGACAGCTCCGTCCGGCGCCACCAGAACACAACTGCGCCGATCGGAGGCGAGTGAGCGCTGGATTGACAGCACCGACAGGGTGCAACAGCGTGTGGATCATTCGAGTTGATACGTCTTATCGTTGTCAGCAATGAAGCGGTCGCGTGCCTATGTTATCAAGGGATGAGGAAAAGTGGGCGGATTTTCATCGGGATTACCGACCCGTTCTGATCGCGTTTTTTCTGCGGCGCACACACAACTATGCCGAAGCCGAGGATTTGGCGCAGGAAGTGTTTGTCCGAATTGCCAACAAGGAACGGGCAACGATAGAGCGATCCGATGCCTATCTTTTTCAGGTTGCCGCCAATCTGCTGCGAGATCGCAGCAGGCGGGAACAGGTGCGTACGGACTACGCAGCGCGTCTTCGCCAGTCGGACGAATTCGGCATAGACCCGCTCGATCCGCATCGGATTGCTGCGGGGCGGGAATCATTGGCGCTGCTGACATCGGCTCTGGACGAACTGCCGGAACGAACGCGCCAGATCTTCATGCTGTTTCGGTATGAACGGATAGACCAGCGCACGATCGCCGAGAGTTTTGGAATCAGCGTGAGCGCGGTCGAAAAGCACGTCTATCGGGCAATGGCAAAACTCATCAACACGATTGGAGACCGAGTGTGAGACCGGTGCGGACGCACGAGGAAGAAATGACACCCGAGGAGCAGGCAGGCGCCTGGTGCGTTCGGCTGGCCTCCGGGGGGCTTTCGCCCGCCGAGCAGGCGGAGTTCGATGACTGGATGGTGGAGGACCCTTCCCATGATGAGCTGTTCGATCGGGCTCTTATAGCCTGGCGCGGGATTTCCGCGATTGCCGATAGCCCGGAAGTCATTGCCCGGCGTGCCAATGCGCTGGAAGCGTTGCGGCGCGCCAATCGCAAACGCTGGTCCGGCAAACTGGTCATCGGGTGGCAATGGGGGGTGGGGTTGGCGGCAGCCGTCGTATTGGCTGTGTTCACTTTCTCGTCCACCTCGAATGTCAAGCCGGACCTGTATGCGACGGGTGTGGGGGAACGCCGGATCATCACTCTGGCGGATGGCTCGCGCGTGTCGCTCGACGCGGATACGAAGGTGTCCGTCCTTTATGGAAAGAAGCAGCGAGCCCTGACCCTGCTCAATGGCCGCGCAAAATTCGAGGTCGCGAAGAACCCCGACCGCCCGTTCACCGTGACGGCTGGCGGGCGGACGACCGTGGCCACCGGAACCGCGTTCAGCGTTGAGTTGCTCCGTCGCACGCTGCACGTTGTCCTCTATGAAGGCCGGGTCAATGTCATCAGGGCAAAGCCGCATTCATCCGATGGAACGGTCGGACTTGTGCCTGGCGAGGAACTTGTGACTGACGTTTCTCCCACGGCTGTGCCAACCGTTAGTCCGGTGGACACCACGGGCTCTCTGGCCTGGGAAAACGGCCAGTTGAACTTTGTCGACGAACCATTGGCCTCGGCTGTGGAGCAGCTCAATCGGTACAGTCCTGTCAGGATCGTCGTGGGAGACGCCCGCGCCTCGGCAATTCGGATCAATGGCGTGTTTAACGCGGGCGATTCCCAGGCATTTCTTGATGCCATAACACAGGCTTATCCTGTCCGATTAGTCATCAATGGCGAAAAAATAGTGATATTGTCAAAATAAATCATCAATTGATGTGCGAGTTTCCGAATCCCCTGCGTCTTACCTTCAATCGCCCAAACGGCGGCAAAGGAAAATGGGGGGATTCACAGCATGACAAGAAAATATTATCCATTTCTACTGGCACAGGCCGCTGCCGTGATGGCGGTGCCAACGGGAGCGAGTGCGCAGGAACACATTTATCAATTGAACATTCCCTCGCAATCGCTGGACAGTGCCTTGCGATCGTTCGCAAGGACAACGCGGCAGCAGGTTCTTTTCGACCGCGCCGCGGTTAAGGGGCGCAAGAGCCCGGCCCTTGTCGGGATGTATACGGTCGACAGAGCCGTACATTCCCTGCTTGCCAAATCCGATCTCGAGGCCATTCAGGGGGCATCCGGGGTCTATGTCATCAGGCGAAAGAGCGAGATCTCCCGGGATCCCGCAAGCGCCCCAAAGAAATATGCAGCCGCGCAGGTCAGCTTAGATCCTCAAGCTGCGGCATCTGCCCGGGAGGAGGTGGTACCCCAGGACATTGTGGTAACGGCGCGGCGCAAGGACGAATTGTTGGCGAACGTGCCAGCTTCCATCACCGCCTATTCATCGGATTTCCTTGCGAAGCAGAACATTCAGACCTTCGCTGACTATGCGACCAAGATACCCAATGTAACGTTCCAGTATGGACAGGGCTCCGATTTTTCGGCCACTGGTTTCAGCGGCGGGCGGGTCACCACGATCCGCGGTGTCGCCGGGGCGAATACAACTGCCTATTACCTGAACGATACACCGATCCCGTCCTCGGTCAGTCCGCAGACGCTCGGGCTTGACCGGATCGAGGTGCTGAAGGGCCCGCAAGGCACATTGTTCGGTGCCAGTTCGATGGGCGGAAACCTGCGTTTCATCACGCGCAAGCCTTCCCTGACCAATAACAGCTTCACGACCGAGATGCAGATCGGCAAAACCAGATCGGGCGGCGCGGATTACGGTGTCGAGGCTCTTGGCGGGGTAGTGCTGATCCCCGACACGATGGCTCTGGATATCTCTTTTGGCTACACGCGTGAATCGGGGTTTCTGAAGCGCCGCTTTCCCGATCCTTCTGCTGCCGGCGCATTCATCACCAAGGATGATCAGGGGCGCAGCGATGCCTTCACCGGGTCGCTTACGCTCCGCACCCGTCTC
>JARROF010000231.1:0-3541 GCA_037384205.1 Novosphingobium sp. | reverse complement strand
TCATCGACCAGCATGCAGGACTGCGCGTGCGGCAATTTGCGGGCAGTCTGGTTCAAAGATCGCGGGCCGGTCCGATCCTGAGTTTCGGAACGGAAAAGCGGCACTTCGAACCACACCAACGCACCCTTCTCGAGATTTTCATACCCGATCCGGCCTGCCATGGCCTCGACCAGATGGTGCGAGATCGCCAATCCCAGACCTGAACCGCCATTGCCGGTGTCGCGCGCGGTGGTGTTCTCGAAGGGGCGGAAAAGGGCTGTCGCGGCATGTTCTGGTAGGCCCGGCCCATGATCGCGGACCTCGAAACGCAGAGCATTGCGGCCCGCTTCGGCTGCAATGCGCCGGATCGCTACGGTAACGCCTTCGCCATTATCCGCCTTTTGCGCATTTGACACCAGGTTGCTGAGAACCTGCTGGATCATGCCCCAGTCGACATGCGCCGATTTCGGAACATCGGCGCCAATGTCGAATTCAAGCGGTGTCCGGGCGACGTTGCGACCGATGATGGCTATACGGCTATAGACCCGGATTTCTTCGAATAGATCCGTGTCTGTCGGCCGCGGCACGGGCGGGTCATTTTCAAATTTTGAGTAATTCAGCACGTTGTTGAGGGTCTGCAGCAAGGCCTTCCCCGCCCCTTCGATCACGTCGAGAAAGGTCTCCGAAGTGGCTTGATCCGCAGTGCGTAAAAGTTCGACTGCGCCCAGCACACTGTGCAGCGGGGTGCGTATTTCGTGGCTCATCGTGGCCAGAAACCGCGACATGCCGCGCTCTGACTGCTTGGCTTCCTCTGCATCGCGCATGTGCGCAGTGACGTCGTTCAACAGAGCCACATGGCCAAGTGCTGTGTTCTCTACCGCATCGTGCAGGGCGCGGGTGCGGACATCGAAACAGCGCGGCCCGTCCAGCGTGTCCAGCCAAACCGGGTTTTCCGACGCTTCGGCGTTTTCCATGATCTTGTCGACGACCGTTTGCAGCGATCTTTTGCGAAGCCGCATGGACCGAAGATAGATGATATCGCCAGCCTGCGCGTCGCGGCCCAGAAACAATGCCGCCGCCGCCTGGTTCGCATTCACCAGATTGCCGCCGTGATCCAGAAGAAATGCGGCATTCCGCAGGCTTTCAAAAACGGCGAAATACCGGTTCTTGTCCAGCGTGATGGCGCGGGAACGCTCCTGCAGTTCACGAAGGCGCCGGTTGTCGTTGTTGTCGTGCCAGTCCGCACTGATACTGAGTTCGCTGTGGTCGAAGAAGTCACGAACCCGGGACGCTTCCTGCGCGGTCACGCCGCCGGGTAACCGGGCAAGTTCGGACATGTAGAGATTTCGGAAGTGCTTGAACAAGCCCAGGTACATCTGGAGCGTGATGCCTTGCGATCGATGCATCCGGGCGATGAGGCGCATGCGGGAGAATCGTGGATCCGACGCATAATCAAGCGTCGCCATCGGACCGTTCGGCGCATCGTCGTTGCTGGTAAGATACGTCCCAAGGGCATTGGTGACACTGACAATCGCCTCGACCCATGCGGCGCGGATCGTCGTGGTGAAGGGGGCGTAGCCGTTCGATTTGGCGATTTCGATGGATTGATCGACCAAGCGGTCGAGGCGTTGTTCCAGGAAGTCCGTCAGCGCGTCGTTACTGCTGTTGCGTCCGAAACCGGACGGCGTGTCTGTTTGCATGTCTGTCGGCATCAGCATCTCGGCCCGTCAGGCCCTCCTTCAAGAAGCAGTGCTTGATTGCAATAAGACCACCATATCCCGTTTTCGCGAGCTATCCCCGAATTTGGGTGACGGGTTGGATCAGGCGGCGGCGATTGTTTCGTTTTTCAGGCACCTGAATCCCGTCCCGGAATCTGACACCTTCGATGACTTTGGGCAACTGGTTGTTGCCTTTCAGGCGACGCCACGACTTGCTCGCGGCTGTGATCAGCTTGAAAACCATGGCCAGGGCGGTCTTATGGGACAGGCATCCCTTGCCGCGCACGGTGCGGTGCCGAACCGTGGCGAACACGCTCTCGATGGGATTGGTGGTTCTGATGTGCACCCAATGTTGTCCGCTACGCGTTCCCTTCGGCCCCGCGGGAAAATCATAAAGGCTCTATTCGCAGATCGCATTGACTTGCTATAAAGTGGGAAAATGCAGGAGTTTAGGCACCATGGACCACAAGAGCTTTCAGCGCTGGCTATGCGAGATCGATCACCTCACGGAAGCGCAGAAGGCGAAGGTGTTGGAGACCCTGGCCGATCGCCCCCCTGGGGTCGCTTCCGTTGCTGCTGTCGAGCAGAGCGTCGGTGCGGATCGGACTTGTCCGCACTGCCAGGCGCCGGGAGCGGTCGCGAATGGCAAGAACCGAGGCCTCCAACGCTATCTCTGCCGGTCCTGCAAACGGACGTTCAGCGCGGCCACCGGCACACCGCTTTCCGGTCTGCACCACAAAGACCGCTGGCTTGAAATGGCTTCGGCCCTGGCCGATGGCGACACCCTCAAGACAACGGCGGATCGCTGCGGCGTCCATATCAGCACCGCCCACCGTTGGCGGCATCGGTTCCTGAGCGCGGTCGAGACCGGTGCCGGGAAACTCAAGGGGATCGTCGAGGCTGACGAGACATTCATCCTGGCCAACCGCAAGGGAGACCGGACCTGGACGCGGGCCAAGGACGGCAAGGGTCAAGCCCCGGATCGCAAACCCCGCAAGCGCGGCGGCAAAGCGGTCAAGCGGGGGCGGTCGGACGAACAGGTGCCGGTGCTGATGGCGGCGGATCGCTCTGGCACCACCGTCAGTGCCGTCCTGCCGTTGGTCTCAGCCGATGCTATTGGCAAGGTCCTGGCCCCGGTGGTGGATAAGGATGCCCTGCTGGTCACCGACGGCGCCACCTGTTACCCGCCTTGTGCCGCCGCCTTGTGCCTCAGCCACGAAACGCTCAACCAGTCGGCCGGGGAGCGGCGGCGGGGCGAACTCCACATTCAGACCGTCAACAACCGCCATTCCAGGCTCAAAGACTTTCTCCGACCGAGGCGCGGCATCGCTACCCGCTATCTGGGATCGTATCTCAAGTGGTTCCATCTCATCGCCCTGCACTCCAATCCAACCCCCCGCTACTGCCTGCGCGCCGCGATGGGGGCATGATCGTTCGCATCAATGCGATTTATGAATAGAGCCTTATTTTTCCACGGAGATGGTCCAGATGCTCGATCCCGCCGTCGCGCTCAGTGATTATGCCCTGACGCTTGAAAGTCTGATCCTGGCGTCCCTGATCGCCCGGGTCCCGACTTAAAACCCAAGCTCCCCTTCCCGACGAAAATTCCGGGCCTTGCCACCCACCTCCGGATCACGGACCATGCCCTCCCTCCAACACCATAGAGGCGATCGCCATGGATACGAGAACGGAGAAGGAAAAGATGTTGGCCGGAGACCTTTACCGGGCGAACGCGCCGGAACTGGCCGCGGACAATTGGCGTATTTCCCAATGGATGGACCGCTATAACCGCACCCATGCCATGACGCCGGAAGACCGGAGAGCCCTGTTGGTGGACGCGCTGG
>JARROF010000230.1:0-3560 GCA_037384205.1 Novosphingobium sp. | reverse complement strand
CGGTACGATCAGCAGGGCGATGTAAAACCATGCGAAGGGCAGGAAGAACAGCCAGTCGACATAGGACAGCGGGGCCTCGATCATGGCGCGCGTTTCCCTGCCGCCTATATTGCCGGTTTTATTGGGCCTGGCGATCGCAAGAGCATCCGCCCATGGCATGACGCTATTCCTTATGACCGGGCCGCATCATTTCATCGGGGCAGGCCTGTGATGCCGGCTACGGTCTCTCAGCATCGTTCCGGCAGGCCCTGACCGCCCGCGATTTATGCTGGACGGTCGGTCGGTATTCCCCGGCACCAGAAGGTCTATCCCGGCCGATGTACAATTGATCTTTCCGGGAGCGGCGCGGGCGGTCATGTGTCCGGCACGCTACTTCAGCTCAGCCTGCCCAGCAGTCCGCCAAGCCATCCTTGATCGCCTGGCGCGCTCACCGCCGACCCATTGCCCTCTCTGCGCAAGGTCCTGGCTTAAACCACCAAAACCCATGCTGCCAAAGTAGTGACAGGGCGGTCCATGTGCCTGGCGAGCAAACCTTCAACGGATTCCGCGTGTTCGGGTATCTCCATGACGGTCAATGTGACGACTACATTTAAAGGCAATCACCCTGATCGAGTTTGAGCCTTAATCGTCTGAAATGCTGCGATTTGTTGTTTTTCCTGACAGATGGTGATGTGTCTTTCCGGGTTGTGGTGGATTTTAATTGAAAAAGGTAATTGCAAAAATGGTCTTTGGACGTAATTTAAAAGGAGTCGCCGGGATTTAACTTGCATTTTCCTGTGATGCAGTGTGTCATCTGAGCGACAATCTTAATAAGGAGGGGAGCATGACTACACCCTTTGTTGGAGAGATTCAGTTGCTGGGCTTCGGCTGGGCGCCGAAAGACACCGCGCTTTGCAACGGGGCGGAACTGACGGTGTCCCAATATCCGGCGCTCTATGCTCTTATCGGTAACGTGTTTGGCGGTTCTGGTAATACCACCTTCAAATTGCCCGATCTGAGGGGGCGGGTTCCAGTCGGCCCGGATGATAATTACGGTTACCAGCAAGGGACTGTCGGGGGCTTCGAAACGGTGACGCTAACGCATGCAACGGCGCCGATGCATAGGCATTCTCTGCTCGGTGCGGATGTGGACGGCGACTTTCCCTATGGTGTTGATCGTGTTTTTGCGAACGTCGGGGTGAATGCCACAACGGGGACAAGACCACTTGCTTATGGGCCGGCAGTGAACCTGACGCCTATCGGGCAGGGGGAGGTTAGCAGCTTTGGCGGAGGGCAGTCTCACACCAATGTCCAGCCTTTCCTGGTAATCAACTTTACGATCGCCCTGACGGGGGTGTTCCCCTCGCGAAACTGACGGTTGCGGCGTAGTTTGAGGTTCGATGGAAGCTTCATTTCGGGAGAGGCGAGATGTCTGATCCGTTTTATGGTGAAATTCGCATGTTCGGAGGGGCCTATGCGCCTGTGCATTGGGCTTTTTGTAGCGGAGCCGTTCTGAGCATTTCTGGCAATGAGGCCGTGTTTTCGTTGTTGGGAACGACCTATGGCGGCAATGGGACGACGAATTTTGCGTTGCCCGACATGCGCTGCCGGGTGCCGATGGGTCAGGGGACTGGCCCAGGCCTTACGCCTCGCGCGCTTGGGCAGTTCGGTGGCTTAGATACGGTGACTTTGACGGAGGACCAGATTCCGTCCCATTCTCACTATGTGATGGTTTCGAAAAACGCGGCGACCATGATCTATTTTAGGGATGCGGTTCCCGCAAAGCAATATATCTATGAAGATGTTGAAGAAGCGCCGGTAGTGGGTAATTTGGCCGACGGGACTTTATCTACTGATGGAGGTGGGGGCGCACATGAAAATAGAATGCCTTTCCTTCCTGTGAGTTTTATTATCTGCATGTTGGGGCAGTATCCCGCGCGGAATTGATAAGGCGTGTAATTTTGAGGAGTGGAAATCATGAGCGTTGATCCGTTCTTTGGTGAAATCGACATCCTTCCCTATACTTTCACGCCGTATGGTTACGTCGCTTGTGATGGGCAATTACTGTCAATCATGCAGTACCAGGCGCTTTACGCGGTGATCGGCCTCAATTTCGGCGGCAATGGTCAAACCACTATGGGGGTCCCAAAACTGACGGGGCGTGTGCCGACTTTTTGGGGGGCGCCTCCTGGTCTGCTTCCTCAAGATATCGGTGAATCCGGCGGGCAAAATTCAGTGTCTCTGAACTATACGCAAATGCCGGCTCATACCCATGCCTGGGAAGTGGTTGGCGAACCGAATTCGAATATCGACCAGCAGATCGACTATACGATGGGACTCGCAAAAGCCATCGATGATCCTGCGCAGCCCACCATTCCGATGTATCTGGCGCAAAATGCCGCCAATACACCGACGCCTGACGAGGAATTTTCCGGTCAGGCCATCTCCATTTATGGGCAGAGTGAAGGGCACGAGAACATGCAGCCTTTTCTTGGGCTTAGATTTTGCATGGCTGTTATGGGGGTTTTCCCCTCACGGTCTTGAGCGGGGCGACGGCCCGGTTTAGAAAAATTCATTGGCTGCATAACGGAATGTAGTCTATTAGACGCAATGAGATCATTATGCGATACATGCGTACAGAGGGGTAAGACATGAAAGAAATTAGAGCGCAAGAGAGTGCGTCCTTCCGAGTTGAAGAGGACGGAGTCCGCAAGTCGTGGAAACGCCCCGAAATGCAGGAAATCGACGTTGCTTTTGTTACCATGACTGCGTTTAACGGATCTAGCGACGCTATTTCATCGACTTGACCTGTATTGGGTAGAGAGGTTTTTGCAGGATAGGGCTGCGGTCCATTCGCGGGAGGCTGTGAGCCTATGGCCGTAATGGAAGTTTCCAGGCAAAAGCGCTCCTGAGAAATCGGGGGCGTTTTGCGTTATGAATAGACGGTCGCCATTTTGATCTGAACCGGCCCGAGATTGCCGGAGGCTATCTGGCTTGAGTTATGCTGCGATGGGTGTGTCGTCCAGCATGGCGTAGTATCGCTCTTCGGCTTCGGCGGGCGGGATATTGCCGATCGGTTCAAGCAACCGCCTGTTGTGGAACCAGTCCACCCATTCGAGCGTGGCGTATTCGACGGCTTCGAAGGACCGCCATGGACCTCGACGGTGGATAACCTTGGCTTTGTAGAGTCCGTTGATCGTCTCGGCCAAGGCGTTATTGTAGCTGGCCCCCTCGAAGAACCCACCGATTTTGGAGTGATGGTGACGGGAGGTCGTCGCATGCCCGACGAAGCCGTTGCTTCGGTGCTGTGACCTGCTGATTTTCGGGACGAAGGCGGTGTCTCTGGCCGCCTTTTGCGCACGCGGGCGCAGCAGAACACCCTGATTTACTTCTGGCGATGAGGCTGCATTTATGATTCCGTCGAGATGAGCGATAGAGGTGTGAAGTGTCGGCACAGCGTGGCTTTTTCGATCTGGATGAGTGGTATTCACTCCCACGAAACATGGTGAGAGTCGACTGCGGCCCTGACTGCCACTGAAAACGTTCAGAGCCTACGCATGATTCTCTTGAGCAGCGGCGAC
>JARROF010000229.1:0-3660 GCA_037384205.1 Novosphingobium sp. | reverse complement strand
CAACCCCACCGGCTTTACCAGCGTCGACGAATTCCCGATTGTCAGCGCCGTTTGGCAGGAAGGCAGCGTGCCGGTGGCCGAGCCACTGTTGGCGGAATCCGATGCCTCGATCCTGGGATCGCCTTTCATCATCGTGCGGCGCGCGAGCGGCAGCACCGACATCAGCCAATGGAAGGACAGGCCCGGCGCGGGCGAGGCGCTGGCGCGGACATTGGCGGAAGCACTCGCCAAACTGCACGCGATCGACGTGAGGCATTTTCTGTCCGAGGGGGAATCCATCAAACCGTTGCCTCACTATGTTGCGGACGAAGTTGAACGTTGGCGCGCCAAGTCGCAGGACTGGCGCATCCGCCCCAGCCCGGCGCTGGACGCGGGCTTTGCCTGGGCGACGGCCAATGTGCCCGACACGTCCCGCGCGCCAGTGCTGGTCCATGGCGATGTCGGTTTCCACAATATGCTGATGGACGGCGGGCGGCTTACCGCCCTCCTGGACTGGGAATTCTCCCACATCGGCGATCCGCTGGAAGATATTTGCTATTGCAAGCCTTTTGTGAGCGCGGTCTGCTCCTTCGACGAGTTTCTCGCCATGTATGCCGAAGCGGGCGGTGTCGCCTATGATCCGTCGGTCGAGGACTTTTACGAATTATGGCCTTCTCTGCGGAACGGGTCGGGCTGCGACGCGCTGATGCGGGTGTTCCTCACCAACCCCGGATCGGATCTCAAATTCGCGGTTGCCGGCACACAGCATGTGCGCCGTTATGAAAATGCGGTGCTGGCGCATCTCGGCAAGTTAGGCGGTTGAAGCTTGCTCGCGCATTACTGATGGAGTCATTGGCACTGCGGTTTCGCAGGCATGCATGACATTTACCGGCCTGCGCTATCGCTTCCCCGGGCCCGTTATGTCGCCACTGTCCGATATCATTCGAGCAAGAGGTCGCAAAGCCGTTGGCGGCCAGCCGCGTTGACACCCATCTCCTGCTCCAGATAATCGTCGACGGAGCCCCAACGTCCGGCGATCAGATCCAGGCTGTGCGCCAGATAATCGGGATGAGATGCCAGCACTGCCGACACAAAGGGTTCGGGCTTTTGCAGGTAGCGGGCAGTCACCGATTCGGGATTTCGTGCCGCGTCGCCGCGATACAGATCGAGATATTCGACCAGGCGTTCGGAAGCGGCATAATCCTCCAGGATTGCATCTCGTGGGATGTCGAGCGCGATCAGGATCAGCGCAGCGGCGACGCCGGTTCGGTCCTTGCCTGCCGCGCAATGGAACAATAGCGGGACATACCCATCCATCAGGCGCGCGAACATCGTGCGATATTTTGCGATATGCAGCACCGGCAATTGTTCATAGACCCGCAAGATCGCCCGGCGGCCATCATCGCGCGTGGATGTTTCGCCCTCCGCAAGCCCGCGATGGGTCAGTTCCTGAGCGTCTTCCCATTCCAATATCTCGGTCTGATCGCCTAGCGAGGGCGTGGGCTGCTCTGCGCGTTCATCGGGCGCGCGAAAATCGCAGATGGTGCGCAGCCCCATTTCCTTCAGCGCTGCGATGGAAGCAGGGTCCAGTTCGTGCAGGCTGCCCGACCGAAACAAATGTCCATGGCGCAGCCGGCGGCCGTCGCGCGCAGTCAGGCCGCCCATATCACGCAGATTTCGCCCACCTTTCAGCGGCAGCAGCGATGCGGGCATGGTCGCTTAATCCTCAGCACAATAAATTGATTGCTTGCGTATAGTGTGCCTGTTGTACAATATGCAAGGCAGGTCATGGCCGTGTTACGGCAATGCACTGCGCCGTATAATGTACGGGGAGAGAGTGATGGAAGTGGCTGTCCAGATTGCGTGAGCGCTGATGGTGGCGATGCCAGACCCATTGCAGACCGTCCTGTTCTGGGTGACGCTGGTCTTGGCCAGCGCTGTTTGCATCATTTCGCTGAAGCTGGCTCGTCGCGATAATTCGCTGGTCCCGCCGCTGATGGTGGTGGGGCGCATCGCAACTTGCGGCCGCGCACCTGCGCCTGACGACCAACAAAGGATAAAATGATGCAATTGCGCACAATCGACTATGACCCGCTAATGGACGTCATGGCTTTGCGTGTTGCGGGCAACGGCTTGGTCATCGGAGGACGGATCATGAGCGCGCTGCCGATTCAGGCAGTGTTGCCCCCTGACCAGACGAGGGTCGCGCTCAAGCTGCTTGATGTCAAGACTGTCCTGTTCTTGCTGACTATCCTTTTCCGTCGCGGGAAATAGACCTGCCGTTTGAATCGCGTCGCAAGCGCGGGGCCTAATTATCTCTACAGCCATAGCAAAAGGAAGAGCAGTGTCCTCTGTTTATATCCCTGACGAATATCCCATGAAGGATTTGCCTGCCGATACATGGTGGAGCGAGAATTATTTCGTTGGTCTGGCAAGTGTCGAGAAGAAAGTTGCGGTGTTCTACAGCATCGGGCGGTGGCATGCCGATCCGACCTTATGGCGCGAAAATATCATCGCCAGTTTCGCTGATGGAACCGTGGCCTTTCACCGCAACTATGGTCGCGCCAGCGAAGACGGCGCGGTGAGCGGCGGACTGTCCTATTATCGCGTGACAGAACCGGGGCGCAGCGCGGTGTTGCGCTTCGACGGGCCGATGGTCCAGTCGACGGCGATCGACCTGATCGAGAATGGGCCGCAGATCAGCGCGTCGAAGCGCGTGATCATGGACGTCCAGCTCACTGCGGCCGGGCCGTTGTGGAACATGAAAGGCGACTCGCTTCAGGCCAGGACGATGGCTGGTTCCATGCATATCGATCAGGTCTGCCGCTTCTCCGGCACGGTTTCCAACGGCAACGATGTCTATGAGATTTCGGAGGGCTACGCCATTCGCGATCACAGCCGAGGGGTCCGGGACGTCAGCAAATATGCCGGACACAATTGGCTGAACGGCGTCTTCCCGAGTGGTCGGGGCTTCTATGTCTATATGATGAAGGCGGAGGACGGCTCGATGGGCATGTCCAATGCGGCCGTGTTCCAGGGGAACGACATCTATCCCGCGACGGTGAAGGCAACGCAGTTCGTGGCCAAGGACAATGGCTGGAAACAGCCGCATCAGCTGGTTCTCGACAGTGAGTTGGGCGAGATGGTGGTCGATTTTGACGCTGCGTTCGCCACCCTGCCGACGGCGATGGTGCATCCCTATGACACGTGCGCCGGACGGGCCAGGACGCTGGATATCAGTCTGATGTTCGATGAAGGCACGACTATGCACTGGAATGGGGAACAGGGGCAGGCCTGGACCGAACGAGGCTTTTCCGGCACGCGCGGCTGATCGCCTTGCGCCGAAGGTGATAAAATAGGGCGACGTGGGAGTGGCGAGGCCGGTCGGAGGGAGTCCGACAGGCTCGCAAACCAGCACCATGCACCGGAGAAGCTGCTTGGTTTCAGGACGTCATCGTCATCCCGCCGAAGCCGCCCGGGATCGCCAGTCCAGGCAGGCGCTTTATAGTGGTGGACAGGGGGGGCCGACCTGCGCCATGCTTGCGGCGCAGGCTGCGATCATCTGTCTGGAACAGACCATCCTATCCTTTAGGATCGACGGTGCGGTCGACGCGTTCCAGTATCTGGATGCGCTTCTGGACATAGCCGACACCGCCATTGGCGGACCTGCGTCGCGGGCCA
>JARROF010000228.1:0-3690 GCA_037384205.1 Novosphingobium sp. | reverse complement strand
TTTTCCCGCATGTGGCTCGCGATCTTTCCCGGTTCCGCACGGATCTGGGCATCGGTCATGTTTGGATCATTGGTTCGCAGCCTGGGCAGACGCCCGGCGACCTCGGCTTGTACTTCGGGTGACTGCTGTTGTGAACCGGCCAGACACTGTTGTTAGGCGGTGCGGCGAACGTCTGACGGTCCGCAGGCAGAGCGACGAGATTTTCCAGCGAATCCATACGCCAGACGATCGGATGAGAAATTAGTCGTTTCGATTAGCGCGTCCCTGATAAACACCTCATCCATAAGTCGGGCACGTAGATCTGAAACGCTGCACAATATTTTCGGACGCAAGCGCGTTTAGCGAAAGGCGGCGGTGCCTACTCCGCGTTCCATCACGCCCCGGGAAACCGGTATCCAACCTGGTTGGCCCCAAGTGCCGGGAGCCCAACACCTGCAATGCCCTAGTGCCGCACTTTCTGCAGCGCCTTTTCCATCTCCAGCCGGTTGCGCCCCTTGGCCTTGGCCACGAACAACGCCATCTCGGCGCGTTCCAGGGTTGAATCGAGGCTTTCCCCGATGCAGGCGACGCCCGCGCTGGCGGTGATGACGAAGCGGCTTTCGCCCACTTTCCGGCGCAGTTCGGCCAGCGTGGTGATCACGCGGCTGCAGATGGCCTCGGCCTGCTCGGGGGTGGCGCGCGGCAGCAGCACTGCGAAGCGTTCCGAGCCGATGCGCGAGATAATGTCCTCGGCGCGCAGCAGTTCGCGCAGGAGATTGGCGAAAACCACCAGTACATCATCTCCGGTGCTCTGGCCGTACTGCATGTTGATGGTGCGGAAGAAATCGATGCTGAACAGCGCCAGGCAGCCTTCCATCCCCTTGTCGATCATGTGTTCGAGCATCGAGACGAAGGCCGCGCGATTGGTTAGTCTGGTCAGCGGATCGGTGTACGTGGCCGCGAAAAGCTGCTGCTCCAGACTGCGCCGCTCATCGATGCTGCGCAGGATGCTGAGCGCGCCGCACGGCTCGCCGCTGTCGTTCCTGAGCGCGCGGGTCTGGATTTCGAACCAGCGCTGCCGGTTGTCGGTGGTAAGCGCGGGAAACTCCACCCGGTGGCCGGGGCTGGCGCCGGTGAGCGCTTCGGTATAAGCGCGTTCGACCTCATCCCGTGCTTCGGGCGCCACGAGGTCCAGCAGGCACGGCGGCCTGTGCGTTTCGCCGGTCCGGAAGCCCGCCTGATCGAGCGCCGGCGAGGCGTGAAGAATGCAGCCGCCCAGATCGGTCTTGAGAATCACATCGGACGAACTTTCCGCCAGCAACCCGCAAAGGGCGGAACTGTCCTGAACCGTAAAATTCATGTCCATTTCGGCGACCCCCCGAACTCCAGAAATCGGCATGAGTCAGCGCGCTTCAGAGAATAACTTTGCGGAACGACCAATGAAAAAATCAAAGAAAATTCATCCCAAGGCACAAAATTCAAACACCCCGCACCAACTCACAGACCAAAATCCCAAGTAAAGTTTGTTATACGAGTTATATAACAAACTTTACAACTTAAGATTATTATTCAGATATTTACCATTGGTCGAGAGATTCGAAAAGTCCCAAATTTCCCACAGTTCGGCTTATTGACAGGAAATCTGCAAAAGCGCCCGGATGCGGGCGCGCGCGTCTTGCAAACCGCGTTTTTGCCAGGCGGCGTGAACAAATTTGCGCCAATATCTGGCCCCGGCGATAGGAACCATACTCATGAAGCTGGCGGCGAGCTGATCATATCGTGTGGCGATGGCCCGGTTGATTTTTAACTGGCCGAACATGCGCTCAATTCGGTTGCGTTGCTTGTAGAGCGCCAGATCATGTTCAATCCTCACCCGACGGTTGACCGGCCGGGAATGACGGCTTGTATGCCACGGCTCGCAAGATCTATCGGCATCGTAGCCCTTGTCCGCGAGGAGTGCCTGTGGCGCCTGCTCCGGCAACACGATCAGCGCATCATAGGCCTTGCAATCCGCCGCTTCCCAGACCCCGACCTCACTCCATCGCCGAAACCGCCGGTAAATCCTGTTCCAATTCCCGTATTTGGGCGGCACGTCGCGCCAGGGCGCCCCGCAGCGAAGACGCCAGAGTATCCCGTTGATGACAGAACGGTTCTGCTCGGGACGGTGACCACGCCCCCGGTTTCCAGCATCAATCGGCAGCATGAATAGCCCCTAGTTTTCTAGACGCCATCTGCTTTCAAAATCTGCTGCCGTTCGAACCGGGCGGGCGACAGCATCCCGTTCCTGACCTGTTTGCGAACCGGGTTGTAGAACATCTCGACGTAATCGAACACATCCTGCCTGGCTTCCTCGCGGGTTTTGTAGGTCCGGCGCCGGATCCGCTCGCGCTTGAGCGACGAGAAGAAGCTCTCGGCGACGGCATTGTCATGGCAGTTGCCGCGGCGGCTCATCGAGTGCTCAAGGTTGTGAGCCCGGATGAACGCAGCCCAGTCCATACTGGTGAACTGCGAGCCCTGGTCCGAGTGGATCAGCACCCGCTGCTTCGGCTTGCGCCGCCATACCGCCATGTGCAGCGCCTGCAGCACCACATCGGTGGTTTGCCGACTTTGCATCGACCAGCCTACCACCCGGCGGGAATAGAGATCGATCACGACCGCCAGATAGGCAAAGCCTTCCAGGGTGCGGATGTAGGTAATGTCTGTCACCCAGGCCCGGTCCGGCGCAGCCACGTCGAACTGTCGATCCAGCGTGTTGTCGATCGCCAGGGATGGCTTGCCACCATAGCTGCCCGGTTTGCGCCTGTAGCCGATCTGCGCCCTGATACCCGCGAGCCTGGTCAACCGGGCAACGCGATTGGGGCAGCAGGTCTCCCCGTGATCCAGCAGGTCATCGTGCAGCTTGCGGTAGCCATAAACCTTGCCGCTGTCGTTCCAAGCTTTGCGGATCAGATCGGTCTGCCGTGCATCTTCCCGAGCCCGCTGGCTAAGCGGGCTCTTCTGCCAGGCATAGAAACCGCTGGGTTGCACGGCGAGGCAGCGGCACATTGCCCGCACGCCAAAACGATCGCGATGCTCGGCAATGAACGCGTATCTCACTTTGCATCTCGAGCGAAATACGCGGTGGCTTTTTTTAGGATGTCGCGCTCCTCGGTCACCCGGGCCAGCTCGCGCTTCAGTTGGCGGATCTCAGCATCCTTGCCAGCATCGCCAGACACAACCTTCGCGAACTGCCGCTTCCATGCGTACAGCGAATGCTGACTGACGCCGAGCCGTTCAGAAACCTCCGCTACCGGATACCCGCGCTCGGTGATCTGGGCCACCGCATCACGCTTGAACTCATCGCTGAAATTGGGCTTCCCCATCGTCGCCTCCTGTCCTCAAATTTAGGATCGAAGGCGTCCAGAAATCTAGCGGCTATTCAATATTGCGACTGACAAGGTCCATTTGTCGGCCCATCGCGGCCTGCTGCTCGTTACGCTCGATGGCGAGGAGATGGGACGCGTGGCGCTCGACGATATCGCCGCTGTCCTCGTCCATGCCCACGGCGTCACCTGGACCACCAATCTTGTCGTCAAGCTGGCAGAGCGCGGCGCAATGATGGTGCTGTGCGCCGCCAATCATGCGCCCGTCGCCATGATGGTTCCGCTTGAAGGACACCACGCCCAGAATGCCCGGTTTCGTGCGCAATGGGATGCGGGCCTCCCGTTTCGC
>JARROF010000227.1:0-3700 GCA_037384205.1 Novosphingobium sp. | reverse complement strand
CCCCGCGTGGAACTTGCGCACATCTACCGACGCGTCCTGGAAAGACTCCTTCATGCCGCACCCGGCAAGCATTGCAGCAGCGGCAAACGGCGTTAGATAGCGCGCCAGACAGTTCATTCGGGCCCCTCTCTCAAACATAGAGCCCCAAATCTAGGCGAGAACGCGGCGATGCCAACACCGGCAGTCAAGATATGCGGAATCAGCACGCACGATGCACTGGAAGCGGCGATCCGGGCGCAAGCGGCCTATGCCGGTTTCGTGTTCTTCGCCAGGAGCCCGCGCAATGTTGCGCCGGCGCAGGCCGCCGAACTCGGCGCCCGGGCACAAGGGCGCATCCGGCGCGTGGGGCTGTTCGTCGATGCTGGCGATGCCGCCATTGCCGAAGCCGTGACCGCGGCCGGGCTCGACGTGCTTCAGCTCCACGGCAGGGAAAGCCCCGAACGGGCCGCAGAGCTGCGTTCACGGTTCGGACTGCCGGTGTGGAAAGCCATTGCCATTGCCAGCACCGGCGATGTCGCGCGCGCCCATGCTTATGCGGGCGCGGCGGACCTCATGCTGTTCGATGCCAAGACACCTGTAGGAAACCTGCCCGGCGGCATCGGCCTGAGCTTTGACTGGAGCCTCGTTGCGCATTGGGACGGGCCAGTCAAATGGGGGCTTGCCGGAGGCCTGACCGCCGGAAACGTCGGCCATGCCATCGCGCTTACCGGCGCACCTTTGATCGATACCTCATCGGGCGTGGAAAGCGCGCCCGGCGTGAAGGATACAGACAAGATCGCCGCCTTCTGCGCCGCCGCACGCGCGGTATGAAAAAGGCGACCTGCACGAGGCAGGCCGCCTTTCCGTTCCGGACTCGGTGAACCGGATCAGAACTTCACACCGACACCGACAAGGCCGAGATCGGCGTCGGGGGTGTTGTCGCCGACCAGCAGGTGCTGATACTCGGCCTTCACGAAGTAACGCGAACCCACGTCCTGCTGCACGCCGCCGCCAACGCCGACAGCGCTGTTGCAGTGACGGCAGTACTTGGACTGCCAGTCCGCCACGGCATAGAGCTTCGTGCCGGGCAGAACCTTGGCACCGACGCGGCCGCCGACGCCCCAGCTCACACGGGTGTTGCTGGCCAGCACCTTGTCTGCCGAACCCTGAACACCAACGAAGAACGTGTCACCGAGATCGTAGTCGTAACCGCCTGCGATGCCCGCAACTGCATCGCTGTGGCTACCGTCCCAGATCACGCCGCCACGCGCTTCGACGCGGGCTTCGTTGGCCAGGGCGGGGGTGGCAGCGGCCGCAGCGGCAAGCGCGGCGAGCGAAACAAGTGCAATACGCATAATCTCAAAACTCCAGATTTTTTTATGCCCGGCCCTCACCGGGGAATGCCCGCTGCTCCCCATTCCCTTGCCGCCAGATGAACGGAAATTTTTCGAAACGCCGGAAATGTCACAAAACTGCCATTTACAGACATTCCCTTGTCTTTTCCGTATCTTGAGTTGCGCATATTGCAATTGAAATGATCCAGACCGGCACCATGCGCTCCCGCTTCGGCCGGCTACAATGCATATGGGATGGTCTGAACCTCCCTCATCCAATACCCCTGCAAAGGCACTCTGGACAAGGCCCGGCCCCTCTGCCAAGCGCAGGCGTATGACTGCCCAACCGCCTGTGAATTCGCTGCGTTCGCTGCCCGATGCCTCCGGCCACTTCGGCCAGTTCGGCGGGCGCTATGTCGCCGAGACGCTGATGCCGCTCATTCTCGATCTGGAGAAGGAGTACCGCAAGGCACAGGACGATCCGGCATTCTGGGCCGAATTCGATGCGCTGATGAAGGATTTCGTCGGCCGCCCCAGCCCGCTCTATTACGCCCCGCGCATGACGGAGCACTTCCGCGAAGCCGCCCCCGCCGGGAAAGGCCCGAAGATCTACTTCAAGCGCGAGGAACTCAACCACACCGGCGCGCACAAGATCAACAACTGCATCGGCCAGATCCTGCTGGCCATGCGCATGGGCAAGACCAGGATCATCGCCGAGACCGGCGCGGGCCAGCACGGCGTTGCCACCGCCACGGTCGCCGCGCGCTTCGGCCTTGAATGCAAGATCTTCATGGGCGCGACCGACGTCGAGCGGCAGAAACCCAATGTCTTCCGCATGAAGCTGCTGGGCGCCGAAGTGGTGCCGGTGACAAGCGGCGCGATGACGCTGAAGGACGCGATGAACGACGCGCTGCGCCACTGGGTCGCGAACGTCCACGACACCTTCTACATCATCGGCACGGCGGCGGGCCCGCACCCCTACCCCGAGCTGGTGCGTGATTTCCAGTCGATCATCGGCAAGGAAACCCGCGAACAGATCATGGAAAAGGAAGGCCGCCTGCCCGATATGCTGGTGGCAGCCGTTGGCGGTGGTTCCAATGCCATCGGCCTGTTCCACCCCTTCCTCGACGATCCCGAAGTCGCCATGACCGGGATCGAGGCGGCAGGCTTCGGCATCGAGAGCGGCAAGCACGCCGCCTCGCTGACCGGCGGCAGACCCGGCGTGCTCCACGGCAACAAGACCTACCTGCTGCAGGACGAGGACGGCCAGATCACCGAGGCGCACTCGATCAGCGCCGGTCTCGACTATCCCGGCCTTGGTCCCGAACACTCCTGGCTGCATGAAAGCGGCCGCGTGCGCTATGTCCCGATCACGGACGATCAGGCGCTGGAGGCCTTCACGCTGTGCTGCTCGCTGGAGGGCATCATCCCGGCGCTCGAAAGCGCCCACGCGCTGGCCGCCCTGCCCCAGCTCACTGCCGAGATGGACGAGGACAATATCCTTGTCGTCAATGTCTCGGGACGCGGGGACAAGGATATCTTCACCGTGGCCCAGGCGCTGGGGGTGGAACTTTGAACACCCACTGTTGCGACACGATGCGTGCGCAGGTCGAATTGACATGCGAAGAGCATCCGGACCGCAGCGGCTGCCCGGATTGTCTGATCGGCTACCACACCAGCTCAGGGCTCTACGGTATCCTTATCCACGATGGCGGATCGTCGATGGCTGCCATAAACTACTGCCCGTGGTGCGGCACCCAGCTGCCTGCCCCCGACGATGACAACGAGGACTATCCGATCCATGAGTGACCGCTTTCAAACCGCGTTTGCCAAGGGTCCCGCCCTCGTCTGTTTCATCACCGGAGGAGACGGCGACACCGCCGCCAATCTCGATGCGCTGGTCGAAGGCGGCGCCGATGTGATCGAACTGGGCATGCCCTTCACCGATCCCATGGCCGATGGCCCGGCAATCCAGGAAGCCAATATCCGCAGCCTCGACAAGGGCACGCGCACCGCCGACATCTTCCGCATGGCCGCCGAGTTCCGCGCGCGCCATCCGCAGGTGCCGCTGGTGCTGATGGGCTATGCCAACCCGATGACGATCCGCGGCCCCGAGTGGTTCGCCGCCGAATGCGCCAAGGCGGGCGTGGACGGCGTGATCTGCGTCGACATTCCGCCCGAGGAAGACGCCGCGCTGGGCCCTGCCCTGCGCGCGGCGGGCGTATCGCTCATCCGCCTCGCCACGCCCACTACCGATGCCGCGCGGCTGCCCGCCGTGCTCGAAGGCTCCTCGGGCTTTCTCTACTACGTCTCGGTCGCCGGGATTACCGGGATGCAGCAGGCCGCGCAGGCCTCGATCGAGGATGCCGTGGCCCGGATCAAGGCCG
>JARROF010000226.1:0-6652 GCA_037384205.1 Novosphingobium sp. | reverse complement strand
GGCCGATGCACGTCGCGCCGTGGTGGAAATGGAGGCGCGAAAAAAACTGATTGTGGAAAATCAGCGGATGAAAGAGGAAGTCGCAAGGATAAATCGTATATCGGCGATTGAGGCGATGACGACCTTGATTGCTCACGAAATGAACCAGCCAATCGGTTCGGCGAAAGTCTTTGCCCAGGCTGCGTTGCGGTGGCTCTCTCTTACGTCGCCGGATTTATACGAAGCGCGTAAAGCCATTGGGTGTGCTGTTGAAGAGATTGGCCGCTCTGGCGAAATCATCAGGTCAATAAGGCGCTTATCAACTCGTACGCCAAGCGAGAAAGCGCTGATAGATCTGAGTGAATTGATCGATCATCTGCTGCGCCTCATGAAGGAAGATCTACGTGAGAAAAATATAGTATGCGATATATTGCACATGGGAGGGGGTGTTAAAAGTTATTATGTATTTGGTTGTTACGAAGAGATTGCGCAGATTTTCGTTAATCTTATTAGTAATAGCGTTGATTCTTTGGGTTGTGTTGGGCGAGATAAGCATATAAAATTTAATTTTATTCGGTCTGAAAGAGGTTGGGTGTCGCTTGTTATTAGTGACAATGGTTCGGGTATTTCGGAGCTCCATCTGCCGAAAGTGTTTGAAAGCTTTTTTACGACGAAAGAGGCCGGAACCGGGCTGGGTTTGTCTATTTGTCGCGACATCGCGGAGAGCCATGGGGGGTCGCTTGCGATCGATAGTATTGTAGGGGTGGGGACGTCGGTAACATTGTGCTTGCCAGAGGAGAATGCTAGCGGAGGAGCTATTGCCCTTGCGCCACAAGGTAGATAGCCCCTAGCACTACTTTGGCAGAAGTGTAATTTTTGGGATTCCCATGGCGCTAATTGCGTGATTCATGGGGAGCCAGCTTTAACGGAGGCTGGCGATGGACGAGGACTGGCAAGCGGATCTTGAGCGGTGGCTCGCGCCGTATCTGGAAAGCCTGGGCAACAAGACGCGGCGCCGGATGTGCCCGGCCTATATCGCGGGTCTGATCGGGCCAGGCGATCGCAAGAGCATCCAGCCCATGGCAGCCCGCTCGGCTGCGATACCCTATGAACGGTTACATCATTTCATCAGGGCCGGCCTGTGGGGCAGCGCTCCGCTGGAAGCGACCTTGTGGAATCAGGCGGATGAACTGGTTGGTGGCGATGGAGCCTGGCTGATCATCGACGACACCGCCCTGCCCAAGAAGGGCAAGGCCTCGGTTGAACAGGGATTCGCCCGAAAGACCGGCGGCCCGCACGGCGACGAGGACGAGCCCCGCCGATCCAGCGGCAGCGGCGCCGCGCAACAGCGTACGGAGATCAGGGTTGTTAAAGGGATTCTGTGTCACGACAACCATTCAGGAATGGAGGGTGATCCGATCGGACTGAACCTCGACACGCAGCCCGAAATTCGCGCGAAGCGCATCCAGAAACTCGGTCGGGTCATCGGTCGGGAACCGCCCGCCAAGCCGAAGGGACCCCAGCTTCGGGTCCGCCAATGCCATTGGCTTGCGCAGATAGCGATTATATTCGGCGACCGCCTGAGTGAGCGTTTGACCTTCGAAGATCAGTTCCCCTTCGCGCCAGGCGGACCGCACCTGGACCGCATCGTCGCTGATCGTGACGGGTGTAGCGATCCCCTTGTCTGAAACGGCGAGTTGCTCCCGTCGGTGCAATTTGACTGCGCCCCCGCCAAGCCCCGTCAGCAGGCGCGCGTCGCCATGGATCGCGACAACGTTGACCTTTTCGGGGCTGAGCAGCAAGACGTCGAAGGCCCCGGCCCCGAGCGTCATTTCGAGGGGGCCGGCGCGCACGGTACAGAGCCTGGCGCCCCGCGCCAGATCGAACGAAGCTTGCCCGCGCTCCAGTGTGATTTCGAACCCCTTGCCGCCACGCCACCACCGCACGCGGGTGGCGGTGTTGAGGTTCAGGCAGGTCTTTTCGTCAATGTAAAGGCGCCGACGCTCTCCGACGGCTGTTTCCACGACATGAGCTGCCGCTTGCTGGACGGCGAAGATCGTACCGCTGCCGACGACCAGGGCGCCGAGTCCCGCAGCCTGGATAAAGCTGCGCCGGCCCGGCCGCGCCGACTGCTCGCTCTCCCCGCTTTCTTCTGCGCTGTCCACACCGGGAAGGGCGGCGATCCGGGAAAGGCGGTCCAGTTGCCGCCAGGTCCGGTCCGCACGGACAAAGGCGACGGCATGGGCCGGATCGGCCGCCCGCCACGCCTCGAACGCGGCGCGATCCGCGCGGCCGCTGTCCAACGCCGCCAGCCATTCGGCCGCTTCCTGCTCGATTCCGCCCTGACGCTGCTGGTCGTTCAACGAATTCCGCTCTTTCCGGTTTGCGATGAGGATTTATGTCCGATGCACGGCGCCGAAAAAACCGCCATTGTCGCGATCAGGCTTTTCGTAAAGCCTGGCGTTCGGTCGGATGGCCGGATGCCTGCTCCGCGCGTGGCTGCATGGCGCGCGACAGCAACCGAATGCCCCGGGCAAGATGCTTTTCCACCGTTGAAAGGCTCAGCCCCAGCTTCTCCGCAATAACCCTCGGCGGCATCTCGTCGAATTTGCGCATCAGGATCACGCGGCGACATGCGGGCGGCAACGCGTCCACGGCGGCGACCAGTCGCTGCCATTCCTCGCGTTCTGCGGCGACGGCGAAACTGTCTGGCATCGGATCGGGAAAATCCAGCTCCTCCAGCCCGGCGAACTGGCGGATGCGGACAATTCGGGCGCGTCGCATCCGTTGAAACGCGCAGTTGCGGATGATGCGTACCGTATATGCCGCCGGGTTGGAAATCTGATCCCATGCCGTTAGTTGAAAAAGCTGGACATATGCTTCGTGCACAAGGTCGCGCGCTTCGTCCTCGTCGGTCGCCCAGCGGTGCGCCTGCCTCAGAAAATCCGTTTCGTGCGGCAGGACGTTTGACGCGAACCATGCGTCGATCGGACGTAGCCAGGACATCGAACAGCCAAAAAATTAGCGAGATCGCCCGCCTATACGGCGAATGATACGCTCCTGTGACAAGTGGCATCCTTTCTCGCGACTGTCGGCTTTCCCGTTTTATTTTTCACGCAAAAGCCGACCTGGCCGTCACTTGCGGATATGCGGTTTGAACACTACCCCGAACCACACCGTCCGTCCTACCGGATAGCGCGTCTGCAACAGTTCGCGGTCCTCACCCAGATGCGCCTCGAACGCGGTCTTGGTCAGGTTCTGGATCTGGGCGGTAAGCTGCATCCATGGCTTGACGTAGTAGCTCGCCTGCAAGTCGATCTGGTCTCGCGAATCCGCCCATATGTCACGCCACGCCGCCGATGAGTCTACCGATACAGGCGAGGCGCCGATCCTGTTCCACGCGAAGCGCACATTGACCGGCCCGGTGCTGTAAGAGATTGACGCGTTATAGATATGGTCGGGCTGGTCAAACAGCGCGCCAATGCGGCGGGTGCTGCCGTCCCCCATGGTGAAGTCGAAATGGCCGTCCAGCCATGTAGCGTTGAGCGATACGCCGAGATCCTTGAGCGGTCCCGGCAGGAAATCGAGAAAATCTCGTCATGTATGTCCTTGTAGAACAGCGCGGCCGAGATCAGGCCGCCGCGGCCGAGATACCATTCCGCCGACAGGTCGTAATTCCACGCGCGACGGGGTTTCAGGTCAGGGTTGCCCTGGCTGATGCTCAGTGTCGCGGTGCCGTCGTTGGAATAGCTCGTCGTCGCGCCATACTGCCCGTAATCGGGCCGTCCGATCGTCTCGCTAACCCCTGCGCGCAGCTTGACGGCGGGGGTAACATTCCAGGTCGCGATCGCCGAGGGCAAGGCATAGGCATAATCGCGCGAACGGCTGATGAGGTCGCTGGTGCCGTTGACGTGCGTCGTCACGCCGACCGAGGTGCTATCATAGCGCAGACCGGCCTGTAGATTGAAATCCTCGCTGCGCCAGCGAATCTGGCCGTAACCCGCCGTGATCGATTCCCGCAGCGCGTAATAGCCATTGTTGCTGCTCGACACGCGCCCGGTATTTTCACGGAACCATTCGGGATGGTCGGCCCGCACCGCCGACGCCTTGGCCTGGTCGATCAGATAGAAATTGATGCCGGGCGCGAGGAGCGGCGTCAGCACGGTCGATTGCGCATATCGATCGAGGTTGCCGATCGACGCCGCCGACGCGGCGTCCTTGGCAAACCATTCGCGATAATTGAGCGAGCTGTCGACATGCGTAAGCGTCTGGTTGACGCCCAGATCGACGCCGAAACCCCGATCCGTATCCGCGAAATTCCAGCCAAGGTCCCCCCGCAAAGAGCGAACGGTATTGCTGATGGTATAATCGGCGTTGCGCCAGTAACGCGGGCCGTAATGGGCAGGGTCCGCAGCGGCAGAGGCGTTGTTCAGCGCGATGACAGGTGATCCGTCCACGACCTGATAGCCATATCCGTAATCCGCGCTGTTGCTGGTTTTTGCCGAAGTCGCGGTGATGACCATGCCGGTGTTCCATTTATACATCCGCCGGTCCTCATTATAATGCGCATCGGAATCGGACACCCCGACCTTCAGCTTGAGCTTGTCGTCAAAATCGTAATGCGCGTTACCGTTGACGAACCAGGTGCGCCGCTTTTCCGGTTGGGCGACGAGGCCGAGCTGATAATTGCCGCTGGTCAGCGTGCCGGTGTCGGCCGTGGCGCCCGGCGCATAGCCCGCCGCCGGCAACGCAAGCGCCTCATACCGGTCCTCGTCGGACGTTTCGTGATAATAGCCCGCGAACACCGACAGGCCGAAACGGTCGCTCGGGCGGTATTCGAACTTGCCATTCACGCTGTAGCGTTCGCGCCTTTCGTCAAAAGCATAATCCTGAACACGGACCGGAACCGCGACCCCGGTCGAGGATGCGATATCGACGGTCCGCGCGCCGGTCGCCGTGTAATAGGTCCAGCCCGCTCCTCCGCTGTCGCCCGGCAGGCTCGCCAGCGCGGACGCGTGCAGTTGCTGATACTCACCCGACAGGACAAGACCGAATTCGTGCTTGCTGCCGAACGTGAGGGCGCCGGTCGCGCTGGCGCGGACGTTAGCCCCGGAATCGGGAACCACCTTGCCATCCTGAGAGGTCCAGCCGCCCAGCACCTGCGCTGTGAAGAAATTGCCAGTGTCGAACGCGCTCTTGGACACCAGATTCAACTGACCGCCCAAAGCATGGGGATCATATTGCGCGGTCACGGTCTTGATCGCCTGGACTTCACTCACCAGGGTCGCGGGAAGCATGGCGAGCTGCGCGCCCCGATAGCTCGAATCCGCACTGGCTATCTGCGCCCCGTCGACCGTGACAAGATTATATCGGCTGTCGAGACCACGGATCGTGACATACTGATAATTGTCGTGCCCCCGCGAGGAATCGCGGTCCGAAATGACCGACAGGCCCGGGATCCGGCGCGCAGCCTCGACGATGTTGACGTCGGGAAGCTGGCTCACCTCGTCCTGGCTGACCGCATCGATCACCTGATCGCTGTTCTTCTTGCTGGCGAGCGCTCGGCGGTTGGCGAGGCGATAGCCGGTCACGACGATCTTTTCGTTCTCCTTCGGGCTCTCCGAGGCCTGGGCATCCTGTTCGGCCGCCGATTGCTGCCCGTCGGCGGTAAGCAGGATATGGTCGGAAGCGACGGACGCGATTTTCAGCCCGGTGTTGGCGATCAACAGGCGGACCGCCTGCTCCGCTGTCATCATTCCCTGAAGCGCGACGACCCGGCGCGCCGATGCGCGGTCATAGGGAAAGGCCACCCTTACGCCAGACTGGCGTCCGACCTCGTTCAGCGCCGAAGCGAGGTTGCCTGCCGGAATGTCGAACTGCACGCTTCGCGACATTGCGGCCTGAGCGGGAATTACACCAAACACCAGTGCCGAAAGCGCGGTCGCGCCGAACAGAAGGGTGTGCAGAGCAGGTCGATGAAACATGTGGCGGAACCTCCAGCGTGGCGACGTGCCAGTTTGTTCACCCGATGCGCGGGAACAGCGGAACCGCTATTGCAACGCGGAAAATTCCACGTCGTGTCGGAATTCTATTTTTCACCATATCTGTACGCCTCCGCACCGAACTGCGAAGCTTGTGTACCCAGGGCATCCGCTTTTCGGCACTGTCCTCAGGCCCCTGAATGGCGGATTTTTGGGGCGCATGCTGCCCTGGCACTACTTTGGCAGAAGTATGATTTTTGGGATTCCCATGGCGCGGATGGCGTGCTTCAGGGGGGCCAGCTTTGATGGAGGCTGGCGATGGACGAGGCCTGGCAGACTCTGGTGTCAGCGACACTGGCCTCGGGCGAAGTTCCTCTCATGCCGAGCTTGCGGTTGTTCCTGCCGGAAAGCTGGACGAGCGATGCCGCGCGCATGGACAAGGCCGGCGTGCCTGCGCCCTTGCAGGAATACCGGACCCAGCCCGAGATCGCGATCGAGGAGATCGATCGCGTCATCGCCGCCGGGGTGCGCTTCGGCTGTGTGCTGGCCGATGCGGGTTACGGGCTGTCGGCTCCGTTCCGCCAGGCGCTGAGTATACGCGGCCTTTACTGGGCTGTTGGCATCCCCCCGGCACCAGAAGGTCTATCCGGCGGATGTGCAACTGACCTTCCCGGTCGCAGGCCGCGGTCGCC
>JARROF010000225.1:0-3746 GCA_037384205.1 Novosphingobium sp. | reverse complement strand
GCCGGCGTCGATGACACGGCGGACCGGTTGTATTTCCCGGACTATTCGATCCGGGCGCGGAGCTTTCCAACGCTGAGCTACGTCGATGTGCTGCGGGGAAAATTCGAACCGTCCCTCGTGCGCGGCAAGACGATCATGATTATTCCCGGGTCGGCTTTAATCAACGACTTTCAAAGCATTCCGGGGCAACGGACTTATGCACCGGGAGGATATCTCCATGCGATCGGGGCGGAAACGCTCAGGGACGGGATACCCACCCGGCTGGGGTGGCTTCCTGCGTGGCTGATGGTTCTGTTCGTGATGGTCACCGGTCTGGGACGGGGGCGCGCGCTCGACGCATACCGGTTTACCGGGCTCCTGTTCATTCTGGTCGCAGTGCCGTTCCTTCTCGATATGATCAGGATGTCGATGGAGGTCGTTCCGGCTCTGGCGTCGGCTCTGGTGGCCGTCGTTCGCATGCGCCATCTCGATCGCGTGGAAGTCGCCGGTGAGACGAACGCGGGCTCGGGGCTTCCCAGCGTTCAGGCCTTGCGGAATTCCGAAGTACTTTCTCCGAAGATTCTGGTCTCGTTGAAGATACGCAACTACGGCGCGATCATTGGCAGTTTTGCCGAACATGTCGAAGCTGAACTGGCCAATGAAATCGTCCGCCGGATCCGGATCAGCGATGAACCGGTTGTCGTCCATCATGAAGGCGGCATGTTCATCTGGCTCTCCAACATTCGCAGCACTTTCGACCTGTTCGAAAATCTGGAAGGCCTGCACCGCATTGTCCAGAATGGCATTCAGGTCGGCGGGCTGGACATCGATCTGTCTTTCAATTGCGGCATCGATTCCGAATTCGACCGGCCGATGGCGAGCCGCGTCGCCAGTGCGATGCAGGCGGCCGAAGAGGCCGTGCGCAACGACGAACTCGTCTATCAGAACGATAACCGCAAGCATGAGGCGCAGTGGGAAATCTCGCTGCTGACTTCGCTGGACCGGGCCATCGACAATGGCGAGGTCTGGGTGGCCTATCAGCCCAAGCTGGATTTCAAAACGAACCGGATCTGTGGCGCGGAGGCGCTGGTGCGCTGGACGCACCCGGAACGCGGCCCCATCAGTCCCGAAAAATTCATCCGCATTGCCGAGGAGTTCCACCGGATCGAGCGGATCACCCGCTTCGTGGTGAACGATGCCGTGCGCGTCGGGGTGGAGTTGCAGCGGATGGGGCATGATCTGACGATCTCCGTCAATATCTCGGCCCAGTTGCTCCGCAATCCGGGATTGCCGGGGATGATTGCCGATATTCTGGCCGAACATGGGCTTCCGCCTGACCGGCTGATCCTTGAGATAACCGAAACCGATCGTCTCGACCGGAGCTCGCGCACGTTCCAGATGCTTCAGCGGCTGGTGCGTTCGGGCCTGCGTCTGTCGATCGACGATTTCGGCACCGGCAATGCGACGATCGATTACCTGCGCTACCTGCCGGCCAGCGAAGTGAAGATCGACAAGGTTTTCGTCTCTTCAATGGAAACGAACAAGGATGATCTCCTCCTTGTCCAATCCATTATCGACATGGCGCACTCGCTGGATCGGACGGTGGTGGCCGAAGGCGTCGAAACGGCGACGGCGCTGGAGATGCTCAGGGACCTCAAGTGCGACATGATCCAGGGCTACTTCCTCGGCCGCCCCGTCCCGTTTCGGGAACTGGTCGAGCAGATTGCCCAGCCCAAGGTTCTCAAGATTGGTTAATAATCCTTGAATGCCATTTAACTAGTTGTTAACCATGAGTCAGCCGCGCAGTTGCGGCTGTTCACATGGGGAAATACAATGGTAACTGGCTTCTGGGGTGATGGAATGTGGGGCGCTTAAGCCCACCATCTACCGGGTCAGACTGAACTATAAGTTTAGATGACCGAACACATAAAGAGGCGCTTTCGGGAAGATGCAAGTTTTCTTGAAAGCGCCTCTTCTATTTCAGGCTGGTGAATTTGTGTTTTCGTGAATGCCGCATCTCGGTGTCCGCATTTCGTTAAAGCGGCGGGGCAGGTTTATTCTGGTAGTTGGCGACATATTACGAAGGCACGCACGCCGGAAAAAGCGCGCGCCGAGACCGTCTCGATTCGGGAATCGTTAACCAGTTCCGGGCGGAATCAGCCTTCGCCGTGTCCCAACGCCAGATAGTCGGCGCTCTGCATCTCGTTGAGGCGGCTGACGGTGCGCTCGAATTCGAAGCGGCCGGTGCCGGCCTGGTACAGGTCTTCCGGCGACGCGTCCGCTGCCGCTATCAGTTTGACCTTGTTTTCATACAGCGCGTCGATCAGCGTGACGAAGCGGGCGGCCTCGTTGCGCCGGTCCGGCCCCATTTTCGGGATGCCGACGAGAATGACCGAGTGATAGGATCGCGCGATGGCGAGATAGTCCGAAGCGCCGCGTGCCTCCCCGCACAGGCGCTTGAAGCTGAACACGCCCACGCCCTTGAGGCTCTTGGGTACGTGGAGCAGGCGTCCACCGCCCACATCGATATCGGTGGACGGCACATGCTCGGCGTCTTCGGGCGGATAGTCGGTCAGGCGGTAGAACGCTTCGCGCGCCTGTTCGGTGGCGGGCTCGCCCAGCGGCATGTGCCAGGTGGCCATGCCACCCAGACGCTGGAGCCGATAGTCGGTGGGCCCGTTCAGCGTCATCACATCGAGATCGGTTTCGATCAGCGCGATGAACGGCAGGAAGTGCTCGCGGTTGAGCCCGTCCTTGTAAAGCTGGGAGGGCGCGCGGTTCGAAGTGGTGACGATCGTTACGCCTTCGTTCACCATCAGATGGGTGAACAGACGGCTCATGATCATCGCATCGGCCGAATTGTTGACGACCATCTCGTCGAACGCGAGGCAGCGCACGTTGCGGGCGAGGGCGGCGGCAACCGGCGGAATCGGATCGCCGGTTTCCCTCTTGCGTTCCTCGCGCAGCAGACCGTGTACTTCGAGCATGAAGGCGTGGAAGTGCACGCGGCGCTTTTCCGGAATGTCGAGCGTGTCGATGAACAGGTCCATCAGCATCGACTTGCCGCGCCCGACGCCGCCCCACATGTAGATGCCGCGCGGCGGGGCGGGCTTCTTGCCCAGCAGCTTGCCAATCAGGCCGGTTGAGGCGGTTGCCTTGTAGAGTTCGCGCTGCAGCCGGTTCAGCCGCTCCGCTGCTGCTTCCTGCTCCGGATCGGAGCGCAGTTCGCCGGTTGCAACCAGCGTTTCGTAACGTTCGAGCATGGCGGTCATCGCTGGCTGGGCTTTCTCAGGGTGCCGATGAAGTTCGCGACGAGATGATCGCCCTGTTCGACAGTGCCGCGCAGGAACACCAAACGGCGAGTTTCTTTCACCACCTCGATCACGGCATCGAGCGGCTTGCCGACGCGGCCCGCCCCGATGAACTGATTGTGGAGATCCAGTGTGACCGAACCGGCCGGATCGACGCCGAGCGTGACATGCATGGCGGCGAACATAGCGATGTCGATCAACGCCAGCGTTACCCCACCGTGAATATTGTCCTGCATATTGGTGTGCTGACGGCCGGGTTCGATCAGACGCAGGCGCGCGGAGCGTTCACTCTCGGCGCGCACCAGTATCGCTCCCAGCCCGGCGCCGTTAAAGCGCGTGGGATCTTCCAGGTTCCACGTATGCCACCCCGGATATTCCGGGGATGGCTCGTAGGCGAAAACGCTGTTGTCGGTCACTCAGGAACCCGATGGGGTCTCAGACCTGACGCTCGGCCTG
>JARROF010000224.1:3792-6985 GCA_037384205.1 Novosphingobium sp. | reverse complement strand
GGCGTAATGGTATCGCTTGACGGTGGCGTCCTTGATGGTCCGGTTCATCCGTTCGACCTGGCCGTTGGTCCAGGGATGTTTGACCTTGGTCAGCCTGTGCCCGATCTCGTGCTCGTCGCAGACCCGGTCGAAGATATGGTGGAAGGCGTATTTGTGGTGCGCCCTATTGGTGAACTGGATGCCATTATCCGTCAGTACGGTGTGGATGGCATAAGGCACGGTGGCGATCAGGTTGCGCAGGAACTGGGCGCGGCGATCATTTTGCCGGCTTGCGCGTGCAACTCGACGACAGCGAACTTGCTGGTGCGGTCGATCGCTACGAAGAGGCGCAGCTTGCCTTCGGCGGTCTGCATCTCGGCGATATCGATATGGAAATAGCCGATCGGGTAGGTCTTGAACTTACGCTTCGCTTCTTTGTCCCCTGTCACTTCAGGCAAGCGGCTGATCCCGTGGCGTTGCAGGCAACGATGCAATGACGAGCGTGTCAGTGTCAGATGCGGGATCGTGGCCTGCAAGGCATAGAGGCAGTCCTCTAGGTGTGAGCTTTCAGGAGGTTGTTCATCCGGCCTGACCGGATCAGACTGATGTTGCGACACGTCAGCTCTGGGGGAACGACCGGATGAACATCCACAAGAATGCCCGAACCACACCCTACAGTCGAGCCGAGATCGTGCGACGCGTGATGGTCCTGCGCTACACCCGCTGATGTCGTCGAGCAGGTCATCGTCCTGCGCCGCCATCGCCTACTACAAGACGCTGGGCGTCACCGTGACGCGGGTCATGACCGACAACGGCTCCTGCTACAAAAGCCATGCCTTCCGCGAGGCGTGCAAAACCCTCGGCCTCAAGCACATCCGCACCAAACCCTACACACCCAAGACCAACGGCAAGGCCGAACGCTTCATCCAGACCAGCTTGCGCGAATGGGCCTACGCCCGAGCCTTTCCGGCGTCAGACCACCGGAAGCAGGCCCTCATACCCTGGCTGCATAACTACAACTGGCATCGACCACACGGCTGCCTACAATCCAAAACACCCATCAGCCGACTGGATCAGCCGATGAACAACCTGTTGAGGCTCCACACCTAGCGATGGTGCGGGTGAGTAGTTTGGTGTGTGGCTGGGGCGTTCCTCCGGCTTGACCCCGTCCCCCCAATCGCCTAAGGGCGCCCATCTTCTGCGGGCTTGCTCGCAGGAAGCGACATAGAGCTGAACATTGCCATGTCAGCATTTCCGGGGCTTTTCCTCGCTTTACGCAGGACCGGTCCTCAGCGGGACGGCCATGGTCCGAGTCGGGCTGGGCTGCTTCGGGAAGCGGTGGCAAAGTAATCCGGTGGCATCGATACCGGGTGGAGTGTTTTCGGCTCACGCAGGTGAAGCAGGCGCCATGCCTCTCGCAGTCCCGGCCTTTTCCGGGATGACGTGATCAGCCTTCACCGGAATGCGTGAACCTCTCACTCTTCCTTCTTTCGAAACGCGCCGGGCCCGCATGACCCGGGGTGCGACGGGTCCGTCCCGTGGCTTGCGGTTTCGCCCCACGGTACGGGCCGGATCCATCGCACTCCATTTTGAAAGAAGAGTATAGATGCCCACTATCAACCAGCTGATCCGCAAGGGTCGCGAGCCGCAGAAGGCCAAGAGCAAGGTCCCGGCGATGGAGCAGAACCCGCAGAAGCGCGGCGTCTGCACCCGCGTCTACACCACGACCCCGAAGAAGCCGAACTCGGCTCTCCGCAAGGTCGCCAAGGTGCGCCTCACCAACAGCCGCGAAGTCATCTCGTACATCCCCGGCGAAGGCCACAACCTGCAGGAGCACTCGGTCGTGCTCATCCGCGGCGGCCGCGTTCGCGACCTTCCCGGCGTGCGCTACCACATCCTGCGCGGCGTGCTCGACACGCAGGGCGTGAAGGATCGCAAGCAGTCCCGCTCGAAGTACGGCGCCAAGCGTCCGAAGTGATCGGTGGCGGCGTGAAAACGCCGCGCTTTGAGAGATTGACCGGCCGGTGACGCTTTGGCTCCCGGCTGCAAGAACAAGGAATACAAGCGATGTCACGTCGTCGTCGTCCCGAGAAGCGGGAAATCCTGCCTGATCCGAAGTTCGGTGATCAGGTCCTGTCGAAGTTCATGAACAACCTCATGCTCGACGGCAAGAAGTCGGTTGCCGAAAGCATCGTCTACGGTGCGCTTGACACCATGGAGGCCCGCGCCAAGGCCGATCCGGTCCAGCTGTTCCACGATGCCCTGAACAACGTGAAGCCGCAGATCGAGGTCCGCAGCCGCCGCGTCGGCGGTGCGACCTACCAGGTTCCGGTCGAAGTCCGTCCGGAGCGTGCGCAGGCCCTGGCCATCCGCTGGCTGATCACCGCCGCGCGCAACCGTCCCGAGACCACCATGTCGGCGCGTCTTTCGGGCGAGTTGATGGATGCCGCCAACAACCGTGGTAACGCCGTCAAGAAGCGCGAAGACACGCACCGCATGGCGGATGCCAACCGCGCCTTCTCGCACTATCGCTGGTAATTTTTACAATGCTGCCGATAGTAGCGGGGTAGGAGGGGCGACGGAGCGTTCCGTCACGTGCTTGTCTGGAGGTTGGTCCCATGGGTACTTATGTACAATTCGGCTCGGGCTTTTCGACGGCGGAGGACTGGATTAGCTTCGATGCCTCCCCGACCCTGCGAATCGAGCGCCTGCCGCTTGTCGGCGGGGTGCTCGCGAGACTGGCACACAATTCAGAGCCTTTCCCGGCCACGACACGCTTTGGCGATGTGGTGGCCGGATTGCCTTTGCCGGATGGGAGTGTGGACGGGCTTTACGCCAGCCATGTTCTGGAGCACCTTCCGTTCGAGGATATGCGCAGGGCCTTGGCAGAGTCATTCAGGATATTGGCACCGACAGGGGTATTTCGCCTGATCGTGCCGGATTTGCGCGAGCGAGCCCGTCGCTATCTTGTTGCTGACAGTGATCCGGAAGCGGCGCACGACTTCATGCGGGCCACTTTTCTAGGTCACGAAACAAGGGCACGCACTCCTCTCGGGCGTTTGCGGGCAGCGTTGGGGAATTCGGCGCACTTGTGGATGTTCGACTATCCGGCGATGGCAAGTGAGCTTGAACGCGCCGGGTTTGTCGCTATACGCCCTGCCGCATTCGGCGACGCGGAAGATCCGATGTTCGTCCGTGTGGAGAATTACGATCG
>JARROF010000224.1:0-3771 GCA_037384205.1 Novosphingobium sp. | reverse complement strand
CGCCCAAGCAGAATAGGAACCTAATCATGGCACGCAGCCATCCGATCGAACGCTACCGCAACATCGGTATCATGGCGCACATCGACGCCGGCAAGACCACCACGACCGAGCGTATCCTCTACTACACCGGCAAGTCCTACAAGATCGGCGAAGTGCACGACGGTGCCGCCACCATGGACTGGATGGAGCAGGAACAGGAACGCGGCATCACCATCACCTCGGCTGCCACCACCACCATGTGGAAGGCGGACGACGGCCAGGGTGAAGAGCACCGCATCAACATCATCGACACTCCCGGACACGTCGACTTCACCATTGAAGTCGAGCGTTCGCTGCGTGTCCTCGACGGCGCGGTCGCGGTGTTCGACGGCGTGGCCGGTGTCGAGCCGCAGTCCGAAACCGTGTGGCGTCAGGCTGACAAGTACGGCGTTCCCCGCATGTGCTTCATCAACAAGCTCGACCGTACCGGTGCCGACTTCTATTACTGCGTGCAGTCGATCATCGACCGCCTCGGCGCGGTGCCGCTGGTGATGTACCTGCCGATCGGCGCAGAGAGCGACCTCAAGGGTGTTGTCGACCTCGTCAACATGCGTGGCATCGTCTGGCAGGACGAAAGCCTCGGCGCGAAGTTCGACTATGTCGATATCCCGGCGGACATGGCCGACAAGGCCGCTGAATACCGCGAGAAACTGCTCGAGCTTGTCGTTGAACAGGACGACGATGTCATGGAGCAGTACCTTGAAGGCAACGAGCCCGATGTCGCGACCGTCAAGAAGCTGATCCGCAAGGGCACGCTGGAGCGTGCGTTTGTCCCGATCACCTGCGGTTCGGCGTTCAAGAACAAGGGCGTGCAGCCGCTGCTCGACGCCGTTGTCGACTACATGCCGAGCCCGATCGACGTTCCCGCCATTGAAGGTATCAACCCCGATACCGAGGAAGCCGACACCCGTCCTTCGGATGACACGGCGCCGTTCTCGGCCCTGGCGTTCAAGATCATGAACGACCCGTTCGTCGGCTCGCTCACCTTCTGCCGCATCTACTCGGGCACGCTGTCCAAGGGCACGTACCTGAACTCGGTGAAGGACAAGAAGGAGAAGGTCGGCCGCATGCTGCTGATGCACTCCAACAACCGTGAAGACATCGACATGGCCTATGCCGGTGACATCGTGGCTGTCGCGGGCCTCAAGGAGACGACCACCGGTGACACGCTGTGCGCCGAGAAGTCGCCGATCATCCTGGAGCGCATGGAGTTCCCCGAGCCGGTTATCGAGCTGTCGGTGGAGCCGAAGACCAAGGCCGACCAGGAAAAGATGGGCGTTGCCCTTTCGCGCCTGGCTGCCGAAGACCCAGCTTCCGCGTTTCGACCGATCACGAATCCGGCCAGACCATCATCAAGGGCATGGGCGAGCTTCATCTCGACATCATCGTCGATCGCATGAAGCGCGAGTTCAAGGTGGAGGCCAACGTCGGTGCACCGCAGGTTGCCTACCGCGAATACCTCGGCAAGCCGGTCGAACTGACCTATACCCACAAGAAGCAGTCGGGTGGTTCGGGCCAGTTCGGTGAAGTCAAGGTCAAGCTTACCCCGGGTGAACGCGGCGCCGGTATCAACTTCGTGGACTCGGTCAAGGGCGGCAACATCCCGCGCGAATACATCCCGTCGGTGGAAAAGGGCATGCGTGAGACCGCAGAGACCGGCGCGCTCATCGGCTTCCCGATCGTCGACTTCGACATCGAGCTGCTCGACGGTAAGTACCACGACGTCGACTCGTCGGCCCTGGCCTTCGAAATCGCCGGTCGCGGTGCGATGCGTGAAGCGGCGCAGAAGGCTGGCATCAAGATCCTCGAACCGATCATGAAGGTCGAGGTCGTGACTCCGGAAGAGTTCAGGGGTGACGTGATCGGCGACCTTAACTCCCGCCGCGGCCAGATCCAGGGCACTGACAGCCGTGGTAATGCCCAGGTTGTTGAAGCCAACGTGCCGCTTGCGAACATGTTCGGCTACGTCAACCAGCTGCGCTCGTTCACCCAGGGCCGTGCGCAGTACTCCATGCAGTTCAGCCACTACGACGAAGTTCCGGCGAACGTTGCGGCGGAAGTGAAGGAGAAGCTTGCCTGAGGGCGAGAATGGTTCTAGGGGCGGCGCCTGCTGATTCCGCGGGCCCCGCCTCCACACCCGCAGATTCAATTTCAATACGAAAGAAGGTTTGAAAGATGGCGAAGGCAAAATTCGAGCGGAACAAGCCGCACTGCAATATCGGCACCATCGGTCACGTCGACCACGGCAAGACCACCCTGACAGCTGCCATCACCAAGGTCATGGCCGAAGTCAATGGCGGTGAAGCGGTCGACTTCGCCAACATCGACAAGGCTCCGGAAGAGCGCGAGCGCGGCATCACGATCTCGACCGCGCACGTCGAGTACGAGACCGCTGCGCGTCACTACGCGCACGTCGACTGCCCGGGCCACGCCGACTATGTGAAGAACATGATCACCGGCGCCGCCCAGATGGACGGTGCGATCCTCGTCGTGAACGCTGCTGACGGCCCGATGCCGCAGACCCGCGAGCACATCCTGCTGGCCCGTCAGGTCGGTGTGCCGGCTCTGGTCGTGTACCTGAACAAGGTCGACCAGGTCGACGTCGAAGAACTGCTTGAGCTGGTCGAGCTCGAAGTTCGCGAACTGCTGTCCTCGTACGAGTTCCCGGGCGACGATATTCCGATCATCAAGGGTTCGGCTCTGGCCGCTCTTGAAGGCCGTGACGATGAGATCGGCAAGAACTCGATCATCGAACTGATGAACGCTGTTGACGAATACATCCCGCAGCCGCCGCGTCCGACCGACCAGGCGTTCCTGATGCCCGTCGAAGACGTGTTCTCGATCTCGGGTCGTGGTACGGTTGTAACCGGCCGCGTCGAAACCGGTATCATCAAGGTCGGCGAGGAAGTCGAAGTCGTCGGCATCCGCGACACCCAGAAGACCACCGTCACCGGCGTTGAAATGTTCCGCAAGCTGCTCGACCAGGGCGAGGCTGGCGATAACATCGGCGCGCTGGTCCGTGGCCTGAAGCGCGACGAAGTCGAGCGTGGCCAGGTTCTCGCCAAGCCGGGCACCGTGACCCCGCACACCGAGTTCGACGCCGAAGTCTACGTGCTGTCGAAGGACGAAGGTGGCCGTCACACGCCGTTCTTCGCCAACTACCGCCCGCAGTTCTACTTCCGCACCACCGACGTGACCGGTGAAGTGATCCTCCCCGAGGGCACCGAGATGGTCATGCCGGGCGACAACGTCGCTCTGTCGGTCAAGCTGATCGCCCCGATCGCCATGGACGAAGGCCTCCGCTTCGCTATCCGCGAAGGCGGCCGCACCGTCGGTTCGGGCGTTGTCGCGAAGATCACGAAGTAATTCGCTGATCCTCGGATAACCGAGTTAAAGGCCCGGTCTCCGCAAGGAGGCCGGGCTTTTTCGTTGCGGCCCGGCGTGCGGCAGGGCAGGGGAGTGCCATGGCACGCAAGTATTCCAAGCATGGTTCACGTGAAGACGTCTTCGACGACGAGGATGCGCCCGAGGCGCCGCCGCCGCCCGACTGCTGGCTTTGCGGCAGGCCCTGCGGAGAGACGGTGATCTGGCACCATCCTGTTCCCAGGAGCCGGGGCGGGCGCGACACCGTGCCGGTGCACCCGATCTGCCAGAACATGCTGATCACCACCTTCACCAACTCGGAGTTGCAGCGCTACGGGCTGGACGTGGATCTCCTGAAACTCGATCCGC
>JARROF010000223.1:0-3779 GCA_037384205.1 Novosphingobium sp. | reverse complement strand
ATTCGCCCTTCACATAGAGCTGCGGGATCGTCGGCCATTCGGAAAAGGACTTGATGCCCTGGCGGATATCCATGTCCTGCAGCACGTCCACGCTCTCGTACGGCACGTTGAGGTGTTCCAGGATCGCCACGGCGCGGCTGGAAAAGCCGCATTGCGGGAACAGCGGCGTTCCCTTCATGAACAGGACGATGTCGTTCTTGTTTACAATCTCGCCGATGCGGGCGTTGACGTCGGACATGGAAGCAACCTTCTTTCGTATTCCTGACGTCAGTTGGGGACGGCAGTCGTCAGTTGCAAGGCGTGAAGTTCACCGCCCATGCGTCCGCCCAGCGCTTCGTAGACCAGCTTGTGCTGGGCCACGCGCGGTTTGCCGGTAAAGGCCGCCGATACGACATGCGCGGCATAGTGATCGCCGTCACCGGCCAGATCGGTGATCGTCACTTGCGCGTCGGGCAGTGCCGCACGGATGAGGCATTCGATCTCGCTGGCGGGCATCGCCATGGCCGGTCTCCGAATTGCGGGGGGCCGGTGCAGCCGGACCCCGGTTGGTGTCAGGCTTCGCCGAGGAAGGCGCGGCGGGCTTCGACCTGCTTGGCTTCGAGCGCGGCGCGCACCTCGGCCTCGCTCGATTCGATGTCGGCGGCGATCAGGTCGCCGAGCAGCTTGCGGATGACGTCCTCGTCGCCCGCTTCCTCGAAGTCGGCCTGGACCACGCTTTTGGCATAGGCTTCGGATTCCGCCTGCGAAAGCTTCATGCGTTCGGCCGCCCATTCGCCGAGCAGGCGGTTGCGGCGGGCCTGGATGCGGAACTGGGTCTCGGCATCATGCGCGAACTTGGCTTCTTCGGCGCGCTCGCGATCCTGAAAACTGGTCATCGAAAGTCCTCGAATGCATAACCCGGAGAATCCGGGCCCCCTTTGCTCAATCAACGCCGATACGGCCGGTCTTGATCCGGTTCAATCCTGATTCGCCAGCTTGGCGTCAGCAATCGCCCTTGCGAGGGGGCGGGAACGAACCGCGCCGGGGCGTCAATCGACCGTCGCGGGTGTCCGGGCGAGGAATGGCAGTTCGTTTTTGGTCATGGCCTCGTGCGCGCTGATCGCATTGTCCTGGGCCATGGTCAGCCCCACTTCGTCGAGGCCGTTTTCCAGGCAATGCTTGCGGAACGGGTCAATATCGAAGGTGAAGCGGTCCTGGAACGGAGTCGTTACCGATTGTGTCTGCAGGTCGATATCGATCGGATCGGTTTTGGCGACTTCCATCAGGCGGTCGATCGCCTCTTGCGGCAGCGCCACGGTAAGGATGCCGTTCTTGAAGGCATTACCCGAGAAGATATCCGAAAAACTCGGCGCGATCACGCACTTCACGCCCATGTCGAGCAGGGCCCAGGCGGCGTGTTCGCGGCTTGATCCGCAGCCGAAGTTGTCGCCCGCGATCAGGATCTGCGCGCCGGCGTATTCGGGATCGTCGAAGATGTTGCCCGGCTCTTTCCTGACGGCTTCGAAAGCGCCCTTGCCGAGCCCTTCGCGCGTGATCGTCTTGAGCCAGTGGGCAGGGATGATGACGTCGGTATCGACGTTCTTGCGGCCGAACGGGATCGCGCGGCCGGCAACGTGGTTGATCGGTTCCATCAATCGGTCTCGGGAGCCTGTTCGGGGTGGGGCGGCGCTTCGCTCGCGCGGGCCTTGCGGCGCTTCACGAAAAGCAGCGCGGCGGCAATGGCGGCAGAGCCAATGGCGGCGCCTGCGGCGATGGCGGCCTTTCCGGCCAGCGAGGTGTCTTCGGATTCGTCTGCCATGATCGTTATCCTACCAGTTCGCGCACGTCTGTCAGCTTGCCGGTGACCGCGGCGGCGGCGGCCATGGCAGGACTCATCAGGTGGGTGCGGCTGCCCGGGCCCTGGCGCCCGGTGAAATTGCGGTTGCTGGTCGAGGCGCAGCGTTCGCCCGCCGGGACCTTGTCGGGGTTCATGGCGAGACAGGCCGAACAGCCCGGCTCGCGCCATTCGAGGCCTGCTTCGACGATGATCTTGTCGAGCCCTTCGGCTTCGGCCTGCTGCTTGACGAGGCCGGAGCCGGGCACAACGATCGCCCACTTCACATTGTCCGCTTTCCTGCGCCCTTTCAGCACTTCGGCGGCGGCGCGGATATCCTCGATGCGGCTGTTGGTGCATGAGCCGATGAAGACGTTCTGCACTTCGACGTCGGTCAGCTTCGTGCCGGGCGTCAGGCCCATATAGTCGAGGCTGACTTTCACTGCGTCGCGCTTGGAGGCATCGGCGAAGTCTTCCGGCGCGGGCACCACGCCGCCGATCGCGGAGGTATCCTCGGGCGAGGTGCCCCAGGTAACGGTCGGCTGGATATCCTCGGCGCGGATATGCACGGACTTGTCGAACGCGGCGCCCTCGTCGGTGGCGAGGCTCTGCCACCAGGCGACGGCCTTGTCCCAGTCCTCGCCGACGGGGGCATAGGGGCGGCCCTTGATATAGGCGAGCGTCGTCTCGTCAGGCGCGACGAGACCGGCGCGGGCGCCGCCCTCGATCGACATGTTGCACACTGTCAGGCGGCCTTCGATGGACATTTCCGCGAACACGTTACCGCGATACTCGATCACATGACCGGTGCCGCCCGCCGTGCCGATCACACCGATCACGTGCAGGATCACGTCCTTGGGCGTGACTCCGGCGCCGAGCTTGCCCTCTACGCGCACTTCCATGGTCTTCGACTGCTTGAGCAGCAAGGTCTGCGTCGCCAGCACGTGCTCGACTTCGGTCGTGCCGATACCGAAAGCCAGCGCGCCCACGCCGCCGTGGCAGGCCGTGTGGCTATCGCCGCAGACGATCGTAGCACCGGGCAGCGAAAAACCCTGTTCGGGCCCGACGACATGGACGATGCCCTGCTCATGGTCGACGGCGTCGATGTAGCGGATGCCGAATTCGGGCGCGTTCTTGCGCAGCGCGGCCAGCTGAGTCGCGCTTTCGGGATCGGCGATCGGCAGCACGTTGCCCGCCGCATCCTTGCGCGCGGTGGTTGGCAGGTTGTGGTCGGGAACTGCGAGCGTAAGGTCGGGACGGCGCACCTTGCGGCCGGCGGAACGGAGGCCCTCGAAGGCCTGCGGGCTCGTCACTTCGTGGACGAGGTGCCGGTCGATATAGATGAGGCAGGTTCCATCGTCGCGCGTGTCGACGATATGGGCGTCCCAGATCTTCTGGTACAGCGTACGCGGGTTCTTGGTCATAGTGAGGCGCGATTAGGCGCGCCCGCCCCGCAATTCAAGCGGAAGCGGGCGCACTGTACTACAGAAATGGTGCCCGATATTTGGCAAGAGGCTGAATAGGGGTGTTATCCGCGGCGGCCGTCACGGTCGTGGCGTTCGCTACGAAGGGCGAACTGCACTTTGCCGACCCTCGTCCGGAGCGTGCGGACCTCGTTCCGACTCAGGCCGTTGCGGGCATAGCGGGCGTAGAGATGCTGGATATGGCCGGCATCGCGGCGCAGCCCGGCAGCCTCGTGATACGAGATCGTGTGCCGTGCCGCCGCGCGGTCAATCCGGGCGCGCAGGCCCTGGATATCGGCGCGAATTGCATGGTCGCGGGCAGGCGTATGGCGGGCAGGCGGATAGTGCCGGGTTTCGCGGGCCGAAGCGGGCAGGGCGGCGCTCAGGCCGAGTGCGGCCACGAGAGCGGGGGCGGCGATTCTGGTCAGAGTGCGCATGGTCTTGATTCCCTTTGTAGCGGGTGGGGTGTTCCGCACATTCAGAATTAGGACCTTGAAAATGAA
>JARROF010000222.1:0-3925 GCA_037384205.1 Novosphingobium sp. | reverse complement strand
GAATTCTTCTTCTTCCTTATTAATTGCTATTTGATAGTCGGTGATAAATTCACTAATAGAATCACGTGCGTTGCGCTCTGAGATGTCGCGAAAACGTATAAGTCGTTTAGCTCTGTTATCTTTTAAATATTCGCATGATTTAACGATATCTCTAACTAAAAAATTATTTTCTTCAAAATTTCTATATGCATTACGAGAGTAACGATTGAGTTTGTTTTCAGCCTCAGCCCAACGCTTCGCTGTGCGATGATACCAATCTTCTGAGCGCTTTTCGGCAAGTTTTTCACCTATTTCCTTTGTGAGATTGGCTAATGTTGTGGCGGTCAAATCTTGTTCTTCCAGAGTATCTCGAAATTCTCGCCATTTATCAAACTGATAGAATTCTGGGCGTACATTCTCGTCATATTTGGCAATATTTAGGATGAAGTAGAGATCTTTTCGAATCTCGTTGCCCTCCTTATCTACCAATCTCCCCGTTTCGTTATTAAGAAGTACTCCTTCCCATTTCATGGGGTCGGCGCGCATTTCTGACCGGCGTAACGCATAGCGACCAGGCGTAAATGTAGCCCGTGTGCCACTATCTGTTGCAATACTACCATTAGAGAGCACAAATTCGTATGCAAATAGTCGGTCATCATATGAACCACCATTAAATAAACTCTTTCCAAGCTCTAGTAAAATGTCTGATGTTTCAGAGGATGCTGGAATAGCATTCTTTCCATATCCTGCGAGCGTTGTAAGAAGTTTAGTCATGGAACCCTCTTGCGTGTCAAGCTCCATTACGACTATCTGAATTCCAATTGATCCGCCGTGATATACTGTGCGGGGTTGAAGGACAATGTTGCTAAAATTTAGTGACTGATATGCCTGAACACCATCGTCAAAGTATATTAATTTTAATGGGACATCTTTTGATTTATTTATGTCGCCATTGTAGAATTTACGTTCCTCGCCGCTACCTTCGCTCGACGAGAACTCAAAAACATTCGCCAAAACGGCAAACTCGCCATTTTTGTCAAAATATTTGAAAATCCCGCCTTCTGATATATTATTACCAATCATCATCTGCTCAATATTTATTGAGTATACATCATTTTCTTCAAATGGTTGGTCATCTTCAAATTTTGATAGGGAATAGCGTCGATCTAATTTTGCACACGGACTCCCACCGCATTCTTCCGATGCAGCTGTAGGATCCACACTCGCAACCCGATAATCTATCTGGCCCGTGTTGTTGTATGCGCAACCGCCAAGAAGAAGTATGGATGAAACAATAGATAAATGCCGCATAACACCCAACTATGTTTGAATTCTTAGCAGCGTTACACATATCAAAATCAATAACAAGATGTGTCGTGGGTGGCGACGTGCGTATCTATGCCGTTGATAATAAGCAGAAAACTAACAGTTCTTGGAGTTTTTTGCGCACATTAAAATATTTTAATCAATTCCGTCTATTAAGAACAAGACTGTCGGCAATGTCTTCCTATTGGAAATGGGGGGGCTTGTAAGGATCTCGCTTTTGGGCCATTTGTGAATATAGCTTTCGATAAACTCCTTATGATCGAGGCGAAGGCGACCTGCTTCTCTTAAGCAGGGGTGGGCGAAGCGGATAATGCCATGCCGAGCGCGCCCATCACCTTGATGACCGTCGAGAACTCGGGAGTCCCGTCATTGCTCAAGGCGAGATAAGGGCTTCCCCGCGATAGCCCCCCATCCTTGGCGATCTTGGTTATGCCGTAGGCACAGGCGTCGAGCCAACAAGCGCCCCACTGTCAATCCTGTGCGGTCGGGCGCACCACGATGCTGCCGATTTCGACGTCGTCGGGTTGTTCGATTGCGAAGGCTATCGCCCGTGCGATCGCGTCCGGTGAAATAGCCAGTTCTTTCTTGCGCTTTTGCATCGCCGCTTTGATCGCCGGATCGGATATGGCGGCCTCGACGAAACCGGTGTCTACGAAACCCGGCGATACTTCCGTTACGCGCAGGTTTGGACCCGATTCCTGCCGCAACGCTTCAGTGGCGGTTCGCAGCGCGTTCTTTGTGGCGGCGTAGACGCCCATTGTCGGCACGATCTTGATACCGGCCGTCGAGATGACGTTGACGACGTGCCCGTTGCCCTGGCGGCTGAATACAGGCAGTGCGGCGGCGATGCCATAAAGCGCGCCCTTCAGGTTTGCATCGATCATGGCGTCCCAGTCATCGACCTTCAGAGCGTCGAACCTTGAAATCGGCCCGATGCCGGCATTGTTGACGATGACGTCGAGCCGGCCGAAACGCTCGCAGGCAAGGCCCGCAAGAGCAACAAGGTCCGATCGTTTCGTGACATCGGTCGCTCGGTAGACCGCTTGGCCGCCGGCGGCCTCGATCTCCCCTGCCACTGCGGCGATCTCGGCTTCGTTTCGCGCCCCGAGCACTATTTGCGCTCCGCGCGCGGCCAGATGGATTGCGGTTGCCCGGCCGATGCCGCGTCCGGCCCCGGTGATGGCAACAATCTTGTTCTCTACAGTCATGATAAGGCTCCGTCTTCCGTGTGAGAAGCCAGACCTATGCACTCCATTCCGGATGATCTATGCTTGAATGACCATGTCTTTATCGCAATCCGCCGAAATTGCCTGCGATCCATACTCCGAGGTTCTTACAGCGCTCGGCGCGCACAGCGTTCGCGCGACAGGGCTCGAAGCGGCGGGAGACTGGGCGCTCGCCTTCGATGGACGGGCGCGGTTGAAATTCGTCGCCATCACCCGGGGCCAATGCTGGCTTCTGCTCCCTGGCCGTCCGCCAATGGCCCTCGCGGAAGGCGATGTCGTCCTTGTCAACAACACGCGCTACACAGTGGCCAGCAATCCGGCGGTCGAGCCGATCGACGGTATGCCGCTCTACGCTTCGCCAGGACACAACTTGGTGCGCCTCGGCACGGGAGATGAGACCGCGATGATAGGCGGTGGCAGCGGCTTTGCGGATGGCGGCGCCTCGTTCGTCCTGGACGCGCTTCCCGCATTCCTGCTCGTCGACCGGACCTCACCCACCGCACAGGCTGTCGAAAGGACGCTGAAATCCCTAAGAGCCGAGGTCGATCACGCGGAACTCGGCGGTTCGCTCGTCGCCGAGCGCCTGGCGGAAGTTCTCGTCGTCGCAGCGGTCCGCGCATTCGTGGCGGCCAATCCGTCAACAGGTGTGGGCTGGATCACCGCGCTGGCAGATCCGCAGATCGGCAAGGCGCTCAGACTGTTGCACAGTGATGTCGCGCGCCGCTGGACGGCGCCGATGCTGGCATCGGAGGTCGGCATGTCACGCTCGGCCTTCACGCAACGCTTCGCGGCGCGCGTTGGCCGCCCACCGCTTGACTATCTGATCAACTGGCGGATGGTTCTGGCGCGGAGAAAGCTTGACGCGGGCGAGAGGGTTGCAGCGGTTGCCGCCGCGGTCGGCTACAGCTCGCAAAGCGCCTTTTCTCATGCTTTCAAGCGAACATTCGGCCATACGCCACGGTTTGGCGGCTGCCCCCCTTCCACCCAGCTTCACTATTCGTCTGCCGCTCCGATCAGGAGGGGTATGGCGTAAACGCAGTTCTCGGCTTCATCGGCTGCGCCCTGCCACCAAACTGTAGCGTAGCATGGCGTAGCGCTGGTGGTTGAAGTGAAGCCCGAGAACTGGTCATTCGGACACGGCCTGCCGCAATACGCCGATCAGGCCTCGTAGGGTCAGGCCGTGCGCCAGATACCAGCGCAGGCAGAGCCGGATCAGCTCGCCATGAAAATGCCGACCTTTGAACATCTTGAACCCACTCCCGGCGGCTCAAACCGCACTCCATAGCCAACCGGCGGAAAGTTTGCGACAGAACCAGTGAAGCGGCAGAACCAGTGAAGCGGCAGAACCCGTGAAGCGGCAGGGCCGGGGAAGGAAGGTGGCTACTTCGCTTCGG
>JARROF010000221.1:0-3929 GCA_037384205.1 Novosphingobium sp. | reverse complement strand
TCCTTCCGGGAAAGCCCAGAGAATCAGCAGTCAACGTCCCTGCCTTCGCGGGGCGACGCACATAAGTTGGGTTTTGTTTTCACCTTTTGGGCAGGCCGGAATCCCGGCGCCGCATCCCCGTCAAGATTTGTCTGGTCAATACTAAGCAGGCCTACTAATTCTGTGTTCATGGAACGCAGGGTGGGCACGGTCCTGGCACAAGTCGCGCGGCTGATGCGGCGCGCGTTTGACGAGCGCGCGCGAGAGATCGGCGTCACCCGGCCGCAATGGCAGGTGCTCAGTGTGCTGTTGCGGCACGAGGGTATCCGGCAGGGCGGCCTGGCGGAACTCCTGGAAGTGGAGCCGATCACCGCGGGCCGGATGATCGACCGGATGCAGGAAGCCGGGCTGGTCGAGCGCCGCGCCGATCCGGCGGACCGCCGGGCCTGGCGGCTCTACCTTACCGGGCGTGGGCGCAAGATCATCGACAGTCTGCAGCCGCTGGCCGTGGAAACTTCAGAGGCGGCGCTCAAGGGTGTGTCGGACGCGGAAACGGCGGACATGCTGCGCACACTCGACAAGATTCTGGAAAACCTCACGGGCAAGTCTGCTGAAACGGGCTCCCCGGATGACTGAGCCGGTATCGCTCCCGCGCGCCGGGAGTACGGCTCCCCAACTCTCGCGAGCGCGATAGGAAGGTCCTTGCCGAAAAGCTATGGTGCTGGAAATCAAACGGCTTGAACGCGGCGCCCGGACCGTGCCTGCGCGAATAGGATTTTGGGAGGAACTGTGGGCAAGACGATCGTCATCACCGGGCCGGTTCGAGCAGTAGTGGTAACACACCGCCGCGTGTCATCAGCCTGTTGAACAGAGACGCTTTTCTGAACCGTGGTGTTCCAGCCGGGTTAGAAGTTTCTACGCGACAAAATGCTGCAGGCCAGAAGTTTTGAAGCACTCCGAGTTTTCCGAAGGCTCCTATCTGTGATAAGGAGCTACGACGAGCGCCAGAAGGAACAATTTTTCAGCCGAATTTCGCTAACGAGCGGTGCGGACGGTAGAGAAGCCTCGTGGGTATACCCTCTATGCTAATGCTAATACGCTCCGCATCCAGAACTTCATCAATTCGCGTTGTCCGTTCAGTCCAATCTTCTGATATATTCTCTTCGAATAGGTTCGAACCGTGTCAGTGGATAGTCCAAGGTTTGCCGCGACATCGCTAAGGGGAAGTCCCGAACTCAATTCGATGGCGACGCGCGCTTCGCTTTTTCGAAGTCCGAACAGTTCGGCGACCTGAACCGTGCTGGCGAGCCGCCGCTCGCCCTCGCAATGGAGATATAACGCGGCAACCGGGGCCGAACTCGTGTGGAAAAACCCGGCTTCGACGGGGTTGACTAGCATGTCGATCCAGGGATCCCGACTGATATGGAAGAGCTTGGGCGGGCTGGACGTCGAACTGGCGAAGTCGGCGATCGCCTGAACCAGCTTTCCGTGGCTTTTCCTGTCTGCCAGCCGGATTTTCCCGCTGGAGTCCGTGAAAATATCGTTTGACTGCGCAATGATTGCCTGGGCGTGCGCATCGATATCCAGTATTCGGCAATCAGCATCCATGGTGAGCCAGCCGAAATTGAGTTTCCCGATCGCCTCCACCGCGATACGGGTCCGCAGGCGTTCGGTTTCCAGGACATTTTGCATTCGCAACGCACGGGCGACGTGCGGAATGAGCGAAAGCATCAGGGCATCCGTGCCTGGCCTGAATTTCGCCTGGTCCGATATGACGGCCAGCCATGCCCCGGTGGGCTCCACAAGCCTGACAGCCCGTACCCCCCTGATGTTGTGCTGATCAATGAGCATTTGCAAGAATTCGTGGTGATCAGGTTTGGGATATCCCGGTAAGCTTTTGAATGTCAGCAATTCGTTCGCAGGCAGCGCATGCCAGGGCAAGGGGCATTTCTTATCCGGTCCAGGCAGTTGTATTTGCGCCACGTCCGGAGGATCTCCGTTCCCGGCATGCAATTGCACCCAGGATTTAACAGGTAAATGCGGCGGCCGGAACAACAGATAAGCGAACGTGGCCCCCGTCCGCACCTTCAACTGTTCGAGAAACGAACTCCAGAGGGAAGTTTCGAATGCTCCCTCATAGACGGCGGTGACCAGTCTCAGATTATTGTCTTGCATGGACCATTTCTCAACGGCCTCTCGATGCGAGATACGCCCACTTCGGTTTTCCGGCTACCTCTGCCACATGCGAATGATGTTCTGCGCGACATCGCGTCCGCGGTTGGCCGAGGTTTCCTGGCTGGCTTTGCTGAACATATCGCCTGCGATCTGGATGCGGCTGTCTTCGTCCAGTCGATTGATGAATTTTGCGGCGCTGCGATAATAGCCTGGCTTGTTGAGATGTCCAATATGAGGCCATCGCGTGACATTGCTCATTCCCGTGAAATGTCCGCGGAGTTCCGGGAAGAATTTTTCGACCTTCGATCTCGCAAATTCCACGGCCTCCTCGTCGCTCATCGCTGCAGCGCGCGGGTAGAACTTGCTGTCCGTCTGGACATTGATCAGGCTGTGGCCGGCGGGCGCCCGGTCGGGGGCCTTGTTATGATCGAGGAAGAAAATGAAGACGTCCGGATCTTCGACGGTGGGCACCTGAATCGTCCATGCCCTGGTCGCGGTACGGACATCGTAACCGAGGTGAACCTTGCTCGTGCACATGTAGTCCAAGCCTTCGGCAAGCTCGGCTGACATTTCCTTGAGTGCGGGATGGATGCGTGCTGCATCCTTGTACATGATCGACAACACGCAGGCAGCGACTGTCTCCTCGACCTCTTCACCGTTTGCATTCATATACCGAACCGCAACGCCATCGGGCTTCTCTTCGATGCTTTTCACGACGCTGTTGTAGGTAACGTTCAGCCGCTGGGCCAATGTCTTGAGCAGCAGGTCGGCCCCGCCAAGGAAGGTCCAGAGCTTGTCATTCGCGAAAGACAAACCAGCGGCCGTGTCCAGAATGGAAGTGGTATCGGCCCCGGTGGCCTGCATGAGACGAGCAAGCGGGTCGATCAGGTAATCCGTGCCCTTGGGGCCGAAATGGCGCAGGCCGAAGGTTTCCGCCGATCGATTCGGATCATCAAGATGCGCAGACTTGTAGAGATACCGGAAGTCGATACCCTCCAGCATCGGCGCGATTTCCTTCATCCCTTTTTGCAGGGCCAGTTTGGTCCGCAGGGAATAGGTATCCGTTTTCAGCAGCGACATCGTGCTCGATGGATCCATGTAACGGACTTTGCCGTCGACTACCGTTCCAACAACGCCTGAAATCCAGCTTATGGCACTTTCGAGACCCATCTCGCGGGTAAGGTCCAGATATGTGAGGTATCCTGTGCCGTTGCCGTCCGCGCCCAAATCAAGAATGTAGCCGTCCTTGTGGATGGAGTGGACGCGACCGCCAGCCCGATCCGACCCTTCCAGAACGAGAACGTCGAATCCCGCCTTTTGCAGGTAATAGCTGGCACTCAGACCAGCAGAACCCGCGCCGATCACAATAATCCTGTTGTTCATCTTATCCCCCATGAGCGTTGGTGCGCGCATCTCTGAGAGCTGGGTTGTTATCTTCATGCTGTCGCACACGGTGCGGAATCGGTGGCAATGTCACGCGCTGTTCTGGATCTACACTTCCCGGAACGCAGCCCTGCGGGATCATTCGAAAAGGAGCTGCGAGTCGCCGAGACGGCCTGGCTTCCGGGTGTGCCACACCGCCTGTTTACATTAGCAGCTCCCGCCCGCCGCTGATCGACGGCGGGCGGGAACATAGCGCGGTCAGAAACGGCCGCTGAGCGTTACGCCATAAGTCCGGGGCGCAGCATAAGTGTAGGTATCGCCGATGCCCTGGCCCTGGGTGAACTGAGACAGGTACTTCTTGTCGGTCAGGTTCTCGCCCCAGAACCGGACGG
>JARROF010000220.1:0-3937 GCA_037384205.1 Novosphingobium sp. | reverse complement strand
ACGCAGAAGGCCGACGCGTTCCTCAGCACGGGCTTCTTCAACTCGCCCGAAGGCGATATCACCCCGGCGGAGCGTAACAGCCAGTCGGGTCTCGTTCCCAAATTCGTCGTGTCCTACGCACTCGGGAACAAGGGCACCATCTATGCGTCCGCTGCCAAGGGCTTCCGCGTGGGGGGGACCCAGCCGAGGCTGACGGACGATAGCTGCGCGGCCGAACTGGCCCCGCTCGGCCTCACGAAGGAAGATATCGGAAATTATGAGCCGGACAGTTTGTGGAGCTACGAAGTGGGTGCGAAGGGCAAGGTGGCCGGCGGCAGGCTGAACGTGTCATCCGCGATCTTCCAGATCGACTGGTCCAACATGCAGCAGACGATTTTCCTGCCCAATTGCAGCGTTTCGTTCATAACCAATGCCGGCAAGGCGCGTATCCGCGGCGGCGAACTGGAGGTGTCCGGCCGGCCATTTGCGGACGTTCCCCTGACAGTTCAGCTCGTCCTCGGCTATAGCAACGGCAAGCTGATCGATCCGGGCCTGCTGCCTCAGGCGGCGAACTCGCGGCTCGCCCAGGTGCCCCGGTTTACCGGCTCCATCTCAGGATATTATCGCACGCCAATCAGCGGCACTATCGATCTGTTCGCAGCCGCCGACTATTCCTATACCAGTTCCGTCAAAGTGGCGAAAAACACAGGCGGCTTCCTCACTCGTCAACCATTCAACATCGTGAACGCGAATATCGGATTGAGTTTCGGTAACTCGGAACTGCTGATCTACGGCAAGAACCTGTTGGATAAGCGTCTGAACTTTGGCGATCTCTACGCCAATGGCTTCGAACGTCAGGACGACGCGGGGCAGCGTCTGCCACGCGGTGCCGTCAGCCGCCCGCGTCAGATCGGCGTGCAATATCGACTGAATTTCTGACGCCACGCCGTTTGACCAAGAAAGCAGGAGGCCCTGTTTGATGAAATTTTCCGAAATATGGAAACCGGCTTTTGCCCTGGCGGTTATCGCTGCGGCGACACCTGCCATAGCCCACCACTCCTTCGCCATGTTTGACCGCAGCAGGGAGAAGACTGTCACCGGAGTTGTCGCGAGGTTCGCATGGACAAATCCACACGTCATGCTCGATCTGAATGTTCAGGAACAGGGCAAGTCCACGCATTACCGGATCGAAAGCGCCAGCGTTAACATTCTGATGCGAGAGGGGTGGAAGGTGGGCGCAGTCAAGCACGGCGACCGGATAACCGTTGTGTTCAACCCTCTCAAGGATGGCCGCCCGGGCGGGTTGCTCGTCAAGATCGTGCGCGCCGATGGATCAGTGCTCAAGGGATAGGCAATCGAAAGAGGCATCGTCATGAAGTCAGTCCAGTCATTGTGCCGAACCTTGGCTAGCGGGGGATTGTTGGCTTTACTGTGCGTCCCTCTCGTGGCGCAGGCCGACGAGACGGGGGTGGCGCAACCTGACATCAGCGGCACCTGGGAACGCTATCCGGAGGATTGGGCGGGACCGGATCCCGATAATCCGATACCGCCCAATGGCCCGTTCAAGTTGAACGAACCCTACGCGCAGGCCTTCAAAGACCTGCAGAAGCGCAAGGCAGCGGCGAATCTTGCAGGCACCCCCCTTGCCAATTCCAGCACGCGCTGCCTGCCGGAAGGCATGCCCACGATCATGGAGGCAATCTACCCGATCCAGATCGTGCAGACCAAGGGCCAGGTTATCGTGCTCGCGGAATTTCTGACCCAGACGCGGCGTATCTGGCTGGACGACAAGATGCCGCCGGCTGACGAGATTTCGCCATCCTATTACGGTCATTCCGTGGGGCATTGGGAAGGCGACACCTTGGTGGTCGAAACCGTGGGCATCCGACCCGACGTGACGTACTACGGCATCCCGCACACGCCGGACCTGCGATTGAGTGAGCGCATCCGAAAGGCGGATTCCAAAACGCTCGAAGATCATGTGACGATCGATGATCCGACGGTATTCGCAGAGCCCTATTCCTTTACTCTGACATACAAGAAATCGGATTACCGGATCAGCGAATATATTTGCGAAAACAACCAGATCGAAGTCGACGATCAGGGCGAGGCACATCTTAATCTGGGGCCGGCGGGGGACTGAAATGACAAAAAGTGGATTATGGACGCGCAGCCTGGCGATTGTAGCTGCGGCGTCTGTCCTGTGTCTTTCCGGCACCGTGTCGGCCGAGGTGCCGCCGAAGCCGAATGTACTGCCCGTCCCGCCTTCGGGGAAGGTTCCGCTCTCTTCGGCCGAACGCAGAGGCACGGAATATATCGACCTGGCCAAGGCAGGATATACGGAGGAGGAATATTATCTCTCCGGCATTGCTCCGGCCATTACCGCCAAGGGCGAAACGCTCTTCGACGCGCCTTACATCACCCGCATTCTGGTGCGAAAGCCTAAGGACCCGGCGCGCTTCAACGGGACGGTCATCATCGATCCGTTTACGTGGTTCGGCGAACGGGGGGCGAGCTGGATACTGACCCGCGATTATCTGGTGCGCAAAGGCTATGCCTATGTCGGCTACACGCTGAACATCAATAAGCCCAAGAACGATCCGAAATTCCTTCCGACCGACTTGCCGAAGGATATCGCACGCTATGCTCCGATCTCGAACCTGGAGTTCATGCGCCGCTTCGACTACGCACGCTATGCACCGCTTGGCTTCTATTTCGATCCGGGCCGATTCAAGCGCGGCGACGTTGTCGATCCATTCCCGCCGCAGTCGCAAGGCATTGGCGCACAATTGGCGTTTTTGCTCAAGTCCAATATGCCCAACGGCCCGCTGGCAGGGCTTGATGTGAAGCGCGTCTATGTGAACAGCTGGGCGGTTACTGCGCAAGTGTGGATGGACTATCTCGATCAGGGGCGTCACCAGCAATGGCGAATGCCGGACGGCCGCCCGTTGATCGACGCCTACATGACGGGTCGGATGTCCTATGGGGAAGTCGGCGGGGATCCGATACGGGTACCGCACCACATGCCCGATGACGCACCCTTCGTCACAATCTTCACGCAGTCGGAACTGAGTTATAATGCAGTTAACGGGATCCCGCTGCCCCCTGATACCGATCACCCTCCGCTTCGCTATTATGAAGTTCCGGGGGTTCCGCATCTGCGTCCTGAAGATGTGGGCACAGGTGAAATCGAGCCTGTTGCGGCCGATGTGGGCAAGGAAAATGATCCACGGTGTACGACGGTATATGATGAACCGGCCGAGTATATCGCGTCCGCCTTATTGGACGATATGGACCAATGGGTCCGTCATGGCACGCCAATGCCCAAGGCGACGCGCGTGAAGCGCAAGGGGAACGACGTCGCGCGCGATCCGACGACGGGCAACCTGATCGGCGGTGTGCGGCTCCCATGGATCGTAGCGCCTTCCGCCAAATATATAGTCGCGGAGGAAACGAATTGCGGGATCGCCTATGATACGAAGATACCCTATTCGGCAGAGCGCTTGCGCAAGCTTTATGGAAGCTACGCAAATTACCGCAAGGAATTCGCGGCTGCCAAAGCGGATGCGGTCAAACAGCGTTATCTTCTTGCTGCGGACGCCGCGCAGCTTGCCCCCGTTGCAAAGCCGGAGGACTTCTCCGGTTCTTCAGGAAAGCGTTGAAGAAACCCGGCTGCCCCGTCGTTCCTGCCTACGCTGTCGCAATACGGCAGCGAATCGGTTCAAGCGCGCTCCGCGCCGGTGGTTTTTCGAGGTGTCCGGCAGCAGAATTGCGAGTTGAGCCATCACCAGCGTCGAAAGGAGCGCGCTGACATCGCTTCCCGGCTCGACCTGTCCAAGCCAAATCAACTTGGTCCAATCGAGGGCTGGCCCCTGAATAGTGCTTAAAGTGAATAGCGTGCGCGTCGCCGTGAAAGCGCATGCGCCTGGCCAATCGAACCCTGCGGCGTCCGGGTCGC
>JARROF010000219.1:0-3991 GCA_037384205.1 Novosphingobium sp. | reverse complement strand
CTTTCAGCATGCTCCGGAACCAATGCATGGGCACTCGATCTGCCGGGTGAAGTGACCTGAAAGCCCCCGGCTAGCGCGGGCGCTCACAGAAGAGAAATTTGACTTCCGCAAGTCATGCTTCAAATTTTCCTGCCGGTATGGAGCACCCCGACCGACTGGACATGCATCCCAAGTAAACCTGCCACTTTCCCGTATCCGATTTTGATCGAATCTGGATATTCACGATCGCGGATATCGGCTCATCGGTAACCAGCCACGTCAGGCCTCACGCAAGAGATCTGCCAAGACACATAGACAGGCGATCTCCCGGGAAGAATACCGGATAGACAAGGGCACTATTGCCGCTTTCACGATTGATAATCGGCGATCCAGCCAAACCGGAATGAACTGGCTGAACAGGCCTGAACCATATCCGCGCATCGCGACACAGCCATGAACAGATTGTATCGCACGTTTACTATGAGTCGATGTCTCTCCGATCCGGACTAAGCTTCACAAGACGAACAGCATTTTAACTGCCAGTAACTTTCCATATCGGCGGTCGCACACAGTCGATGCAAAGTTCAACACCTTTGTTCCAATATTGCTTCGATTTGACTGCCGCCAATTGTGAAGTAATTGCAGCACATTCAAAAAATCGAATGAAGGTGCTTGTGAACTTTGGTGGCGAGAAGTGATGAGCAATACTGGCTATCTGATGCGAAATCGGGCGAAAGCCATCCGCCTCATAGGCCTTGCAAACGAGCTTCTGGCCGTGGCTCGCGAACTCGAGATCGGAGAGAACTTCGCACTCTCCCCTCACCTTGTCACCGACGGAGAACGAACTCTCGGCCGGAACGGTGCGACAAGGCAGGACCACCCGATCTGGGTCGAACTGGCACGGCAAACATACGACGACCGGCGCCGACGTGCCAAAATTTTTGCGTCGGAGGGGCTGTTCGGGGAACCGGCCTGGGACATTCTGCTGGATTTGTTCATCGCGACCAAGGAGCGCCGCCGCGTTTCCGTAACCAGCGCATGTATCGGCTCCGCAGTACCCTCCACTACCGCGCTGCGCTGGATCACAATTCTGGAAAAGAACGGGTTTCTGGCCCGTGAAGCCGATCCCGGGGATGCACGCCGGGTCTATGTCAAACTGAGCGCGCGGGGCTACTCCGCAATGCTCGAATACTTCGCCTCCGCGTCCCGCTCTATCGTGCTTCCGGACGATGCCCCCGCACAAGCCGCAGCAGCGCGATAGATACATAGGCCGCTGGCTCTTCTCCCCAAGGAAGAATGGGGGTTTGGGACGAGCCACGGAGACGAACGGGCGGCCGGCACTCCACCCCCCTTGTGCCGGCCGTCCGTAATCATCGGCATTCGCGGATCAGAGGAACGCCTTGACCATTTCGAGCACCATGTCCGCGTGTTCTTTGCGGCAGATCAGCAGGTCGGGCATGTACACATCCTGCTGGTTATAAATAAGTGGGCTGCCGTCGATACGAGAAGCATGAAGCCCCCAGCCCAGCGCAACGGCTGCCGGTGCCATGCTATCCCACTCATACTGGCCACCCGAGTGCAGATAGATATCCGCCTCACCGCGCAGGATTGCCATGGCCTTGGCTCCTGCCGAACCCATCGGCACCAGTTCGCCGCCGATCGCTTCGCATACGCCGGTAGCTTCCTTGGCCGGACGGGTACGGCTGACGACCATGCGCAGCTTCTCGGGCGCCGCCGGAATCTCCCCCGGCTGATCCGAACGCAGCACCGTATCGAGGCCCGGCAGGGCCACCGCGCCCAGTGCCGGAACGCCGTTCACCGCCATGCCGACATGAACCGCCCAGTCGGTACGCTCCTCGCCATATTCGCGGGTACCGTCGACGGGATCGACGATCCACACCCGTTCCTTGGCGAGACGTTCCGCGCTGTCCTTCTCCTCTTCGGAGAGAAGGCCGTCCTCGGGGCGCTGCTGGCGCAGCGCGTGAACGAGGAACTGATTCGCGGTCTGATCCCCGGCCTTGCCGAGGGACTTGCCCTTGAACATGCCCGAAGCGCGGACCTGGAGCAGGATCTTGCCCGCCTGATCGGCCAGATGGGCCGCGAGATCGCCGTCGGTCATGGTCATCAGGAGCCCCCCAGCAGAGTATCGACGATGAGGTTGGCGGCCTCTTCAGGTGACACCGCAGTGGTATCGATCCGGATTTCCGGACTACGCGGCGCTTCATAGGGGCTGTCGATGCCGGTGAAGTTCTTCAGCTCGCCCGCACGCGCCTTCTTGTAGAGGCCCTTGACGTCCCGTGCCTCGGCCACCTTCAGCGGCGTGTCGATGAACACCTCGAAGAATTCGCCTTCGGGCAGCATCGAGCGCACCATCTCGCGATCCGCCTGGAACGGTGAAATGAAGGCGGTGATGACGATAAGCCCCGCGTCTACCATCAGCTTCGAGACTTCGCCGACGCGGCGGATATTCTCGATACGGTCGGACTCAGTGAAGCCCAGATCCTTGTTGAGGCCATGGCGCACGTTGTCGCCATCGAGCAGGAAGGTGTGCCGGTTCATCCGGTGCAGCTTCTTCTCGACCAGGTTGGCGATGGTCGACTTGCCCGATCCCGAAAGGCCGGTGAACCACAGCACTGCCGGGGCCTGGTTCTTCAGACCCGCATGCTGCTTGCGGCCGATGTCGAGCGCCTGCCAGTGCACGTTCTGCGAACGGCGCAGGCTGAAGTTCAACATGCCCGCCGCCACCGTGGCATGGGTCATCTTGTCGATCAGGATGAAGCCGCCCAGCGCGCGGTTGTCCGTGTAAGGCTCGAACACGATCTGTTTGTCGGTCGCGATCTCGGCCACGCCGATGGCATTGAGCTCCAGTGTCTTGGCCGCGAGGTGCTCCATCGTGTTGACGTTGACTTCGTACTTCGGCTCCTGAACCGTCGCCGAAACCACCTGGGTGCCCAGCTTGAACCAATAGGCGCGGCCGGGAACCATGGCATCGTCCGCCATCCAGACCAGCGTCGCTTCGAACTGGTCGGCGGTCTGCGGCGGATTGTCGGCCACCGAAATCACCGAACCGCGCGAGCAGTCGATCTCGTCCTCGAAACAGACGGTGACGGACTGACCGGCCCCGGCCTCGCCAAGCTCGCCGTCGAAGGTCACGATCTTGCCGACCGTGCTGGTCTTGCCCGAAGGCAGGACGCGAATCTTGTCGCCCGGCTTCACTTCACCAGTGGCAATCAGCCCCGAGAACCCGCGGAAATCGAGGTTCGGGCGGTTCACCCACTGCACCGGCATGCGGAACGGCTTTTCGGCATCGGCCGAGCTGAGCACTTCCACCGTTTCGAGGTGATCCACCAGCGTCGGCCCCTTGTACCAGGGGGTGTTTTCCGAAGGCCTGGTGATATTGTCGCCCTTGAAGCCGGAAATCGGCATCGCGGTGAAGCTTTCGATCCCGATCGAGCTGGCAAACTCGGTGTAGTCCGCCACGATCTTGTCGAAGACGTCCTGCTTGTAGTCGACAAGGTCCATCTTGTTGACGGCCAGCACGATGTTCTTCACGCCGAGCAGGTGGCACAGATAGCTGTGGCGGCGGGTCTGGACGAGCACGCCCTTGCGCGCGTCGATCAGGATCACCGCAAGGTCTGCGGTCGAAGCGCCGGTCACCATGTTGCGGGTGTACTGTTCGTGACCCGGGCAGTCGGCAACGATGAACTTGCGCTTCTCGGTGTTGAAGAAGCGATAGGCCACGTCGATGGTGATGCCCTGCTCGCGTTCGGCGGCGAGGCCGTCAACCAGCAGGGCGAAATCGATATCCTGCCCCTGGGTGCCGACTTTCTTCGAATCCGAAGTCAGCGCGTCGAGATGGTCCTCGAAGATCATCTTCGAATCGTAGAGCAGGCGCCCGATCAGCGTGGACTTGCCGTCATCGACGCTGCCGCAGGTGATGAAGCGCAGCATCGTCTTGTGTTCGTGCTGCTCCAGATAGGCGTCGATATCCTGCGAGATCAGTTCGTCGACG
>JARROF010000218.1:0-4001 GCA_037384205.1 Novosphingobium sp. | reverse complement strand
AGGCCGCCTCCTTGCGGAAGCGGCCTCCTGCATCGCTAAACTCGCCCGGTCAGGCGGTTTCGGCGGTTTCGTAGTACTTGGGCGCGTACTCGTTGAGGATCGCGAGGATCTTCTGGAGCGCGGCGGGTTCGTCGGTCTTTTCCATCGCCGCGAGTTCGCGGGCCAGGCGCGACGAAGCCGCTTCGAAGATTTGCCGTTCCGAGTAGCTCTGTTCCGGCTGGTCGTCGGCGCGGAACAGGTCGCGAGTCACTTCGGCGATCGAAACGAGATCGCCCGAATTGATCTTGGCTTCATATTCCTGGGCACGGCGCGACCACATGGTGCGCTTGACCTTGGGTTTGCCCTTGAGGGTATCGAGGGCCTCGCGCAGGGTCTTGTCCGAAGACAGTTTGCGCATGCCGATCGATTCAACCTTGTTCATCGGAACACGGAGCGTCATGCGCTCTTTTTCGAAACGCAGAACGTAAAGTTCGAGTTGCATCCCGGCAATTTCCTGCTTCTGCAACTCGATCACACGGCCTACACCGTGCTTCGGGTAAACGACATAATCTCCAACATCGAAGGCATCGGCCTTGGTTGCCATGTATCGTCCTTTCAGCTGCAGGGGCGGAGCAATATCTGCGGAAGGGTGTTCCGGGGGGCGTGCGACCCGGAGGCAAAAACCTCCGCCGCCCGGTCAGATCACTCTCCCAACCGCTTGCTTTCGAACCCTGCCTCGCAATGAAAACGCCTGCCAAACGAGCAGAGGGCCCGGGCAGTTGGCATATTATATAGCATCGATGTGACAAAATTGCCAGAGGCGAGAGCACGTTTCCATAGTCACGGCCGCAGAGCATCCCGAAACGGGACGTTCCTATCTCCCACCATGGTACAGAAGCGGTTCGCCCGCTCCCGGAAAACGCCGGGAAATCAGTCGCCCTCGCCGGGTTCGGCCGAGAAGTACTTTTCGAACTTGCCTTCCTCGTCCTTCATCTCGTCGGCGTCTTCCGGCGGATCCTTTTTCGAAGTGAGGTTGGGCCATTCGGCCGAGTACTTGGCGTTCAGTTCCAGCCACTGCTCAAGGCCACCCTCGGTGTCGGGCAGAATCGCTTCGGCCGGGCATTCGGGCTCACACACACCGCAGTCGATGCACTCGTTTGGGTTGATCACGAGCATGTTTTCACCCTCGTAGAAGCAGTCCACGGGGCAGACCTCCACACAGTCGGTGAATTTGCACCGGATGCAGGCGTCGGTAACGACATAGGTCATTGCGGCGAGTTCCTTCCCTCAGGCATCATTACGGATGGTCGCTGCTATGGGATCAACAGGGGCGTCGTCAAGCACTCTGTAACAGCCTTGTGCCTCGTGGGCCGGGCCACGGCGCACGGGCAGGGCCACGATCTCGACCACGCGAACGCCGGCACCGGTCGGGACCGTAAGTACGTCACCGGTGGAAATCCTTTGGTGAGACCGGTCAATGCGCCGTCCGTTGAGCCGCATGTGGCCATTTTCCGCCATCGCCTGAGCGATCGGGCGGGTCTTGGCAAGCCGCAGGTACCATAGCAGCTTGTCGATCCGCATCAGCGGACCATGTCGGCCAACGCGGCGAAGGCACTGTTCTGGGGGATCGGCGCCTTGCCCTTGCGGTCCTCTCGCGGAGCATCCCGGCGTGGCGGGCGCCAGCGCCAGCGCACCGGAGCGGGGGGCCCCTGCACATTGTCCGCCAGCGGGCGCGGCATGATGGGCTGGAAACCGCCCATGCGAAGCAGCCGGGCATAGCTTGTGGTCGTCAGCCCCATCGAGACTGCGCGGGCAGGATCGAGCTTGAAGTCGCGCACCCTGGTTTCCTTGCGGGTGCCGCTCTCGCCCCGAGCCTCGTGCGCTTCACGCAGCAGCTTCTCTGCCATGTCGAGCCGTATGAGCTGCTTGCCCAGATCGCGGTAGCCCGGCAGACGGCCATGCCCGGTCGTGGGCAGGGTAGGCGGCATATCGGCAGCCGGTGCACTGCCCGGCGTGGATTTGCCCGCGTTCTTCGCCAGCTGGCGCCACAGCGCGATCGGGCCGGGTCGCAGCATGGCAGGAACGAACAGATCGAGCGCGCCAACCCTGACGCCCAGTCGCGCCAGCATGGTGCGGCGCTGTTTGTCGAGACGGTCGACGCCCGATTGTTCGCGTGACGTCATGCCGCCGCGTTCCACCAGCGTGATCAGCAGGGCGCGCAAGTCCGGCCCGGCATCCTCCGCCCGGCTCGCTTCATCCAGCTTGCGCAAGGGATCGAGCGGGGTGAGGGCACGCTCCAGCCAGGCCTCGAGCGCTGCGACAAGCGCTTTGCGCGAGGGGCCGGGGATCGCATCGAGTGTGCGGTCCGGCACCAGCTGCGGTGCCAGCAGCGAGCGTCCTGTATCCAGCGCGGCGATGCGCTCTCCGTCCCAGGTCAGCACGCCGTCCTCCAGCGTGATTTCGGCGGAGCCGGCATGGATGGCATCGGCCAGGGTGTCGGCGCGTTCCTGCAACAGCGTCGCCAGGTGCTTTTCCGCGGCGGCGAGCAGTAGCTTGCGGTCCGACAGCCGGGTGCCGGGATCGACCTTGAAGGCAAAACCGCGCAGGCCGCCGATGTGTTCGCCCTCGACCAGGACTTCTTCGTCCTCGAGCCGGACGGAAAGCAGTCCGGAATCGGGTCCCAGTTTCTTCATGAGTACGGCGGTCCTGCGATTGATGAAACGTTCGGTCAGTTTGCCGTGAAGCGCATCCGATAGCCGGGCCTCCACAGCGCGGGCCCGCGCTGCCATTTCGTCCCGCGCGAGCACCCAGTCCGGGCGCTGGGCGATATAGGCCCAGGATCGGATCGCGGCAATCCGGCCCTGCAGCGTGTCGATATCGCCGCCGGTGCGGTCAAGCTGGGCGATCTGTGCGGCGACGAAATCGGCGCCGAGTTCGCCTGCGCGCAGATCCTGCCACAGCCGCGCGACGAAGCGCGAATGCGTCTCCACACCCTGCTGGCGGAAATCGGGCAGGCGGCAGATGTCCCAGAAGCGTTCGACCTGCCCGGCGCCGCGCACGGTTTCGGCAATGGCCTGCTCCTCGGCCAGGCGCTTGAGCACGGCAAGGTCTATGGCCTGGGGGGCTGGGGCCAGCTCGGGACGAAACGGCGGGGTTTCCAGATTGGCAATGAGGGTTTCGAGATCGTCGAAACGCGGCTCCGGTTCGCGCCAGAACAGTTTGGTGAGTGGCGGGAAGCGGTGTTCCTCGATCGCGTAGACTTCTTCGGCCTCGAACTCGGAATCGTGCCCGCCGGAGCCGGTGAGCGTACCGAAACTCCCGTCCTTCTGGTGACGCCCCGCGCGTCCGGCGATCTGCGCCATTTCCCCTGTCGTCAGCCGTCGGTGGCGCTGCCCGTCGAACTTGGAGAGGCCCGCGAAAGCGACATGTTCGACATCGAGATTGAGTCCCATGCCGATCGCATCGGTGGCTACGAGATAATCTACCTCGCCCGACTGGTAGAGTGCCACCTGGGCATTGCGCGTCTGCGGGCTTAAAGCGCCCATCACCACTGCCGAACCGCCACGGAAGCGCCGCAGCATTTCGGCAATGGCATAGACCTGCTCGGCCGAGAACGCTACGATAGCGCTGCGCGGGGGAATGCGGCTGAGCTTCTTCGCCCCGGCATGAGTCAGCGTGGAAAAGCGCGGGCGGGTGACGATCTCGGCCTCAGGCACCAGCGCTTTCACCATGGGTTCGAGCGTGGAGGAACCGAGGATCATCGTTTCCTCGCGCCCGCGCGCATGCAGCAGCCGGTCGGTGAAGACGTGGCCGCGTTCACGGCCGGAGGCAAGTTGCGCCTCGTCTATGGCGACGAAGGCCATGGAGCGGTCAATTACCGGCATGGCTTCGGCAGTGCACAGCAGAGAGCGAGCGTTCTTCGGCTCGATGCGCTCCTCGCCGGTAATCAGCGCGACGTTGTTTTCGCCCTTGATATGGCAGACACGGTCATAGACCTCGCGTGCCAGCAGCCGCAGGGGAAA
>JARROF010000217.1:5043-12231 GCA_037384205.1 Novosphingobium sp. | reverse complement strand
GGCTTTCATATTCAGTATTCTCGAAGAAGCTGAAAAATACGTGATGTCATCTTTGATAGGATATTTTGCGCTTCGATGAAGAGGCAGACAAAATACGCTTCACATGATAGTTTGCTGCAATAAGAATACAAATTTGTGCAGCTTTTATTGTCCGCGCTTCCGCCCCAAAAGGAGAAAACATCACATCCCAAAGGACTAGCAATGCCACCGTGGTATAGAGCGTTCGTGCGTGCGTATCGATACTGATTGCACGATAGAGCGAGGTCAACGCCAGCCACAGCACCCAAACCCAAAACAAAGCACCGAGCACCCCGGCATTGACCCAAGCACCGAGCAAGTGTGAATGCGACGGAATCAGTCCACCAAAGTTGTTCACATATACCTGAAAACTGTTGTCACCGATTCCCAGTTCCTGCATCTTAAAAAATAATAATTGTACGTAGTGCATATCCTGAGCCCACGACCCGTGGCCCAGAATAGGAGAGTCCCAAATAGCTTGAAGCGACACGAGGGATTCTGGGCGTCCTCCAAGGAAAATACTGACATCTCCGGTCGCTTGGAAAAGGTATTTCTTATATGCGGCAGTTCGCCACAAGCTGAATCCGGCGATCAGAAGCAGAAGGGCCATGGGCAGATAGCGGATAATCCCCTTACGCGAAGGCATGAATATGCTGCCGACCGCAACGAGCAGGACTACCCCTACCCCTACACCGAACTTCCACGGGTCAGTGCTGATAAGCCGATCAGGTATGACGTATGGCTTGGCCGCATAGGCAATGCCCGTTGCTCCGAGATAGAGCGCCAAAGGCCGAAGTTGCCCCTCACTCACAAGCCACAACATTACGACGTTGATGCCCATGAGAACGATCATCGACCATCCACGCAGATAATCGCTGGGCGGAGTGCCACGGACCAAGTCCGTCACGAACTGGCCCGCAAACCAGAGAGCGATCAGAACCAGAAACGTGTACAATGGCTGCAACGAAAGAGCCTCGCGCCGGGCCAACAGCATGCCCCCAAGAATCAATGGGGCAAGTAGGTCATGCAAAAACAGCGTGCCAATCAGATGAAACTGAACCAACTGCGTGAAGGGTAGCAACAAGCACAATGCCGCTACCATCGGACGCATGTGCGGCGGAGCCTGAGAAACCCGTACTTCAGCCACGCTTGAAAACCAGATCAGTTACCCACGTCCCTTGTATAACGCCATCCGGGGAGGGGGACGCCGTAATTGTAAACGCTTGACCCGAGCAGCCTTTCGGGACTTCAAAGTGAAGTATTTCGCGTTGCTGTTCTCCGGCGGCACTACGGCTCCAGTGCAACAAAGAAGAGCCTTCCCCCGCCATACAAGTCAAGTTCAGCGTTATTTGCCCTGAAGATCCCGAAGCCCCTCCAGAGGAAAAGGTGAGGCTATAAGCTCCAGGCTTTAGTGCCACGACCTGTCTCGCAACATTGCCCCTGCTGCCATTTCGCGCGGTGATAGATAACGCAGGGCCTATGCCCGGCACGCGATCCACGAGGCCCGACAGATCTGCATCTGCAGCCAGTTCCCAATCGAGGGGGACATAGATGTTCGGCTTCCTGAAATGACCATTGCGCAGAAGCGGCCAATGGTCACGCCGCTGATCTGAATAGATCAACGCCAGAGCATGTGCAGGTTCCCCGGCAGCGGCAAGTCGCGCCACGGCATTCTGAAGATACGCGCGGTCCACATCTTTGCGAGGATCTAACCCAAGCGCATCCATAAACTGCGCAATGGTAGCTGGCGAAAGCTCAAGGCCAAGGAAAACCCAAAGGAACCGATTCCGCCAAAGAGGGCGCCTTTGCAACAATCGCACAACACTGGGCTGAATGTCGGGATTGAGCGTCGCCTTTGCCAATACCGGTAGAAGCACTGTAGCCGCTTCGGGAGTTGTCCGCAGTGCATGATCGTAATGTGTCAGCGCACCGTCGATGTCATTGTGAGCGACACGATCTTCAATCGTCCACAGCTCTGTTTCAAAATCGCGGCGCGATAAAGCATGGGCAGCGTTAAATAGCGATGCGGCCTTTATCTTGTTGTCGACGCTCAATTCATAGAGCGCCAAATTGCGGAGCGCGGGCACGTCGCTGGGTTCGCGATCGAGAGCACGGCGTGCCAGTTTCACAGCATCGGCAACCCCCTGAGTTGCCGGTGTGTCACCGACGGCGCTGCCATCAATGAACGCGGCGCTCTTGGCATCCAGTGCTTTGACATTGCCGGGCGAAAACTGCAGTGCGAGTTCCGGATAGGATTGTGCCAGCACGAAACCGACTGTCTTGATCAAGGCAAAGCCGGCAATGATCAAAGTCACCAGGAACACGACAAGAGGGCGAACAACTCCTGCTTTTTGCCCTTCAGTTCTGCTCGGTGCTGCCATAGCCATATCCGTAGCCATATCCGTAGCCGTAGCCGTAACTTGTCTGGGAGATATTGAACTTTGTCAGCACCGCGCCGAGAAGGCTGCCTTGCGACTGGCGAATACGATCCATTGTAACACGAACCATATTCTTGTGCGTGGCATGCGATTCCACGACCATGACAACACCCTCGGCTCGCGCCGCTACCAGCAGGGCATCCGACAGCCCCATCACCGGTGGCGCATCGTAGATCACTTTATCATACCGCATGAGCAGTTGCTCATTCAGTTGCTGCAGCCGGTCACCCGACAGCAATTCCGGCGCGCTGGGCGGATGGGGGCCAGCAGCAATGATATCCAGCCCATCGAATTCCGTATTGTGAAGCAGCGATTCCAATTTATCGTCGCCCGAAAGGAAATTGCTCAGACCCAGACTGTTCGAAACACCGAACATGGAGTGCATTGACGGCGAACGCATGTCGGCATCAACCAGAACCACGCGCCCTCCTGCACGGGCAATCGAACGGGCGATACAGCTGGTCGTGGTCTTGCCTTCGGAAGGACGCGTGCTGGTAACCGCAAGCACGCGCGGCATTCCTCGCTCACTGCTGAATTCGAGGTTCGTGCGCAGCGTGAAATAGGCCTCCGAAATCGGTGACTTACGGTCACGAATGGACTCTTGCGGAGTACCTTCGTCGACATTCGGAATGACGCCGAGAAGAGGTATTCCGAACTCATCCTCAACTTCATGGGGGTTATCGATACCCTGATCGATCTGCTCCAGGGCCAAAGTCAGAACACCGCCCAGAGCGAGGCCGCCGAAAAGGCCGATGAGAAGATTGATCACCAACCGCGGACTGACTGGCACCTGCGGAAGCTCTGCGGGATCCGCGACGGAGATATTGCTTACCCCTACGCCGCCAGCGACACCGATGGCCTTGTAGCGCTGCAGAAGCGCATCATACAATTGACGGTTGGTGTCCGCATCCCGCTTGGTGATGCTGTACTGGATTGTGCGTTTGCGCTGATCCAGGAAACGGGCTTTCAGATCGTCAACACTCTTGGTGAGCTGAAGCTCGCGTTCGCGACTGGAACGGTAAGCTTCCTGCAGCGTCCGGTGAACACGGTCGTCTTCCTGCTTCAAGGAAGCCTCGAGCGCGTTGAGCTGCTGTTTTAACGCCTGCGCAGGCGGATAGGCCGGCTCGAACTGGCTCATTTTCCAAGCGTGTGATCGATACCTGGTCAGCGGATTTCATTAAGGTTACTCTTGAACGTCGCATGGACGCGACGTCCTATGCCCGTAATTTTCTCGAACGGCGGTTGCGGCAATTGCGCGAAAAGATCGATCAGTCTGAACGTGATCTGGTCGATTACGCTACGCGCAATTGCCGCAACCGCCGTTCGAGAAAATTACGGGCATAGGACGTCGCATCCATGCGACGTTCAAGAGTAACCTTAATGAAATCCGCTGACCAGGTATCGATCACACGCTTGGAAAATGTCGCATCCGGGCTTGTGAAACTGATCTTGACCAGATGGGACATCCGTTTCGGATCGGTGTCAAAATGGGCAAGCAGGATACCCGCGGCGATACGCAGTCGTTCGCTCCGGGATGGCGCCTCGGCCGTGGGAACACCGTTGCTGAACCAGTCATCGGCACGCTTTACGCCGAACAGCTTGAAGAACTTCTCATCGTCGGGAAGCTTGAGATCGGTGGCAATCCGGGATGCCAGAGCCTTGGTCTCCAACAACCCAAATTGGGTTTCATAGTATTCCTGATCCAGGATCCGCGAGCTTTGCGGAGCACTCCCTTCAGTGTCCACAAAGCTGGCACTCTCGCGCTGAATCTCCAGCACAGCCATGGCCCTATACTGCCGAGTCATCAACAGTGTAACCACAAGCGCTGCCGCCAATCCAAAGGCCATAGCCCCGATGATCGCCCACTTGCGCCGCCGGATAATGGTGAAAATAACCGATATCAGCGGCGGACCACGATCCGCCGCCCCCTCCGGCTCGGCCGGGACAGAAATCGGATAAGGCACCATGGAGGTGTCTACTACTTCGTCAGGATGCACAGAAGAACCCTTACTGGAGAAGCGCGACTAGCGGCGTAATCAGGAGAGGCGAGCCCTGGATCAGGCTTTGGAACAGTCGTCGAGCGTGCGACTCTCCTACATAGATCACGTCGTTGGCATAGATATTGGGGTCGGGATAAATCCCTTGCCGGATAGCACGAAGGTCATAGAGCGCAGCCATATCGCGACCGCCCACCTTGCGGAAGACCACGATATAGTCTTCCCGTGCGTACTCGTTCGCCCCTTCCGCTCTCGCAACAGCACGGATCAAGGTCATCTTGCTGACAAGGGGGTACATTCCAGGGTGTGTGACCTGGCCGTCCACGGTAAAGGTCTGATTGATCTCGTCGGGATTGACCGACACACGAGGCTGCTTGACGAAAACCTTCAGCTTGTCCCGCAATACCGCGGAAAGCTCTTCCGGCGTCTGCCCGGCTACTTTCATCGAGCCGATCAGGGGCAGAGCAATGTCTCCGGTGGAATCGACGGTCACGACCTGGCTGAGATCGTCAACGCCATAGACATTGACGGCAAGCTTATCCGACGGGCCAATGCGATATTCCCCCTGCCCGACAAAGTCCTCTGCCGTCGGCGGCGGCAACACACCTCCATCGACCAAATGAACGCCAGGCCTGCCTACGAAACGCTCCTCAGCGCATGAACTCAATGCTGCTGCAAGCAGCATTGCCAAAACCACTTTCTTCATAGCCAATCATGTATCCCACCACCGCTTCGGTGCAGTCTAGCGGTTAGACGAACGCTTCCGCCGCGTAAAGTGACTACCCGCACTCCAAATACTGCGTTTGCCGTCGTCAGGCGGATCCAGCAGCCATGCTGCCGCGATAATGAACTGAGCGCCGATCAGGCTGGTTCGCAAAGGATAGTCGACCAGGCTGGCCAAAAAAATCAGCAGCATGATGATCGCCCCGGCCCAGGTCGCCGATCGCGCTTGGAGCGGCTTTTCGGACCGAAAGACTCGCCAGATTCCGCGAAACCAAAGCAACAGGACTCCCAGGACCAGAAGGAGACCGGCAACACCTCCCGTCAGGAACATTTCGGCCAGATCGTTGTGGGCATGGTTGAAATAAGTTTGATGCAAAGCCCAATCAGGTTCGACACTGCGAAATACCTCGTCGAAAGCGCCGAAACCGCTACCCACAGGCATCATGGCCATGGCTTGATGAAGTACGACAGGGAGAAGCTGAAACCTCTGCTCCGGCTCGCCGCTGCCATCCAGCAATCGACTGATGGACGTTGCTCGTCCCGACAGGACAAAGGTGACCATGAGCGCCACAATGGCAACCGCAGCCCGCAGGATCAGAGCTCTGTTTCCCGCAATCCACGGACGCCAGAACCTAAAGAACACCCCAATGGACAAAGCCAGGGACAGAACTGAGAGAAAAGCCCCGGCCCGGGATCCGGTCAACGGAACAACAACCAGAACAAATGCACTCGCACAAGCGGCAATCCAGTGCCGGACAAATGTCGAGGGCCGGGCTTCCCCCTGGGAAAGCCATGCATTTATTAATGGAAATGCCGTGGATAAAAACAGGGCCTGATGATTGCGGTTGGCAAATATCCCTGTGGCCTCGAAACCAAGCCCCAACCGAACGACCGTCACCAGGGCACTGAAGAGAACGCCGGCCAGCATGATGACCCTATGAAGGCCTCCCGCCCCGGTAAATGAGTCCACAGAAAGGGCGGCAACGGCACGAGCTGGACCAGGGCAAGCAGCGCAAGCGCTCCAAGCAGCCAGATGATAGGCCGCAGATTCTGCCCATGCATCGGAGCCGGCAAAGCGACTATGGCCCCGGCGATCAACACACTCAACGGCCGGAGCACGAGGTGCCCCATGGCATCGATGCTTTGGTTGCCGCCCGCCACAAAACAAAGGAAAATCAATGCAACGGCAAGGCCAAAGCGAAGCTGCCGGTATGGCTCGGATGATGCTGTGCGGAGAAGAGGCACTTAATTATGTTCTCCTGAACATGACCGGAAACGCCTGACTGGCTCATGCCCGGGTCAGGAGAGGAGAGAGTTCCTCCCTGGAGGACGGCATAGCCTGCTTTTATGACGACTGGCAGGGTTCGCTATCGATGTCGAGCCCCGTCAATCGCAACAAGGCAGCGCGGATCTCAATGCGATCGTCTGGAATTCCAGCCAGGGCCCGCTCCAGCTCCCATGTCCGCGCGCCCACCAGAAATCGGTACCAGAGCCCCTGCAGGCCGTGATAGATCACGCCCTGCCTGCCATCGAGAAAGCCAAGCTGGAACACATACCGGTAGATGAAATAGGCCACGGTCGACACCTGAAACGGAACCTTGTTGTATATATGGATTTTTATCCAGCGCTTTATGGCGGCCTGCCTTGAAGAGGCTTCTCCGGCCATAAGATCCTTCCCGATCAGGCCGTGTCGCTCCAGAATGATTTGAAGCGCTTCCCGCGTCGCATAGCGATTGTGCTTATCGACAAAAAAGGTCAGGTCCTTGAGGTTCTCATCCGTGAATGTTTCCCGCATGGCAACGACCCGGCCTTGCCGAACTACGATGTGCTCATCCATCCATCGTTGCTCGACATAACCGGCGCCGGGGCGAAAAACGCGCAGCATCCAAAGCGGATATCGCCCGCCATGCCGTATCCAGCGGCCCATAAAGACGTGGCGTCGCTTGAGCCGTATGCCGGTGACGTCTTCCCCCAGCGTCGGCAGCGTCCTGCACAATTCTTCGGCGAGCGGC
>JARROF010000217.1:0-5033 GCA_037384205.1 Novosphingobium sp. | reverse complement strand
GTCGTCCCCCAGAGTCGGCATCGTCCTGCACAATTATTTTGAGAGCGGCGTGTCGATAGTATCGTCCGCGTCAAGACGAATCACCCAAGAGGTCGTGATGGCCGCGTTATCCATGCCCCACTGGAATTGCAGGGCCTGATTGACGAATGTGTGTTGCAGCACTTCGGCGCCTTCATCCTCTGCGATCGCGACGGTCTCGTCGGTGGAGAAGGAATCGACGACGACCACGCGGCGGGCCAAGCTCTTTACGGAACGGATCGCCCGGCCGATGTGACAAGCTTCATTGTAAGTCAGGATGAGAACGGTCAGGTCCGCAGCGGCCATGAATGCATCTACCGATTTATGGAAAGAAAATCCTGCCCAGTCTTATTGCGAAAGGGTGTAACTAAAAGTCTGGCGCCGCCGCATCGATAGCATCCCGTTTCACCCCGCCTTACCGGTGGCAAGATATGCCTCCGTCTTCTCCCCGACGATGCCGCATCGCTCAATATTGCGCAAGGTATCGCGCGAGGCAGAAGCCGCACAGGCTCACTTCGAGGCGGGCCAGCAAGCGCAACTGGTTTCCGTAATCGAGCGCGGCAACCGGCTCATCCACCAGCAGCCTGGCTCCTTTGCGCCAGAGCGCGGGCAATCAGCACCAGATGCCGTGCCATTTGTCCGCGCTTGTCCATGCACCGGACGGGAACAGCGCGGGCGAAACCGCGCATGACATTGTGACTGCCGGACGCGAGCGTCGCCTGAAGCCCGGATTCGTCATCCGGTTAGGCGATCTGCATGTTGGCGACGCCCGCCGCGGTAATGAAGGCAGGCATGTCCGGGGTGACCGGCCCCCGCGCGCCAGCGAGAGGCCCGCTAGGTTGCAACTGTGCCGATAGCGCGCGATCACGCCGAACATGTGACGGAGGGCCAGCCTTCCGGCTCTTCTGAGCGAAACAGCCTAGCGTACGTTCAGATCGACATGCACGCGGATCGCATCGTGCCGCCAGTATTCCTGATCATATTCGACGACACGCCCCTCGCCATCGAAGCTTGTCCGGACGACCAGCAAACCGGGCGTGCCGGACTTGACGCCCAGTGCATCGGCCGCCTCCTTGACCAGCGCGCAGGGATGCATGTCAACGCGGTTGCGTGTGACGTTTATGCCAAAATGCGATGTCAGGATCTGTGTCAACGATCCGTCGAGCGAATGGGACAGCAAGTCCGGCGCAAGGGCCGGATCGACAATGATCCGCTCGACCAGAACCGGCCGGTCGTCAATCATGCGCCGCCGCCTGATCATGTGCATCGTCGTGCCTGGCGCGACCCGGAAAATGTCCGCGACAGCAGACGGCGCAGGAGCGCTTTCTTTCGAAAGCGTTTCGGTGCCGGGTGTCCGGCCCTGCTCGGTCACATACGTCATGAAACCAGCCCATCGTGTGGGATCGTACGTCACGGCGGGAGGCGAAACATACCATCCGCTGCGGTCCCGCCGATAGATGAGGCCTTCCGCCTCAAGCTGGGAAAGCGCCTCACGGATGGTTCCGCGCGCCGACCCCGTTTCGGTCTGCAACTGCCGCTCGGACGGAAGCCGCGTGCCCGGAGGCAGGTCGCCCATCTCGATATTGAACGCGATCTGGTCACGAAGGGCAAGATATTGCGGGCCGTCAGGTACCGACTCACGCGTGCGCGTCCAGAACAGGAACTCGTTTTTTGGGCGCATCGGTGGACCGGTAGCAGGAATGGATTGACCCGGAGTGACGGTCAGTGGGTGCGTTCTGGCAGCGGCCTCACCGTGCGGTCAATGCGGAAATGAACCATCTTGCAGAAACCATACGCCAGCCGCCGTTATTGGTCTAGTCCATATGAAACGCAAAAACGGCTATTCGCCGTAGGCATTGTTGCGGTTGAAGACGGTTGCGCGCAGGCTGCTCTCCGCCCTTGCGGCCACCGTCACTATGCGGCGAGCGTGCTGTTCCCCGGGACATTCGCCACTTTATCGACGCATCGCCGCCGCTCCGTATCGCTTCGGCATGGTCCGAACGGATCGGTCTTTCGGCCGGAACTGTCACAGAGATGTCTCTCGCTTCTGCTTTACCATTTTTGGTACATACCAAATGAGTGGGGAGCGTTCATGATGAATCGATATCGCATTCGGGCCGTGAGCCCGAGCATGAAAAGCGTTTTACGGGCCGGCGTTGCGATAGTGATCGCCGGCACCTGTCCGGAAATCGCATTCGCGCAGCAGGCTGCCGAATCGCCGTCCGGTCCGATTGTCGTCACCGGCTACCAGGAGTCGCTGAGCGTCGCGCGCGCCATCAAGAAGGAAGCGGTGATCCAGAAGGATGTGATCGTCGCCGAAGACATGGCGAAGTTTCCGGAACTGAATCTGGCCGAATCGCTGCAACGCCTGCCGGGCATCCAGATCACCCGCGAGGCGGGCGAGGGCCGGCGCATCTCGCTGCGCGGCCTCGGTCCGGATTTCGCACGCGTGCAGCTCAATGGCATGGAAGTGCTGGGCAATGTCGATTCCGCGCAGGACAGCCGCGGCCAGCGTTCGCGCGACCGCGCGTTCGATTTCAACATTTTCGCTTCGGAGCTGTTCTCGAAAGTGGAAGTCGAAAAGACCTTCCAGGCGGCGCAGAACGAAGGCGGCATGGCGGGCACCGTCGGCCTGTTTACCGGCAAGCCCTTCGATTATGGCCCGGGCAGCAAGGGCGCGATCTCGGCCAAGCTGGGCACCAACCAGTACACCAAGGATGCCCAGCCGCGCATCGCCGCGATGTACAGCCACAACTGGGGCAACACTTTCGGCGTGACGCTTTCGGTCGCCTATTCCAGACGCAAGACGACGGAACAGGGCCACAACACTTACAACTACACCAAAATCAGTGGCTCGCGGATGGCAAAACTGGTCACTGACGGTCTGGATATCTCCGGTCTGAGTGCGGACACGCAGGCTGCGCTGACCAATCCGGCCACCACATTCTATTTCGCAGACGGCAACCGCATTTCGTCCTGGAATGCCAGAATGGAACGTCTGGGTCTGACGGCGGCGGTGCAGTGGCGCCCTGCGGATAACCTGCTGCTGACGTTCGATGCGCTGCACGGCGAGTTCACCACGCATCGTGACGAACTGCACCTTGCCACGAGACCGATCCCGGCGCCGGGCTCGGTCGCCTTCGACGTTGCCGCCGGCGATCCCTGGCCCGCCCTTCTGCAAACCCCGTCGACCATCAACGATATCGCCTGGGACTCCAGCAATTACATCACCCGGATCGACGTCACCAACGCGACTCTCGGCAGCGAGCACCGCCGGGAACTGAACAAGAACCGCTTCAACCAGGCCGTGCTCACGTTCCAATGGGACGCATCCGATGTCTTCTCGGTCGACGGTCACGCCGGTTACGAGAAATCGACCTACAAGACCCCCTATGACGACAAGTTCTACATTCGCGCCAAGGGCAACCTGATCGCCGACTACGGCGCCGATGGCCGGTCCGCCTCGATCACCTATCCCGGCTGGGATACGACCGATCCGGCGAACTACACGATGGACGATTTCTACTACCGCTCGTTCCACAACGGATCGGAACTGCAGGAAGGCGTGCTGAACCTGCACTACAAGGCAAGCGGCGTGTGGACGATCAGGGCGGGCGCGGCCTACCACCGCTTTTCCCAGAACGGCGCCAGCTATTACTATGACGGTGACGTCAACGGCACCCGGCCCAAGACCCGGGGCACTTCGGTTGCCGACATCACCGACGTGTTCACGAACAGCTTCGGGTCCTGGCTGATCGGCAACTACGACCGGGGCCTTGCCAAATACAACGAGTATCATCGTCTCAAGCAGAACGCCGACGGATCGGGCGGGGTGATCGAGGACATCGAGAATGTTTTCGACGTCACCGAAAAGACCTGGTCCGGCTATGTCCAGGCGGACTGGGACAGCGAACTTGCCGGCATGCGCTTTCGCGGCAATGTCGGCCTTCGCGGCTATAGCACCGACACCCGGAGCACCGGCTGGATTCAGGGCCACGACTATGCCTATCTCGGCACGACCGATGTGAAGGGCTCCTACTCGGGCGTGCTTCCGGCGATGAACGCGGTGCTGGAAGTGACTCCGGATGCGCTGGTGCGCTTTGCCGCCACGCAGAACCTCAACCGCCCGAGCCTGGGTTCAATGGCGGCGCAAGGCTCAGCCTTTGCCAACGCCGATCCCTGCGTCGTTGATGCCGGCGGCAAAAACGAATGCGATATCTCGGTATCGCGCGGCAATCCCAATCTCAAACCGTTCAAGGACTCCACGATCGACGTGTCGCTCGAATACTATTTCGGCGATGTCGGCCTGATTTCCGTGGGCGTGTTCCACAAGTGGATCAAGAACTTCATCAAGTCCGTGCCTGACGACAGCGGCATCCCCTTCAGCGAGACAGGCGTTCCGTCGAGTACGATCCCGGGGGCAACGGACAATACCATCGTCAAGAGTCCGGCTCCCTTCGACAATCTCGGGGCCCTGGCGAACTTCACCTATGTGGATGCCGACAAGGACATCACCGGCATCTCCGACACCAGCTACAACTTCACGCTTTACTACGAAACCAGGCGCTGGGGCGCGCGCGGCTCGCTGAGCCATCGCTCGCGCTGGTACACGGGATATAGCGATAAGCCCATGAGCGCCAGCACCCGCGGGTTCGAGGGAACGACATACATCGACGCCTCGGCCTTCCTGAACATCACCGACGCGCTGCAGCTTTCGGTGAATGCGATCAATCTCACGAATGAGAAGGACACGCAGTTCTGGGGCCAGAACCGCTACCTCTACAACCAGAACCAGAGCGGTACGACCTACATGGCCGGGCTCGCCTTCAAGTTCTGAGCAACCGGCCCCAAACCGCGCTCCTCTCCCTGCGGGAGGGGAGCGCTTTTTGTAGACAAATGCTTGTCATGGCAGGATCCAGCCGCGCGTCCTGACCGACGCCGGTTAATTCTCAAGGATGCCAAGATCGTCGCGAATGAGGATCGGGGCGTATACAATGCCGGCTTCGGTCCGATCC
>JARROF010000216.1:0-6898 GCA_037384205.1 Novosphingobium sp. | reverse complement strand
CGCTCCACCCCTGCTAGGCCACGTTCGGCCATCCTTCTGAAAACAGGCCAGAACACTCGATCAGCCCGGGGGGAGGGCATCGGCGGTCGGCGCGTCAGGCCACTCCATATCCCACAGGGTGTCCGGTGCCGTACGCAGAATCTCGAAGTATCGGCGCGCCGGCATCGCCTGATACCAGCGCTGGTATTCTGCGGGAACCTCGTTGAGCCGGAACCGGTAGAGCGTATCGTCGATGTTCTCCACCGCCCGCCGGAGACACGCCGCATCAGGGTTGAGCCCCGCATGCCGGGCGAGCTTCTCTACAAAGGCGACCGGGTCTTCCAGATGCTCGTGATGGCCGACAAAGCGGATTTGCGGGATCAAGTCGGGATGGTTCTCCCGGACGAAGCGCACGATTTTGCCGATGGCGAACGTCCAGTTGCGCAGCGAGCGGGTGATCGCGACGAAGTGCTCCTGCGTGCCCGCCTGTTTGCGACGGAACGCCGCATTGGCCGACAGCGCCTGTTCCAGTGGATGGCGGTAGGTGATGAACACCGCCGGCCGCTCCTCGGAGAACCACGCCCACTGCTCGCCTCCGCCCTCGAAGGTCGAAAACAACAGTATCTTCACCACCGCATCGGCCAGCTCCTCTCGATACTTCACCCGCCGCTCGACGGTCAGACCATGATCGCGGATCTCCGGGATGTCCCAGAAACCCCGCGGGTTCAACGCCTGCCGGCAGTTGCTGTCGAAGCGGCCCAGCACGGGCTTGCCAAGGATGCGTAGCGTCTGGGCAAGCAGCGAGGAACCCGATCGTGGCTGGAACAGGATGAGGCACAGGCTCATAATTGGCATTCTATACAAAGTGCAGCAACCAGGGGAAGCGTGGAAATGTCCGGCTCGCGGCGGCCCCACCAGTACCGGGCGCTACCGCAGCCAGGGAGTATACCCGAGGCATGCCTTCGATGCGGCGACACCCTGGTGGCGCTACCGGCCGGGCGACTAGCCACGGGAACGGCGGGAACGATACCAGACTTTGCCGTGTGACACTCTGGCCCGCTTCCTTTCATGAGACCGCTCCAATCGATACCGGCGAGGGGAAACACTCGACCACCGCCGAAACGGCGAGGCGTCTTCGCCCCGGGCGGTTGCAGACACCCGCACAAGGTACCCACCTCTTGAGCTGACGTCCACCTGCGACCGACAAGGCAATTGATGCACGCAGCCGCGCATACAACGCCTCTGATGGCGAGCCAAGCGCGCCAGTGGGTGTTCAATCAGGAGGAGGGGGCGATCGACAGGGCCCGGCTGGCCACGCTGGCCACTGCGCCGAGGCCCCTGCAAGCAGGAGCGGGAGGTCCCCTCCACACGAAGTTCCCGTTGCGCGCCGACCTCCAGCCAGCGGGATGAGAACCAGCGATCCAGCTCTTCCAAACCCCTCCCCTCGATTCGAAGCCGGTGACCGCGCCTACGGCAGGTAGCCGTATCGCGCCATCTCCTCGCCGTGCGCCTCGACGATGCGCGCCACCTGAGGCGCCGAGAGCTCGGAACGCCAGGCGGTGGACGAACCGCTGCGAAAGAAGCGCTTTTCCCGATAGTGGGAACCGACGAACCCGTCCCGCGCCTCCTGCCGCTGCAGTCGATCGAAACGGTGGCGGCCCAAGGCGCTCTCCACGACCGGCCCGTCATCGGGGAGACCCAGGAAACGGGCTATAGAAGTCAATGTGCGGTGGCCGTCGTCGAGCAGATCTTCATAGCGCACGATCATCACCTCAAGGCCACTCTCGCGCCAGGAGCGCACATGCCGGCTCCAGGAGCCGAGAAAGGCCGGAAAGTTCGAACCGTGGCGGGTATCTGTGCCGACTCCCAGAGCATTGTGTGGATCGGCCAGCTGATCGATCGCCCGATCCAAGGACAGCCCCATGAAATCAGCGTAGGAGGGCGCCACCGACAGCGGGTTGCGCACCATGTAGAGCGCCCGCTCGATGGTCGATGGCGGAAAGAGGAGTTCGGCATCGGAGGCATCGGGATAGGCGGCGTGGGAGGTTCCGAACACGGTGCGCTCCGTGCCGTCCTCATGCAACGCGCGCAGGGCGCGGCCCTGCAATCCCCGCTGCCACTCCCTCGGCAGGTCGACGGTCTCCATCATTAGCTGCTCGTCGATCCAATACCGATAGGACAGGTGAACGGTGAGCGAGACGCCGTTGATGCCTACCCCGACCCCGCCCTGGCGCAGGCTGTCGAGAAGCATGCGGGTCCAGGTCGTGCCCGACTTGGGGTAGGTTGCGATGAGGTTGATCTTCGCCACTCGATTCGATCCTGGTGCTCTGACTAGAGGATGCCCAACGCTTCCCAGTTTCGGTAGAGCAGCCGGCAGGCATCCGGCAACCGCTCGTACCGCGAAGGGGCGGCGAGGTAGTGAATCGGGACCCGCCGGCCCAGTGCTGCCTGGATGGGGAAACCGGCAGGGTGGCTGCCGAGCGCCCGCTGGAGCAGCGGTCGATAGGTGACTTCAGCGACCAGGCCGACCTTTTTGCTGCCGGACAACGGGGTAAGATCGGGGTCGGTGCGACGCTGAGGCAGCACGACGTAGAGCGCGGCAACCGGGCGCTGTCCCCGCCCCGGATTCAGCCCGGGGTCCCAGCTCCCCCGCAGCGCCCCCTCGGCGGGAAAATCGACGGCCTCTCCGCCCAACCCGAGACCGGCAACCGTCTCTGGCCAAAGTCGCAACCGCTCCGTCGTCGGCAGCGCCACCGGCCCCTGTCGCGCGTCCAGAGTGACCGGCACCACTCCGTCGGCAATCGGGGCAAAACCCTCCAACGCCAAACTCGCCGCCAAGGCCGACTTGCCCACACCGGACGCCCCGGCGATCAGCACCGCAGAGTCGCCCACCACCACCCCGTTGCCCTGCAGCGGCAGCAGGCCCCGCTGGTAGCAAACGATGCCGAAGAGGGTGGAAACCAGGGCGGAGGCGACCAGCGCCAGGTCGCGGTCGCCAGCGGCCTCGACCACGATCCGGCCCCCACCGACCAGATAGCGCGGTCCCAGCGGGGGGCGGAGCAGTACCAGGCCGTCGCGCCGCCGGACCTGGAGGTGGCGGGTGCGATACTCCGCCTCCGCCAGTTCCATGGGAACCTCACCGTGTTGGACGACGATGTCGGCCTCGCTGTCGCAACCATCCTCCAGCGGCACCACCCCGGGCAGCGGGATCGCGGAACGCCAGCGTTGCCCGGCGATCAGGTAGGTGAACATATCGGTGTGGCGGTCCATGTTGGAAATCATCTCATGCTCAACCGGCGCCCATTGACTCAGCCCATCTCCTCGAGGCCGGCGATCATCCGCAGGCCGACGATCAGCACGGCCCAATCGATGATCTTCTCTCGCCGCAAGTCCAAATTCTCTTCGGCACGGAGGAAGGCGATCATCTCGTCGACGTCGAAAAACTCCGCCACCGCCGGCCGCTGGCCCATCTGCTCCAGATAGGCGATGACGCTCTCCCGCTCCCGCCACACCTGTGCCCGAGCGACCTTCACGCCATGTGGCGTATTCCCGCGGTGAAGCCGGATTTCCTCGGGAATCAACCCCTCTCCCAGTGTGCGGATCAGCCGCCGATCATAACCGTCGCGGATAAAGTGCTCCCCGGGCAGGGAGAGGCAGAAGCGCACGAGGTCCGCATCGAGCAGCGGGTGGCGGACATCGAGCCCACGATCTGCCGCATCCAGATACATCCCCTCCCAGCCCCGAACGTTGACCTGCCGCTGCAGGGCGTAGGCGATCGAGTCATGCACCGAACGCGCCCGCGGCGAGACCGCGCGCTCGACACTGAGCGTCACCTGCCGTTCGAACACCTCGGCGGAGGCGTTGGAACCGGCGAAACGGCGTAGCGCAACCGCCTCGTTGCCCCCCTCGCCGGTGAGGAAGACCTGCGCGCCCTGATCGAGAAAGACGCCGTGGAGATCCGCCTTCGCACGCGCCAGGGACCAGGGCGCCTCCAGGCGCTGGACCGAACTCCGCGTCCGCTCCACCACGTCGGCGCCGACATCGTCGACAAAGCGGGCGGGCGGCAGGCCCAGTTCGGCCAGCACCCGGGCCACCGGCTCCCGCGGATCGGCGTGCGGGAACTGCGTCGACGCCAGTGCCGCCAACGCCCAGTCGGGATAGACCATGGCCGCCGGAGCGAAGGCGAGGCCGCGCTCGCGCCCCGCGCGGGCGGCCAGCGCCGCCACCAGGGAGCTGTCGAGGCCGGCACTCACCTCAAGCCCGACGCACCCCGCGGCAGGAAGACGGCGGCGCACCGCCTGATCCGCCAGCCGCCGCCCTTCCTCGGCCACTTCCCGGTCCTTGAGGCCGAAGGTGACGGCAACGTCGTCGGGGTGCCAGTAACGCTCGATCCGCACGTTCCCTGATTGCCGGTCGGCGAGCAGGCAGTGGCCCGGGGGCAGCCGCTTGCGACCGTGCAGGAAGGTGGCGCCGTCTTCAGGGGTCGACCAGAGCGTGAACTCGCGGATCGCCTCGCGATCGGGGCGATCGTTGGCGACACCGGCAACGCTGAAGGCGGCCGGGAGATTGGTCACCAGGACGGCGTTGGGGGTTTCTTGCCAATAGAGGGGATGAACGCCCAGCCGGTCGCCGATGGCCATGAGGCGCCGCTCCGACGGATCGACGACGGCCAGTGCGATATCGCCGACACAGGCGCCGGCCAGCCGCCGCCCCAACCTGCGGTAGCCGTCGGCCAGCGCGGTGAAGGGGGCGCCATCCACGACCCGCCCGTCGAGGGTATCGAGACGAACGTCACCGGCCAGCAGCAGCCCTTCGTCACGCACGGCACGGCTGACGCCCGCCACACCGAAACAGCTGAGCAGGTCACCGTCAGGGGTGGTAAGAGTCGCCCGGACTGGCCATTGCCTCGCCTCCAGGCGCCGGTTCAGCGATTTAGCATCGAGCCCCGGCCCTCGGTCATGCTTGGACCAGAAGACGAAAAAGAACATTTAGCGTACCAAAATGGCGGCATCCCGACGGGACTTCCAAAGACACGGGATGGGCCGCCCGGGGGGGCAGGAACCTACGAAACGTGCGCGGCCTGTCCGGAGGCAAAGGTGGAGGGCCCCATCGTGTTTTCGGTCGGCAGGATACGCAGCCGCGGCGCCGACCAGAGACGGCGCTCACCAGTGGCGATCGTTTCGCCTTCAAGCGAAGATTCTACGCCATTGGCGATGGCAGCAGGCATCTGGCTGGCACACTGTTGATCTTTGTCGTTCATGGTACGGGCTTCCCTCAATTCCCCAATCGTCGATTGCCAACCGTAGCAGCGTTTATCTGCGAAGGAAACCCGCCCCAAGGCCGGGGGTCTGCGGGGTGGTGGGGAGGCTCCCCAACGATCCGGAAGCACATCACCCGGGGCTACGGTTCAACGATACATCGTCTGCGAAGGTGTCGAGCGTCGCCTCCATCCGCGCCAACGACCAGGGGCGGGTATAGCGGCGCAGGAGCACTCCCTCTGCGACCCGCACACACCGGGTGAAATCGGCCTGCAAATCACCGGTTCGACGAACCTGCCCGGCACGGAACCAGTCGCGGCTCAGCGCTGTCGGGTCGAGGACGAAATGGTCGAGGGCATCGCGCCACAACTTGATGCGGGGAAATTCCGGTGGTCGTTGGCACCAGCATACAGTGCATCCAGATGCGGACGCGATACCCCGCGCTCCGCATTTGACGCGGCCTTCGATGTATGAAATCGTCCGGCCTCCTTCCGCACAACCGATTGCACGTGCATCGAAGGGTTCCAATACGCGGCCAGCCCGCCGTCAAACGAAACACATGTAACTCGCACGATGCTGCGGCGTACCGAAGGGTAACTCTCCCAATGACTCGGCACCACTTCAAGATGGGGGCATTTTCGGGAATGATGATACCCTGCGCAATTACCTGGTCGATGACAGGGGGAGTGGGATGAACCGGGGCAAAATGGTTCGCGATGCACTGATCGCTGCGTTGGGCGAGTCGATGGCCTTGCGGGAAATCGCTGGACACACGCTGGTCGACACCCTGGTGGAAGCGGGGAGAATCGAGTGGACCTCCGAGGGGCGGCTGCGTCTTCCGACACGGGTTGAGCACGGTGGATCGGCGGAAATCAACAGCCGTGGCGCCGAGGATCCCAGACGCCACTATTATCCGTGTTCATTCCTGAACCTGTTCCTTTTCAGGGAGGTTTATCGACAATCGCTCGTCCCCTTCGGTTGCCGGAATTGTTACAAGGTGAAAGTCGAGGCCAGTTGTGTGGCCGAGCTGACGGCTATCCGCGAGATCGCTCCGGCCATGCCGTGTCCATCCAAGTGTGCCTGTACCTTGAACTATCCCTACAGCGTCGGGGTCTGGAGCGCGTTCTTCTATGTCGACGGCCTGGCGATGGCTTTCGATGTTCATCGGCAGCTAAAGGCCGCCATTGCCGATCACCCGCGGCTCACCAATGCCGCGCTGGACGTGACCATCAAACGGGGATGCACCCTGTACGAGGCGCGGCTCGGCCCCTCGGACCGGTGGGTGATCGATGAAACCCTGGAGCCGCTGGAGCAGCGGCTCTACTCCCTTTTCGAGCCGCCGCAGGAGCGCGAAGGGGACAAACTGGCAACCTTCAAGGGGTGGCTCGTATCCGCCCACTCCATCGGCGACGAAAGTTATCTGGAGCTGACCCGCGGCAAGCCCATACGACCGCCGACGGTCGACTACCTGAAAGTGGAACCTCGATGGGGGGGACTGTCTACGAACCCGGAATGATCCGCCGAAGCGGCACTCTTGCTGTCGGGCTTGTTGCTTGCGGCGGATGCCGCAGGCAGGTGAATGGCAGGGCCACTCCCAGCGCACGACCGCAGTAACAGCGGAGATCGGTGGCGTAGCGCCGCAGGTGTGAGGACCGGAAATG